>NKIM01000046.1 GCA_002255955.1 Burkholderiales bacterium PBB2 | reverse complement strand
CCGGTGTCGGAAGCGTCGGGTTCCATGGTCGTGGACATCGGCGGCGGCACCACCGAGGTGGGCGTGATCTCCCTGGGCGGCATGGTCTACAAGGGCAGCGTGCGCGTCGGCGGCGACAAGTTCGACGAAGCCATCATCAACTACATCCGCCGCAACTACGGCATGCTGATCGGCGAGCCCACCGCCGAGATGATCAAGAAGAACATCGGTTCGGCCTTCCCCGGCAGCGAAGTCAAGGAAATCGAAGTCAAGGGCCGCAACCTCAGCGAGGGCGTGCCGCGCAGCTTCACCATCAGCAGCAACGAGATCCTCGAAGCCCTGACCGACCCGCTGAACCAGATCGTCTCCGCCGTGAAGAACGCGCTGGAACAGACCCCGCCCGAGCTGGGCGCCGACATCGCCGAGCGCGGCATGATGCTGACCGGCGGCGGCGCCTTGCTGCGCGATCTGGACCGCCTGCTGGCCGAGGAAACCGGCCTGCCGGTGCTGGTGGCTGAGGATCCGCTGACTTGCGTGGTGCGGGGTTGCGGGATGGCGTTGGAGCGCATGGAGCGCCTTGGCTCCATCTTCACCTCCGAGTGATTGTTTTCGCCTACTGCGCGAGCCTCATGCGTCGTTGGGCGGTGCTCGCAATCCTCACGTACTGCAAGTACGCTCCGGTTGCTCCGCTCCGTCCGCCTCGCCTGCGGCCCGCTCGCTACGGCTGCTGAGAGCGGGCGTTAGCGGTCAGATTGTTCTTCACCAGCGCCATGCCCCTCGGCCCTCCAGATCGCAACCCGCCACCATTTTTCCGCCAGGGCGCGTCGGCCCAGGCGAGGTTGCTGCTGTGCGCGGCGCTGGCGGTGTTCTTGATGGTGGCAGATGCGCGCTTTCATGTGGTGGGGCCGGCGCGGGCGGGCTTGGCCTTGTTGCTGCACCCGTTTCAGCGCCTGCTGCTGACGCCGGTGGACGCCTGGGAGAGCTTCGAGGCCTACCGGCGGGGCACTCAGCGGGCCATGGAGGCCGAGGCGCTGGCGCGCCAGCAACTGGTGCAGCAGGCCGAGCGCCTGGCGAGAGCGGCCCAGCTGCAGGCGGAAAACCAGCGCCTGCGTGCGCTGCTGGAGCTGCGCCCGGCGCTGGAAGTGGCCTCGCTCTCCGCCGAGGTGTTGTACGAAGCGGCCGACCCCTACTCGCGCCGCGTGGTCATCGACCGCGGCAGCAAGCATGGCGTGCAAGCCGGCTCGCCCGTCATCAACGATGCTGGCGTGCTGGGCCAGGTCACCCGGGTCTACACCCTGTCGGCCGAAGTGACCCTGCTGAGCGACAAGGATGCGGCCATCCCCGTGCTCAACACCCGCACCCAGGCGCGCAACGCCGCTTTTGGCAGCAGCGATGGCAATGGCATGGAGCTGCGCTTCCTGGCCGCCAATGCCGACATCAAGCCCGGTGATTTGATGGCCACCTCGGGCCTGGACGGGGTCTACCCCTCCGGCCTGCCGGTGGCCAAGGTGAGCTCGGTCGAGCGCCGCGGCGACACCAGCTTTGCCAGCGTGCGCCTGCAGCCCGTGGCCCAGGCCGACAGCGTGCGCCATGTGCTGGTGCTGCAGCCGCAGGAGCAGCATGCCAAGGCCATGGCTGAAGCCGCGGCCGCACAGGCTGCCGATGCGGCCTCGGCTGCCCAGCTCAAGGCGCAGCGCAAGGTCGCTGCGGCTCAGGCCAAAGCTGAAGCCAGCAAGGCCGAGAGCAAGACCGACAAACAGGAAGCCGGAGCTGCCCCATGATCATGCCGCGTGGCGCCGGTCAGCTGCTGCTGCCGGTCAACCCAGCCTTCATCGCCCTGAGCCTGTTTCTGGCCTTGCTGGCCGATATGGTGCCGATCGGCCGCTTCCCGGCCATGCCTGATTTTCTGGCCGTGGTGCTGGTGTTCTGGGGCGTGCACCAGCCTCGCCGGGTCGGCGTGGTCTGGGCCTTTGTGCTGGGCCTGATGATCGACATCCACCATGGCGCCCTGCTCGGCCAGCATGCCTTGGCCTACAGTCTGCTGAGTTTCGGCGCCATCACCCTGCACCGCCGTTTGACCGGCTTCAGCCTGGGCGCGCAGGCCCTGCAGGTGCTGCCGCTGTTCGTGCTGGCGCATGCCGTGTCCTTGCTGGTGCGCCTGGCCGTGGGCGGCATGTGGCCGGGCTGGTTGCTGCTGCTGGCGCCGGTGTTCGAGACCCTGCTCTGGCCGCTGGCCAGCGTGGTGCTGCTGGCACCGCAGCGCCGCGCGCCCGACCGCGACGCCCATCGCCCGCTGTGAGGCGGCCTGCCGAGCTGTCGATGTACACGCAGACAAAGAAGAAAAAGACCGCGCGATGACGGTGCTCAAGAACGTCAAGCAGGAGCTGGGCCGCTTCCGCCTGCGCTTGCTGGCCGCGGCGGCCTTCGTGCTGTTCTGCTTCGGCCTGCTGCTGGCGCGCCTGGTGTTCCTGCAGGTGATCCAGCATGAAAGCCTGTCGGACCGGGCCGAATCCAACCGCATCACGGTCGTGCCCATCGTGCCCAACCGCGGCCTGATCAAGGATCGCAACGGCATCGTCCTGGCCAGCAATTACTCGGCCTACACCTTGGAGATCACGCCCTCCAAGGTGCCCGATCTGGAAACCACCATCGATGCCCTGGCCCAAGTGGTCGAGGTGCAGCCGCGCGACCGCCGCCGCTTCAAGCGGCTGATGAGCGAGAACAAGAATTTCGAATCCCTGCCGATCCGCACCAAGCTGAGCGAGGCCGAGGTGGCGCGCTTCACCGCGCAGCGCTTCCGCTTTCCCGGGGTCGAGATCAAGGCGCGGCTGTTCCGCAGCTACCCGCTGGGCGAGGTGGGCTCACACCTGATCGGCTACATCGGCCGCATCAACCAGGCCGAGAAAAAGGCCATGGACGAGTGGGAAGAAGAGGACATCGCCAACTACCGCGGCACCGAGTACATCGGAAAGCTGGGCCTGGAGCAGAGCTACGAGCGCGAACTGCATGGCATCACCGGCTTCGAGCAGGTGGAGACCAGCGCCGGCGGCCGCGCCGTGCGCCGCCTGGCCCACCGGCCGCCGACGCCGGGCAACACGCTGATGCTGTCCATCGACATCCGCCTGCAAGCCCTGGTGGAGGAGCTCTACAAAGACCGCCGCGGCGCCCTGGTCGCCATCGACCCGCGCAATGGCGAGGTGCTGGCCTTTGTCTCCAAGCCGACCTTCGACCCCAATCTCTTTGTTGACGGCATCGATGCCGACAGCTGGCGCGATCTCAACGAGGACCTGGACAAGCCCCTGCTGAACCGCGCCCTGCGCGGCACCTACCCGCCGGGCTCGACCTTCAAGCCCTTCATGGCCATGGCCGCGCTCAACAGCGGCAAGCGGGCGCCCGGCACCATCGTCATGGACAACCTGACTTACAACTTCGGCGGCCGCACCTTTGGCAGCCCGGAGACCGACCGGCCCGGTCCCAAGGACATGCGCCTGGCCATCGTCAGCTCGTCCAATGTCTACTTCTACAGCCTGGCCAATGAGATGGGCGTGGACCTGATCCACGACGAGCTGGAACCTTTTGGCTTCGGCCGCAAGACCGAGATCGATGTGCAGGGCGAAGTTTCGGGCGTGCTGCCCTCGCAGGCCTGGAAGCGCCGCTACTTTGCCCGCAGCCCGGCCAACCAGAAGTGGTTTGCCGGCGAGACCATCTCGCTGGGCATCGGCCAGGGTTACAACAACTTCACCATGCTGCAGATCGCCACCGCCGTGTCCACGCTGTCGACCGGCGGCCAGCGCTTCAAGCCGCGCCTGGTGCGCGAGATCGAGGATGTGGTGCGTCACCAGCAGCGCCGCATCGCCAGCGATGCCTTGCCGCCTCTGGCCCTCAAGCCCGAGCAGGTCGACGTGATCCGCAATGCCATGTACGGGGTGACCATCGAGGGCACCTCGCGTGCGGCCTTCAATGGCGCCGGCTACAAGAGCGGCGGCAAAACCGGCACGGCCCAGGCCGTGGGCTTGAAAGCGGGCGAGCGCTACAAGGACATCAAGGCCGATGAGCGCAAGCGTGACCATTCGCTCTACATCGCGTTTGCGCCTCTGGAGGCGCCCACCATCGCTCTGGCCGTGATCGTCGAGAACGCCGGCTTCGGCTCCACCTCGGCCGCGCCGATCGCGCGCCGCGTGTTTGATTTCATGCTGATGGGCCAGTACCCCAGCGAGGACGACATCGCCCTGACTCAGTTGGGCAAGACCACCGCACCGGTGGGCCAACCGCGCCGCATCGACCAGGTGCCGCTGCCGGGCCAGGCGCCGGTGGCCCCGGCGGCGGCTTCGGCGGCGTCCGGCGCGGTTGCCGGCGCTTCAGCGCCTGCTGCACCGCCTGCGGTTTCGCCGGCCTCGGCGCCCTTGGCCCCGCCGCCCGCAGCGCGAGCATCGGCCGCCACGCCGCTGTCGTCGCCGTTGCCGCCCGCATCTGCCGCGCGGGTGCGCCCCGCGGCTTCAGGAGCCCGCCCATGAGTGCCCATGCCTTCAACGGCCCGAACTGGTGGCAGCGCCTGCGGCCCTGGTTCAGCGGCTTCGACCTGCCCCTGCTGCTGGCCATCGCCTGGCTGATGGGGCTGGGCCTGGTGTGCATGTATTCCGCCGGTTATGACCATGGCACCCGCTTTGTCGACCATGGCCGCAACACCCTGCTGGCGATCGCCATCATTTTCATCATTGCCCAGGTGCCGCCGCAGCGCATGATGGCCTTGGCCGTGCCGCTCTACGCCGTGGGCGTGACCTTGCTGGTGGCCACGGCCTTGTTCGGCATCACCAAGAAAGGCGCGACGCGCTGGCTCAATGTCGGCGTGACGCAGATCCAGCCCTCAGAGATCCTCAAGATCGCCGTGCCGCTGATGCTGGCCTGGTGGTTCCAGAAGCGCGAAGGGCAGCTGCGCCTGCCGGACTTTGTGGCGGCCTTCATCCTGCTGGCTGTTCCCGTGGGCCTGGTGGCCAAGCAGCCCGACCTGGGCACCTCCATCCTGGTGCTGTCGGCCGGCTTGTACGTGATCTTTTTTGCCGGCCTGTCCTGGCGTTTGATCATTCCGGCCTTTGTGCTGGCGGGGGCGGGCATCACGGCCCTGGTGGTGAGTGAGGAGGCGATCTGCCAGCCCGATGTGACCTGGCCGGTGCTGCGCGAGTACCAGAAGAACCGTGTCTGCACCCTGCTGGACCCGACCAAGGACCCGCTCGGCAAGGGCTTCCACATCATCCAGGGCGAGATCGCCATCGGCTCGGGCGGCCTGACCGGCAAAGGCTTCATGAAGGGCACGCAAACCCATCTGGAGTTCATTCCAGAGCGCACCACCGACTTCATCTTTGCCGCTTATGGCGAGGAGTTTGGCCTGTTCGGCGCGCTCGGTTTGCTGGCCGGTTTCACTGCGCTGATCATGCGCGGTTTGATGATTGCATCGGACGCGCCGACCCTGTTCTCGCGCCTGATGGCAGGCGCCATCACACTGAGTTTCTTCACCTATGTGTTTGTGAACATGGGCATGGTCAGCGGCATCCTGCCGGTGGTGGGCGTGCCCTTGCCCTTCATCAGCTACGGCGGCACGGCCATGGTGACCCTGGGTTTTGGCCTGGGTCTGTTGATGTCGATCGCCAAATCGCGCCGCTTCAACCGCTCCTGAGCCCGCCTCACTCCGCAGCGGGCTGCACCGGCCGCGCGTGGAAACGCACGGTGAAGCGCGCGCCCGGGCCCTGACCATCGGGCTCGGGCTGTTGACCGGGGCGGCGCGGGCGCGTGTCGTCCAGGCTGAGCTCGGCCTCGTGCTGCTGGGCGATCTCGCGCACGATGGCCAGGCCCAGACCAGAGCCATCGACATTCGTGCCCAGGGCCCGGTAGAAGGGCTGGAAGACCTTGTCCCGCTCACTCTCAGGAATGCCCGGGCCCGAGTCTTCCACCTGCAGCACGCTGACCTGGCCGAAGGGGTCTTCGACGATGCGCACGGTGACCGTGCCGCCGGCCGGCGTGTAGAGCAAGGCGTTGTCCACCAGGTTGCGGATCAGCTCTCGGATCAGAAGGGCGTGGCCGTGCAGGGTGAGGCTGCTGGCTTCGGGGTCGGGGCCCTCGTAGCCCAGGTCGATGCGCTTGTCGAGCGCGCGCGGCACGAAGTCGCGCACGGTCTCGGTGGCCAGCTCGGCCAGATTGACCTCGCCGCGGCGGGCTGCATGCTCCTGGTCCTCGGCCCGGGCCATGGCCAGCAGCTGGTTGACCATGTGCGCCGCGCGCTGGCTGGACAGCGCGATCTGCTGCAGCGAACGCTTCAGTTCAGCGGGCTCGCTGCGGCCTTCGTCAATCTCGCGCTGGGCGAATTCCGCCTGCGTGCGCAGGCCGGCCAGCGGTGTTTTGAGCTGGTGGGCGGCGTCGGCCAGGAAGTGCTTCTGGCTGCTGATGGACTGGTCCAGGCGGGCCAGCAGGTCGTTGATGGCGCGCACCAGGGGCGCCACCTCGTCGGGGATGCGGCGCTCGTCGATGGGGCTCAGGTCCGAGCTTTCACGCGAGCGGATGCGGCGCTGCAGTTCGTTGAGCGGGGCGATGCCACGCGCCAGGGCCAGCCAGACCAGCAGCACCGCCAGCGGCAGGATCACGAACTGCGGCAGGATCACGCCCTTGATGATTTCGTTGGTCAGGCGCGAGCGCTTGCCCAGGGTCTCGGCCACCTGCACCAGCATGGTTTGGGTGCTGCCCGCCATGCCCTCGGGCGACACCCAGAGGTAGGCCACGCGCACGCGTTCGCTGCCCATGTCTTCATCGCGGAAATGCAGCTCCCAGGGCACGATGACATCGTCCTCGGGCGGCACGGGCAGTTTGGAATCGCCGTTGAGCAACTCGCCGCGCAAGCCCAGCACCTGGTAGTAGACGGTGTCGGTTTCGTCCGCGCGCAACAGGGCCGCGGCCTCGGGGGCCAGGGCGTAGCGGGAGCGGGCGCTGCGCCCCTCGGGCAGCGGCGCGGCCGAGGCCACTTGCAGGCCCAGGGTGCGGGCCATTTCGCCGAGCTCGCGGTCGTAGGGCCGGCTGGCGATGCCTTGCGCCACCAGCCAGGTCAGGGCCACGCTGATCGGCCAGATCAGCAGCAAGGGCGCGAGCATCCAGTCCAGGATCTCGCCAAACAGCGAGCGTTGGCCGGTTTCAGCCGCCATGTCGTGGCCTCGGGGCGCGCGCTCGCATCAAGCGCCGGGCTGGATCTTTTCCAGGCAGTAGCCCAGGCCGCGCACGGTGGCGATGCGAATCGGGCCCTGCTCGATCTTCTTGCGCAGGCGGTGGATGTAGACCTCGATCGCGTTGTTGCTGACCTCTTCGCCCCACTCACAGAGGCGCTCGACCAGCTGGTCCTTGCTGACCAGGCGGCCGGCACGCTGCAGCAACACTTCCAGCAAGCTCAGCTCGCGGGCCGAGAGCTCGATCATCTGGTCGTTGATGTAGGCCACGCGGCCGGTGGCGTCGAAGCTCAGCGGGCCATGCTTGATCACCGAGGAAGCCGTGCCCAGGCCGCGCCGGGTCAGGGCGCGCACGCGGGCTTCCAGTTCCTGCAGCGAGAAGGGCTTGGCCATGTAGTCGTCGGCGCCCAGGTCCAGGCCTTTGACGCGCTGCTCGACGCTGTCGGCCGCCGTCAGGATCAGCACCGGCATGGAGGAGCCACGGGCGCGCAGCTTGCGCAGCACCTCCAGGCCATGCAGGCGCGGCAGGCCCAGATCCAGGATGACCAGATCGAACTCATGCGAAGCCAGGGCCGCATCGGCTTCGGTGCCGCTGCCGACCTGGTCCACCGCATAACCGGAGGCGCGCAAGGAGCGCAGCAAGGCATCCGCCAGGACTTGGTCATCTTCGGCAATCAGGATGCGCATGCGTCAGTCTCCAACACTCATGGCCAGGGGGCTAGTTCCCGCATTCTAGGGATGCCAGCTAGGGCTTCGGCGGCTCACAGCTGCTTGTGCGCGGTGAAATCAAGCGCCATCCGAATTTTGACTTCATCAATTGCTGGCTCATCCAGTGAGCCAGTGGCGCCCTAGGATTCAGCGATGACACGGCGAGCGCCGAAACGGCTTGCCAAAGTTCAATCGTCAAACTACTGTACAAACATACAGATTGCGACATAATCCGCCCAGCCCTTTTCAGGAGAACGAATCATGGATGCCCCCGTCAAAGCCCTCAACACCGAAAAAGCCAAGGCCCTGCAAGCCGCCCTCAGCCAGATCGAGAAGCAGTTCGGCAAGGGCTCCATCATGCGCCTCGGTGAAGGCGAGGTGATCGAGGACATCCAGGTCGTGTCCACCGGCTCCCTGGGCCTGGACATCGCTCTGGGCGTCGGTGGCCTGCCGCGCGGCCGTGTGGTCGAGATTTACGGCCCGGAGTCCTCGGGCAAGACCACGCTGACTCTGCAGGTCATCGCCGAGATGCAAAAGCTGGCCGGCACTTGCGCCTTCATCGATGCCGAACACGCGCTTGACATCCAGTACGCGCAAAAGCTGGGCGTCAATCTGCAAGAGCTGCTGATCAGCCAGCCCGACACCGGCGAACAGGCCCTGGAAATCGTCGACGCCCTGGTGCGCTCCGGCTCGGTCGACCTGATCGTGGTCGACTCCGTGGCCGCGCTGACGCCCAAGGCCGAACTCGAAGGCGAAATGGGTGACTCCCTGCCGGGTCTGCAAGCCCGCCTGATGAGCCAGGCCCTGCGCAAGCTGACTGCCACCATCAAGAAGACCAACTGCATGGTCATCTTCATCAACCAGATCCGCATGAAGATCGGTGTGATGTTCGGCAGCCCCGAAACCACCACCGGCGGCAATGCGCTCAAGTTCTACGCCTCGGTGCGCCTGGACATCCGCCGCATCGGCTCGATCAAGAAGGGCGATGACGTCATCGGCAGCGAAACCAAGGTCAAGGTCGTCAAGAACAAGGTCTCGCCTCCGTTCAAGACCGCCGAGTTCGACATTCTTTACGGCGAAGGCATCAGCCGCGAAGGCGAAATCATCGACATGGGCGTGATTGCCAAGGTGGTTGAGAAGTCCGGCTCGTGGTACGCCTACCAGGGCGAAAAGATCGGTCAGGGCAAGGACAACGCCCGCGAGTTCCTGCGCGAGAACCCCGACATCAGCCGCGAGATCGAAAACCGCATCCGTGAATCCCTGGGTGTGGCGCTGCTGAACCAGACCGGCGCGGCCGAGTAAGGCCGCCCCGCTGCGGCAGCCCGGCCTGCAGCCGTTTTGCCAGGCCTCGGGGCACCCGGCCGCTGCGGCGCTTGAAGCCCTGCGGCTCGGCTGCCCGGTGTGCTGCCGAGCCCTGAACTTCAAATTTCCTCGTGAGAGCTGCCCAGCCCCTCTCTCTGAAGGCCCGGGCCATTGCCCTGCTGGCCCAGCGTGAGCACAGCCGCAGCGAACTGCGGCGCAAGCTGCTTCGCATCGCCCGCGATCAGCGGGCTGCCGCTGCGCGCCAGTCGGCCGCGGCGAAGGAAAGCCTGTGCGGCGGCCCGGCCTGGTTCGAGCCTCTGTCGCCGGAGTCGCCAGAGCGCTTGAGCGCGCGCGAGCATGACCAGGGGGGCGTGCGTGAGGACCCCGAAGAGGGGGGCTCGGAAGAACCCGCTGCCGCCATCGCCGCCGAGGTGGATGCCCTGCTGCTGTGGCTGCAGGAGCGAGGCTATCTCAGTGAGGAGCGCTTCGTCGATGCGCGCATCCATGCGCGGGCACGACGCTTTGGCAGCCAGCGCATCCAGCAGGAGCTGGCACAGCACGGCGTACAAATGAGCGCCGAACAGCGGGCCAGCCTCAAGGACAGCGAGCTGGCCCGAGCCCGCGAGGTCTGGCAGCGCAAGTTCGCCGGTCGCTGGCCTGAGGATGCCGCCATGCGCGCCAAGCAGACGCGTTTCCTGATCAGCCGAGGTTTTGGCAGCGAGGTGGTGCGCCGCGTCTTGCGCGGCCCGGCGGACGAGGACGAAAGCTGATCTCGACCGGCCGCCGCGCCAGCCCCGCGTCCTTGATCCGGGTCAACCCTGAGTGAATTGTCACCTCGGGCGACCGGCGAACTGGCTGCGCGACAGCTTGGTGAAAGGCTTGGTGCAGTGCGACATGCTACATTCTCGCCCTGCGCAAATGCCCGGCGGGCGGCGGTTTCATGCCGTTAGATGCCGGTTTGCGAAGTCGTTTTGCCACCCATGCCTCTCTCATCCCCCACCTCCGAGCGCCGTTTGCTGCATCGCCGCGCCATCGATGTGCAGGTCTATGCACGCGATGATGGCTTCTATGAGGTCGAGGCTGGGTTGACCGACACCAAGACGCGCGACCTGCCGCTGGCCACGGGTCTGCGCCTGGCCGGTGACCCCATCCACGCCATGCAGCTCCTGCTGACGGTGGACGCCGAGCTCAATGTGCTGGCAGCCCGCTCCGCCACCACCTGGATGCCATACACCGGCGTGTGCGACGAACATGGCAATGCCTACGGCCGCTTGGTCGGCCTGAACCTGATGAAGGGCTTCCGGCTGGGCCTCAAAGAGCGTCTGGCTGGCGTCAAGGGTTGCACGCACCTGACCGAGCTCTGCCAGATCCTGCCCACCGCCGTCATCCAGGCCTTTGCTGGCCTGGTGCTGGACGTGCGTGAAGGCAGTGCCGATGGCCTGCCGCCCTTCCAACTCGACCGCTGCCACGCCCTGCGACGCGATGGCGATGTCGTTCGTACCCATTACCCTCGCTGGTACCGCAGTGCCGACGCAGCCTCACCGCTGGCCGCCGTCACCGCGATGCCCGCCTCCACTTCCTGACTTTCCTCACAAGCGAGACCCCTATGAAGATTCACGAGTACCAGGGCAAGGAAATCCTGCGCCAGTTCGGCGTGCCGGTGCCGCGCGGCATCCCGGCTTTCACGGTGCAAGAAGCCGTTGAAGCCGCTCAAAAGCTGGGCGGCCCGGTCTGGGTGGTCAAGGCGCAGATCCACGCCGGTGGCCGTGGCAAGGGCGGCGGCGTCAAGCTGGGCCGTTCGCTGGACGACGTGAAGTCGCTGTCCGAGCAGATCCTGGGCATGCAGCTGATCACGCACCAAACCGGCCCGGAAGGCCAGAAGGTGCGTCGCCTCTACATCGAAGAAGGCGCTGACATCAAGAACGAACTCTACGTCTCGCTGGTCACCGACCGCGGCACGCAGAAGGTGGCCTTCATCGCTTCCAGCGAAGGCGGCATGGACATCGAGGAAGTGGCCCACTCCACCCCCGAGAAGATCCTGACCGAGATGATCGACCCGCTGGTCGGCCTGACGGTCGAGCAAGCCAAGAAGATCGCCGGTGGCATCGGCCTGACAGGCCACTCGGTGGACCAAGCCGTCGACCTGTTCCAGAAGCTCTACAAGTGCTACATGGACACCGACGCGTCGCTGGTGGAAATCAACCCGCTGAACTGCGATTCCAAGGGCAATCTGATTGCCCTGGACGCCAAGTTCAACTTCGACGCCAACGCCCTGTTCCGTCATCCTGAAATCGTGGCCTACCGCGACCTGGACGAAGAAGATCCGGCCGAAGTGGAAGCCTCCAAGTTCGACCTGGCCTACATCAGCCTGGACGGCAATATCGGCTGCCTGGTGAACGGCGCCGGTCTGGCCATGTCGACCATGGACACCATCAAGCTGTTCGGCGGCGAGCCGGCCAACTTCCTGGACGTCGGCGGCGGCGCCACCGCCGAGAAGGTCACCGAAGCCTTCAAGATCATGCTGAAGAACCCTGAAGTGAAGGGCATCCTGGTCAACATCTTCGGCGGCATCATGAAGTGCGACACCATCGCCGAAGGCGTGATCACTGCCTGCAAGGCCGTGAACCTGTCCGTGCCGCTGGTCGTGCGCATGAAGGGCACCAACGAAGAGCTGGGCAAGAAGATGCTGGCCGAATCCGGCCTGCCCATCATCGCCGCCGACACCATGGCCGAAGCCGCGACCAAGATCGTCGCCGCTGTTGCCTGAGTCTGCCTAAGCCCACGCAAGGAAAAAAATCATGTCGATTTACATCAACAAAGACACCAAGGTCATCACCCAGGGCATCACCGGCAAGACCGGTCAGTTCCACACCCTGGGTTGCCAGGCCTATGCCAACGGCAAGAACGCCTTTGTGGCGGGCGTGAACCCCAAGAAGGCCGGCGAGAAGTTCTCGGACATCCCAATCTACGCCACCGTCAAGGAAGCGGCTGCGCAAACCGGCGCCACCGTGTCGGTGATCTACGTGCCGCCCGCCGGTGCTGCGGCCGCCATCTGGGAAGCTGTGGAAGCCGACCTGGACCTGGCCATCTGCATCACGGAAGGCATCCCCGTCCGTGACATGCTGGAAATCCGCAACAAGATGAAGGCCAAGGAAGCGGCCGGCGGCAAGAAGACCTTGCTGCTGGGCCCCAACTGCCCCGGCCTGATCACGCCCGATGAAATCAAGATCGGCATCATGCCCGGCCACATCCACCGCAAGGGTCGCATCGGCGTGGTTTCGCGCTCGGGCACGCTGACGTACGAAGCCGTGGCACAGCTGACCGAAATCGGCCTGGGTCAGTCCAGCGCCGTCGGTATCGGTGGCGACCCGATCAACGGCCTGAAGCACATCGACGTGATGCAAGCCTTCAACGACGATCCGGACACCGACGCCGTCATCATGATCGGTGAAATCGGTGGCCCGGACGAAGCCGAAGCCGCTCGTTGGTGCAAGCTGAACATGAAGAAGCCGGTGGTCGGCTTCATCGCTGGCGTGACCGCCCCTCCGGGCAAGCGCATGGGCCACGCAGGCGCACTGATCGCCGGCGGTGCCGACACGGCCGATGCCAAGCTCGCCATCATGGAAGAGTGCGGTTTCACCGTGACCCGCAACCCGTCGGAAATGGGCAAGCTGCTCAAGGGCCTGCTCTGATTCGCTGAGAGCTGGCCACGGCGGCCGGCCGGTGCCGAATGCGTAATTTCACGCATCGCGCCGGCCTCGCCTGGCACCAGACTGCACGCTCCGCCGTGCAGCCACGCAAAAAGGGGCAGCAGCCCCTTTTTTCATGCCTGCGTGCTTTGAACCATGCCTTCGCTATAGTGGGGCGCGACGTCGATGTCTGGCGTGCGCTCCCGGCAGGCAGCAACGGTTGAAACGAGTATGGACACCTTGACGAGTCCCGAATTCTGGCTGGCCGTGGGCCAGATCATCATGATCGACATCCTGCTGGGTGGCGACAACGCGGTGGTCATCGCCCTGGCTTGCCGCAAGCTGCCCGATGCGCAGCGCACCAAGGGCATCATCTGGGGCACCGCCGGCGCCATCGTGCTGCGCGTGGTGCTGATCTTCTTTGCCTTGACCTTGTTGCAGGTGCCCTACCTGAAGATCGTCGGCGCCGCCTTGCTGCTGTGGATCGGCATCAAGCTGCTGGTGCCGGAAGATGAAGACGAGCACGGCAACATCCAGGCCAGCGACAAGCTTTGGGCAGCCGTCAAGACGGTGATCGTGGCGGACTTCGTCATGAGCCTGGACAACGTGATCGCCATCGCCGGTGCGGCGCAAAGCAGCGGCGGCGATCACCAGATGCCGCTGGTGATCTTTGGCCTGCTGGTGTCCATCCCCATCATCGTCTGGGGCAGCCAGCTGGTGATCAAGCTGATGGACCGCTTCCCGGCCGTCATCACCCTGGGCGCCATGCTGCTGGGCTGGATCGCCGGCACCATGGCCGTGGGTGACCCGGCCCTGAGCAGCTGGGTGCCGACCGTACCGGGCGCCAAGGAAGGCAGCAGCCAGGTGATGCCGGCACTGCACTACGGTGCCGGTGTGGCGGGTGCGCTGTTGGTCTTGGCGCTGGGCCGCTGGATGGCCGCCCGGCAGAAGCCGGCCGAGGCCTGAGCGCCCGCTGCGCACAAGAACACGGGCGAACGGGCATGGCAGGTTTCTGGAAACGGTGGCTGGGCAAGCCCGATGCGGTGGACGGCGACGCGTCCACCGTGCCCGAGGCCTACCCCACACTCAGCCCCACCGGCCCCGGCCTGCAAGCCTATGAACTGCAGCGTGAGCTGGGGCGCGGCGCCATGGCCGTGGTGCATCTGGCGCGCGAGCGCGCCAGTGGCCAGATGGTGGCCATCAAGCGCCTGGCTCTGCAGCGCGAGTTCGCCGCTGAAGATTTGATCGATGTGCGCCAGCGCTTCATGCGCGAGGCGCGCGCCGCTGGTCATCTGCAGCATCCCGACATCCTCCATGTGCTCGACGCCGGCGAGGCCGGCGCAGATGCCTGGATCGCGATGGAGTATGTGCAGGGCCAGGACCTCAGCCACTTCACCCGGCCGGGGCAGCTCCTGCCCGTGCGTGAGGTGCTGCGCCTGGCGCGGCGCCTGGCGCTGGCCCTCGATTACGCGCATGGCCAGGGTGTCGTGCACCGCGACATCAAGCCCGCCAACGTGATGCTGGATCGCGAGCACGATGTGCTCAAGATCATGGACTTTGGCATCGCCCGCATTGCCGACGGCAGCCGCACCCGCACCGGCCTGGTTCTGGGCACCCCTTCCTTCATGTCGCCCGAGCAACTGGCCGGGCTCAAGGTGGACGGGCGCAGCGATCTCTACTCGCTCGGCGTCATGGTCTACCAGCTGCTGACCGGCCACCTGCCGCATCAATCGGATTCCATGGCCAAGCTGATGTACCAGATCGCCAACGAGCCGCCGCCTGATGTGCGCCACCATCGCCCCGGCCTGCCCGAGTCGCTCGCGCTGGTGCTGGCCCTGGCGCTGGAAAAGCGGCCCGAGTTGCGCTATGCCAGCGGCGCGCAGATGGCCCAGGATCTGGAGGCTGTGCTGCAGCAGCTGCCGGCCGCCGCGCCGGCGGCAGAGGCCGTTTCTGGGGTGGAAGCCCCAGTGTCAGCGACGACGAAGCCCGAGTCGGGGACTGTCGACGCTTTTGCACAAACAGTCCGCTTGAATAAGGCGGAAGCAGGGCAAAATCCCCCCGCATCGCAACCAGACACAAAGCCATGACCCTGGAGTTCTTCAGCGCCACCGACGTCGGCCGCGCCCGCGACAACAACGAGGATTCGGTTGCTCTGGATGAGTCCGTGGGTCTGGCGGTGCTGGCCGATGGCATGGGGGGCTACAACGCCGGTGAAGTGGCCAGTCAGATGTTGACCGGCTTCATCCGTGCCGAACTGGGCCGATGGTTGAAAGAGGCCGGAGCCACGGCCAGCGTCGGCGATGTGCGCCGCGCCATGGACATCTGCGTGGACAACGCCAACCGCGCGATCTTCAATGCTGCCAACACCAACCCGCGTTATGCCGGCATGGGCACGACCCTGGTGCTGGGTGTGTTCCGACCCGAGGGCTTGCTGCTGGGGCATGTCGGCGATTCACGCGCCTACCGCCTGCGCGGTGGCCAGCTGACCCAGATCAGCCGCGACCATTCCCTGCTGCAAGAGCAACTCGACGCCGGTCTGTTGACGCCGGAAGAAGCGGTCTTCTCCAGCAACAAGAATCTGGTCACCCGCGCGGTCGGCGTAGAAGACGCTGTCATGCTGGAGTTGCACCAGCATGAGGTTCAACCCGGGGATCTCTACCTGTTCTGCTCAGACGGTCTGTCCGATATGCTGGACGACGATGCCCTGCGCCAGTTGTTGATAAACCACCCTTCCTTGTCTGAAGCAGCCCAAGCCTTGATAGATGGGGCCAATGACATGGGCGGCCGGGATAATATCGCGCTGGTGCTGGTTCGCGCCGAGGGCCGCGTGCGGTCGGAAGGGCGGGCCTGGTGGCCGTTTGGCAAGCGCTGATGGGCTGGTTTTCGGCCGTGAGGCCTGTCGTGACCGGTCGCCGACTCGGGCATCGTCTGTAGCAGTCACAACTCTTGCGGCGCACAGAGGGCTGCCGCCAACACAAGTAAGAAGACAACAGGATCGAGGTCAAAGCATGGGCAAGCTGGTGGTGTCGCTCGACGGCGTGGTGATCAAGGATGTGCAGATCACAAAAGACAAGACCACGCTCGGGCGCCGGCCCTACAACGATATCGTGATCGACAACCTGGCGGTCAGCGGCGAGCATGCCGTGCTGCAGATGGTGGGCGCCGATGTCTTCATCGAGGACCTCAATTCCACCAACGGCACCTACATCAACGGCAAGGCGATCAAGAAGCAGCTGCTGGCCAACAACGACATCGTCGAGATCGGCAAGTACAAGATCAAATTCCTGGTCGAGGACAGCGGCGATTACGAAAAGACCATGATCCTCAAGCCAGGCTCGGGCGCGCCCAGCGGTTTCGGTCTGCCCTCATCCTTCGGCTCCTTGCCGTCGGCCTCTGCCGCTGCGCCGGCCACCATCCGCGTGCTCACCGGTGCCGCGGCTGGCCGTGAGGTCAGCCTGACCAAGGTCGTCACCACCGTCGGCAAACCCGGCGTGCAGGTGGCCTCCATCACCAAGCGCCCCAGTGGCTACGTGTTCGCCCACGTCGAAGGTGCCGCACGGCCCAATGTCAACGGCGTGCCGCTGACCAGCGAGTCTGTCGCCCTCAAGAGCGGCGATGTGATCGAGCTGGCCGGCACCCAGATGCAGTTCGTCCAGGGCTGATTGACGCGGCCGTCTCTCGGCCCTTTCAGCACCTTCAGGCTGCACAACAGCCTCAAAACAGGCTTTAAACGCGCTGAATTGGCGCCAAGCTGGGATTAACCCTGCTGTTGCGCGCGCCTTTGTGCGCTGTGCGCCGTGCACAATCTGTCACACAGGCAGTCGCATGGGTGTGGCACCGCTGCCTGGCCGACACAGTTGACTTGAAGACACGGCGTCTGCGCCGGCCCCTCTGGCCCGCGCCACGCTCGCGCATGGGGTGCCGCCCTTGCTTTCGAAAGGCCGCTGTGAGTTTCGATTCGTCATCCGCTGCCGACACGTCGATGGCCCAGCGCACCCCTTCAGGTGCTTCGCTGCGTCGTCGCACCGTTTGGGTGGTGTTGCTGCTGAGCCTGTTTTTGGTCGGCGTGACGGATGCCATCCATCTGCGCCATCAGGCCCAAGCGCACGCTGCTGCGTTTGAAGCCGAACTGTTGGCCCTGCCCAAGGTCTACGGTCAGGCGCTGGCCAGCAGCATGGCGGATCTTGCGGCCGGCGAGCGCCCAGGCGGCAGCACCCAGGTCTTGATCGACAAGCTCAAAGCCCGGCCCGGCGTCCTGTCGGTCGAGTTGAAAACGCCCGAGGGCGCCGTGCTCGCCCGTGGCGACACAAGCCTGCGTGGCCAGGCCGATGTGCGGCAGATCGACTTCGAACTCGGCCCGCCGGCCTCGGGTGGCGCCTTGGTCCAGGTCCTGGCCCAGGAAGAAGCGGCACAGCGTGCCTTCATGCGCGAGGCCTTGCCGGCTTTGCTCTTGCGCGACCTGGCCCTGGTCTTGCTACTGAGCCTGAGCCTGATGCTGGTGCTGGACCGCATGATGCTGCGCCCCTTGCGTCGCCTGGCTGACCGGGCCGATGAGCTGGATCCCCTCGATGCCCCACAGGCCCTCAGCCATGCGGCGCTGGCGGAGCAGCCGGCCGAGCTGGCGCGGGTGTCACGCTCGCTGGCACGGGTGCAGCAGGGCTTGTGGCTGCAGTGGCAGGATGAAAGCCAGCGCGTGCAGCAGTTGCAGCAGCAGGTGCTGGCTCAGACTCAGCAGCTGCAAGCGGCCCAGCAAGCGCTGGAGCAAAAGAACCGCGAGCTGGGCAGCTTGAGCCGCTCGGACGCCTTGACCGGCCTTGCCAACCGGCGCGAATTCGACGAAGCGCTGCGGCGTGAGTTCAAACGCGCCCAGCGGCAGCGCGGCCAGCTGGCGCTGGCGGTGCTCGACCTCGACCATTTCAAGAGCTACAACGAGCGCTACGGCGCGGCCGCGGGTGATCTGGTGCTGCAGCGTTTCGCGCAATTGCTCAGCGAGCGCTTCAAGCGCGACACCGATTTTGTGGCGCGCCTCGGTGGGGAAGAGTTTGTGGCCTTGCTGCCCGGCTTCGGGCTCGACGTCACGCAAGAGCTCCTGGAGCAGCTGCGTGAAGAGTTGCGCGCCCTGGCCCTGCCGCATGAGGGCGGCGTGGGCGGCCCGTGGCTGACGGTGAGTATTGGCTTGGCGGCCTACAGCCCGGCGCATCCCTATCTGAGCCCGCAGGCCTTGATGCAAGCGGCCGATGAGGCGCTCTACATCGCCAAACACGCCGGCCGCGACCGGCTCAGTCTGGCTTCGTCCAGCAGCTTGGCCGAGCGCGTCTGAGGCGAACCGTCGCGCCAGTGTGGCGCTTCAGCTGCGCTCGTGTTCCTTGGCGGTCTCGAGCTGCTCGGTGACGCGGCGTGCGGCACGCAAGATCAGGGCCTCGTCCAGCGAAGCCTGGGGTGCGATTTCATGTGCCACGGTTTCCAGCTGGCTGGCATCGCCCAGCAGCACGCTGGCGATGGTCGAGATGGCGCTGATGCCGCGCCGCTGCAGGGCTTCGGGCATGTGCAGGGTGGCCTGGACTTCGACATGGTGGCGCACGCTCGCCACGGCCGCCGGTGCCAGGCCCCAGCTTTCGCACAGCGCTGCGCCGAGCGCGTCATGGCTGACACCGAAGGCGGTGTGTTCCAGCTGCACCAACTCGGCATCCGAACCGGCTGCACGCAGCATGGCCGGGTAATGGGCGGGGGCATGGCGGTAGAGCACGGCCTTGCCGCATTCTTCGAACAAGCCGGCCGAATGGGCCGCCCAGGGATCGACGCCCAACATCTGGCCCATGCGCCCCATCATCAGGCCGCGCTCGGAGGCACGTTGCCAGACCGGCTCCAGCTCCGCGGCCGGCGGAAAGGCGGCGCGCAAGCCCATTTCGAAGGTGATGGCCGACACTTCGCGCAAGCCCAGATAGGTCAGGGCCTGGTGCACGGTTTGCACCCGGCCGCGCAGGCCGTACAGCGATGAATTGACGGCCTTGAGCACGGCGGCGGCGAGGGCCATGTCGGTCTCCACCAGGGCCGAGATGGCGTTCAGGTCAATGTCCTCCTCGGACATCAGCATCGACAGCTTCACCAGCACTTCGGGCTGGGTGGGGATCTCGATGTCGAGCGTGCGCAAATTCGGATCGACTGGCATGGTGGGTGGTCCTTCCCTGTTTGGCCTCAATGGTAGCGGGACTGGCGCAGGGCCTGGTTACAAAAAGCTCAGCGAAAAAAGGCGTCCCAACCCGTTTTCAGGATCAGGGCCGACACCACCAGCACGAACATCGAACGCACAAAGCCAGCGCCGCGCGCCAGCGCCATGCGGGTGCCAAACAGGCTGCCGATGACATTGGCCACCGCCATCACCAGGGCGACCTGCCACCAGATGTGTCCGGTGCTGCCAAACAGCAGCAAGGCAGCGGCATTGGTGGACATGTTCATCAGCTTGGCGGTGGCCGAGGCGTGCAGAAAGTCGTAGCCCAGCAGGCGCACGAACAGGAAGACAAAGAAGCTGCCGGTACCGGGGCCGAAGAAGCCATCGTAGAAGCCGATCACCAGGGCGATGGCGCCCGCCACGGCGCTCTCTCGCCAGCCCTGATGCCGCGGCGCGTGGTGCCGTCCCATGTCCTTGCGCATCAGCGTGTAGATCAACACGGCCAGCAGGATCAGCGGAAGGGCACGGCGCAGGAATCCGGGGTCGACCTGCGTCACAAGCCAGGCGCCGCCAAAGCCTCCCAGCATGGCCAGCGCTGCAGCCGGGAGCAGGGCAGACCAGTTCAGTTGCACGCGCTTGGCGTATTGAAACGTGGCCCAGGCGGTGCCCCAGATCGAAGCGCCCTTGTTGGTGCCGAACAGCGTGGCCGGCGCGGTCTGCGGGTAGACGCTGAACAGGGCTGGCACCAGCACCAGCCCGCCGCCGCCAACCACGGCATCCACAAATCCAGCCAGGAGCGAGGCGAGGGCAACAGTCAACAAATCCATGGGCAGGCGGTGCGAGTGCGGGGAGCGGGGGAAGGCGAGAGGGGTGGCTCGTGCAGCACTGGCCACCGCAAATGAAACGGGCACCTGAAGTGGCTCCAGGTGCCCGTCGATTGTGACTGTGTCACTTTATACGTCGTGCTATCACTACAACTTGAGTTTGTCTCCTCAGCCCCGCCTGGCACCGTCCGTTCGCACGGTCAATGCATCGAGTGATGCGAATGTAGGCAGCTGGCCCCATGCACGCACTTGGGGTTTTTACGGGCGTTCCGCACCAAGATAGTGAAGTCAGCGTGCGCATACTTAACTTGTAAGCTCGAAAAAATCATACTAGTAGCCGAAATTTAACGCCCCTCCCTGGGGCTGACCCACCTGCAAACGCGGGGCCCGCCGGGTTTTCTCGGGGCGCTTCTGTCGCATTTCTGCACAGCATGCAGTGCGGCACTTGTGTGTCAGGAAGCCGGGAAACGGTTTGCAATTCTTGACTTCGCATCCGCCAAGCCTATGGAAACATCCGGGCCATGAAAGCTGTCGGCGGTCTCATGTTCAAAGCTCCCTCCTGGCTGGGTCGCGTGCGGCGCGTCGGCTTTTTGCTTTCGCTGGTCTTGGGCCTGCAGGCCTGTGGAGGCGGCGGCGGTTCGACCAGCAGCGACAGCACGCCGGTGACGCCGGCACCGGCGCCCAGCGCCACCAGCACCTATGGCCTGAGCTTGCCGAGGTCGGGCCTGGCTCCGGCCGATCTTGCGGTGCTGGTGGCCGAGGGCGACGCCCTTGGCGAATCGATCGCAGCCTACTACCTCAGCGCCCGCGGGGTGCCCGTGGCCAACCTGATCCGCGTCAAGCTCCCGACCACGGCCGACGCCATCAGTGCCAGCGACTTCGCCACCCTCAAGGCAGACATCGATGCCAAGCTCCCAGCCGGCATCCAGGCCTTGATGCTGACTTGGACCGCGCCGTCACGCGTGGTGGGTACGTGCGCCATGGGCATCACCAGTGCTTTGGCTTTGGGGTACGACGCGAAGTACTGCACCCCGGCGGGCAGCGGTTGTTTGGGTACCCAGGCTTCGGTCTATTTCGACTCGGATTCCACTCGGCCCTGGAGCGACCATCAAATCCGGCCCGCCATGATGCTCGGTGCCCGCAGCCTGGAGGCCGCCAAGGCCCTGATCGACCGCGGCGTCAAGGCCGACGCCAGCCAGCCGGCAGGCGATGGCTATCTCCTGCGCACCAGCGACAACCTGCGCAGCACCCGCTGGAGTGACTTCAGCGCCTTGCCCGGCCTCTGGTCCGGCCGACTCAAGCTCAATTTCCTGGACAACTCGGCGGGCGGATCGCGTGACAGCGTGCAGGGCAGCAGCGGTGTGCTCTTCTATTTCACCGGCTTGGAGCTGACGCCGGGCCTGGCCACCAACACCTACCAGCCCGGAGCGGCGGGGGATTCATTGACCTCCTTTGGCGCGCTCTTTCCCAACACAGGGGGCCAAACCTCCATCCTCGCCTGGCTCGACGCCGGCCTCACCGGCAGCTACGGCACGGTCGAGGAGCCCTGCAATTTCACGCAGAAGTTTTCCAAAGCCTCCGTACTGATCGAGCAGTACTACCGCGGCGCCACTTTGATCGAGGCGTACTGGAAATCCGTGCAGCAGCCGGGCCAAGGTCTGTTCGTCGGTGAACCGCTGGCGCGGCCCTTTGCCGATGCACCCAGCTTCAAGCTGGAGGGCAGCCAGTACCTGATCAGCAGCCGCGCCCTGCGCCCGGGCGCGAGCTACAGCCTGGACTATCAGATCGGCGCTGCGGGCAACTGGATCACCTTGGCCAGCTTCAAGCCCAGCAAGGCGGAAGTGCAAAACCTCAGCGCCCCCTTGCCGCCGGCCACGGCCACGGCCCTGCGCTGGCGCGGCCCCTGCCCGGCCCAGCCCAGCCAGCAATGCACTTTGGCGAGCAGCCCCTGATCCTGTCCTGCCTGTGTTGCCTGTGATCGCCTGAACGCACGGGCGGGAGGCCCGGCTGGCAAAATGGCGCACCCTGCCGGCTCTGTCTTCATGTCCTCGACGCCTCCCCTCTCGTCCTCCAGCTTCCGCGTGTTGTCGCTCATCCCGCCGATGACGCAGCTGAACACGCCGTATCCGTCCACGGCCTATCTGACCGGCTTTCTGCGCTCGCGCCAGATCGATGCGGTGCAGGAGGACCTGGCCCTGGCCCTGATGCTGCAGCTGTTTTCTCGCGCTGGCTTGCTGGCCCTGCGCGAGCGCATCCAGGCCTTGGCGCCCGAGCAGCGCACGCCCATGGTCCAGGGCTTTGACGTCTACTTTGACCGTTATCTCTCGACCATCACGCCGACCATTGCGTTCCTGCAGGGCCGTGACCCGACCCTGGCGCACCGCATCAACAGCCGCGCCTTCCTGCCCGAGGGCCCGCGCTTTGATTCGCTCGATGTTTATGTCGACGAGGATGGCGGCGACCCGCTGGCCTGGGCCTTCGGTGCGCTGGGTCTGCAGGACCGGGCGCGCCACCTGGCCACGCTTTACCTGAACGACCTGGCCGATGTGCTGCGCGAGGCGGTGGACCCGCGCTTCGAGTTCGTCCGCTATGCCGAGTCCCTGGCGACCAGCCAGCCCACCTTCGACCCAATGGCTGAGGCTTTGGCCGCGCCGCTGAATCTGGTCGATGAAACCCTACGCACGCTGGCCCTGGCCGCCGTGGCCAAGCACCAGCCGCGGCTGGTGCTGATCTCGGTGCCCTTCCCGGGCGCGGTCTATGCCGCCTTCCGCATCGCGCAGGCGATCAAGGCCGAGCACCCCGGCGTGGTGCTGGCCCTGGGTGGCGGCTTCGTCAACACCGAGCTGCGCGAGCTCAGCGAGCCGCGCGTGTTCGATTACTTCGACTACCTGACCCTGGACGCCGGCGAGCGCCCCCTGCTGGCGCTGCTGGAGCATCTGCAAGGCCGCCGATCGCGCCAGCGCCTGGTGCGCACCTTTGTGCGCGAAGACGGCCAGGTCCGCTACATCAACTTCGTCGAGCCCGACATCGCCTTTGCCGAGGTGGGCACACCGACCTGGGACGGTCTGCCGCTGGACCGCTACCTGTCCCTGCTGGACATGCTCAACCCCATGAACCGGCTCTGGTCCGATGGGCGCTGGAACAAGCTGACCGTGGCCCATGGCTGCTACTGGAAGAAGTGCAGCTTCTGCGACGTCAGCCTCGACTACATCTCGCGTTACGAAGGTGCCTCGGCCGCGACCCTGGTCGATCGCATCGAGTCCATCGTCGCCGAGACCGGTCAGACCGGTTTCCACTTCGTCGACGAAGCCGCGCCGCCCAAGGCCTTGAAGGCGCTCGCTGCTGAGTTGCAAGCGCGCCAGCTGGGCATCTCCTGGTGGGGCAATATCCGCTTCGAGAAGTCCTTCAGCCCGGAGCTTTGCCAGCAGCTGGCCGAGAGCGGCTGCATCGCCATCTCGGGTGGGCTTGAGGTCGCCTCCGACCGATTGCTGAACCTGATGAAAAAAGGCGTTTCGGTCGACCAAGTCGCGCGCGTGACCAAGGCCTTCACCGACGCCGGCATCCTGGTCCATGCCTACCTGATGTACGGCTTTCCGACCCAGACCGTTCAGGACACCGTCGATGCGCTCGAGTATGTGCGCCAGTTGTTCGAGAACGGCTGCATCCAGAGCGGTTTCTTCCACCGCTTTGCCTGCACCGTGCACTCGCCCGTGGGCCAGAAGCCTGAAGAGTTCGGCGTGCAACTGCTGCCCCTGCCGCCCAGCCCCTTCGCCAAGAACGATGTCGGCTTTGTCGACCCCACGGGCGTGGATCACGATGTGCTGGGCCAGGCACTCAAGAAAGCCATCTACAACTACATGCACGGCATCGGCCTCGAGCAGGACGTGCGCAGCTGGTTCAGCATCAAGGTGCCCAAGACCACGGTGGCGCGCCACCGCATTGCTCGAGCCCTAACGCAGGCGCATTGATGGTCGGGCCTGCACGCGCTCCTGCCGCTCGTTCAGCCAGTCGCTGAAGGCCTGCAGCAGGGGCTCATAGCGCTCAGCTTGGGTCTCCAGTGTCTGCAAGGCCAGCACGGCCGCCTCCAGTGTCGAGCGCTGCTCGGCCCGCTCTGCCTTGCGGTGATCGGCATAGCGCGAGGGTGGAGGGTCTTGCAGGGCCAGCCGCGGCAGGGCTTGCAGGGCCGGGTTGAGCCAGAGCATCTTGCGGCTCTTGCGCCAGGTGGCGTCGATCACGACCAGGCGCAGTGGGCGGTCATCGTTCGCCGGGGGCTCGAACATCGGCTCGGTCTGGCCCGGCGTGGGCGGGTAGAGCAGCAGGGCGCGCCGCCCGTCTTGATGCAGGGCGGCGTGCAGCGTGGCCGGGTCGAATTGCTCGCCCACCCACAGGCGGCAGCGGGCCAGGCTCAAGCGCAGCAGACGCGCCGAACCTTTGGCCTGGTGTTGTTCCTGTGGGTGCTGCAGCAGCAACAATTCGACCGGGTTGTCGATCGCCTGCGCCCAGTGGCACAGGCAGCTCGGGGTGGGCAGCTCGCAGCGTGGGCAGCGCGGACGCCCGGCGGGGGGCGGAGACGCTTCAGGCGAAAGATCGGTCGGCATGGCGGCCGTGATCAGAACACAGGCGTGCCGCTGCAGCGGCGTGTGGCGCCGCGCGGGCTCAGGCCGCCTGCCGCGCTGGAGCGGCCGCCAGACCGCGCTGCAGGCGCGAGTCCAGCTCGGAATCGAGGTCGGAGTCCAAGTCCGAATCCAGCTGGGAGCTCAGCTGCGAATTCAGCTGAGATTGCCGCGCCTTGCGCTGCCGACGCAGCCGCGCCGACCAGCGGCCGGCCGAGATGATGGCCAGCAGCACCGCCACGCCGTTCAGCGAACCCCAGAGCGGCGGCACGGTGGATGAGAGCAGCAGGCCGGTCAGCGAGGGCTGGTAGCCACCCGCCCGGCTGCTGACTTCGACCACGCCGGCCAGCAAGGCCAGCAACCAGGCCAAGCCCATGCCACCCAGGCACCAGGCCGTGGTCGGGCGGCGGCTGTGGCCGCGCTGGGGCCGCACGGTGAAAAAGGCCCAGACCCAGGCCATGCCATAGAGCAGCGCGGCGATCAGCAGCGCCTGCACCAGCTGGGACGTCGAGCTGCCTGGGCCGCCCGTCAGATGCTGCAGGCTCAAGAGCCAGCCTTGGCCAGCCAGGCTGTGGGCCAGGCCCAGGGCGCTGAGGTAGAGCAAGGCACCGGACACAAAGGACCAGATGCGTCTTGCGGTTCTGATTTCGCTGCCCATGGCGATGCGTTGGCTCCGTACAGCTGAGGATGACAAAGGCGTCGCTTCGATTCTGGGCGTCGTACGCCATGCGACCCAGGGGCAAGGCACCCGCAGACCGGGGGCCCGCAGCGCGCGGGTTCGCCGAAAGTGTTGAATCCGTCACGCTTTTCGACCTTGGGCCGCAGGGCTCCGCGTGTGTCGCCCACGGCGCTGGCCGGGCCTCAGAGCCTGGGCACGGCGGCCTGCTGCATCAGCGGCAAGGCTGCGATGCGGGCCTCGATCTCGGCCATCATCTGGCGGTAGGCGGGGGCGCCCAGCCCGCCGTAGCGCTGCTGGAAGGCCTCGGCGCTGAGGAACTCGGGCAGGTCGGCCACGCCGGGCATGAAGTCCAGCTCGTGCAGGCCGCTGCGGATCAGGGTTTGCAAGCTGCGTGGCGCGTCCTTGGCCAGCAGGCCGAAGCGCGTGCCGGCCCGGTCGGCGGCGATGTCATTGAAGCTGAAACCGCTGCCGCCCCGCGAATCGGCCACCTCCTTGTAGACCCCGATGGCATCGGCCAGCGGCCCGCTGCCTTCCAGCGCCAGCACGGCCGAGACCAGGAAATGCTGTGGAAAGTCATCGCGCCCCGCCAGGGTCACCATGCGCGGCAGCGGCTGCGGCCAGCTGCGCGCGCTGGGCAGCAGCTTGCTCCAGCGTTGGCCGGTGGAAAACAAGGCCAGGGTCAGCAAGGCGGCGCGGTTCTCGGCCACGGGGGCGGCGTCCGGGGCTTCGCTGCGGGCGCGGGCCAGCTCGAAGATGGGCGGCATCAGCAAGGCCAGCGAGACTGAATGGCCCGGCGGGTAGGCCGCGCTGATTTGTGCCAGACGCTGGTTGTAGGCCCGAGCCCGCTCCTGCTCGGCTGGCGTCCAGAGGGCACCTAGCACATGGTCGAGGCTGTCAGCCTGCCAGTGGTAGCCCAGCAGCAATTCCTGCGGCTGGAAGCGCAGGGTTTCGACCAGCTCCCCGGCCACCTGGGCCTGGGCCGGCAGGGTCAGTGTGGAAATCAGGCGGCGCAAGGCCGGATGGGCGAGGCCGGCCGGCAGCGGCAGATGGCCCAGGCGCAGCCTTTCGACCTGCGGCAGGGTGTCGGTCTGGTCCAGCTGCGCTTCCAGATTGAGCCAGGCGCCCAGCAGGGGCAGTTGCAAGCTGGCCTGCAGCCGGGCGGTGCCGGCCTGCAGCTGGATCTGCGCCGCGCCGCGGCCCTGGCCGTAGCGCTGCGCCAGTTGCATCAGCATCAGATTGAGTTGCTCTTCTTCGATGCGCAGCAGGCGCTGCGGGCCGGCCTCTTGCCGCCGCGGGTCGTTGCGGCGCAGAAAGTCCTTGGTGCTGGCGATCTCATCCGGCCGCAGGCCGCTGTGCGCCGGTTCGACCAGGGCCTGGCTTTGCAAGGCCAGGGCGGCGGCCAGCACCAGCAGGAACAGGGGGCTGAGCAGCAGCCACAGCCACAGGCGGCGTGGTCGGCGCGTGCGGCGAGGAGAGATGGGGGCGGTGCCGGGGGACGCGAACTTCATGGCAGTCAGTCTGCCAGCAAAGCCGCGCTTCGACCGTTCCTCAGCCGTCGTGTCTTCGCCCGCCCCCGACAATGCGCGCTATGTTGGAGACTGTTGCCGCACCAGCCGCACCCCCAGGCCCTTCGGCCCCACGCATCTGGCCGCCCACGGCCGAGGGCCTGGCGCGCCTGTTCGAGCGTGGCCGGCTGCAGCGCGCGCGCCAGTTGCAGGGCCAGATCCTGGAGGTCCGTGCCGACAGCCAGGGCGCCAGCGCCCGGGTGCGCGGCGCGCGCGAACAGGTCTTCGAGCTCGATCTGCAAGGTGTGGCCGATGCCTCCGGCCAGCCGCGCTACAGCGCCCTGTGCAGCTGCCGCACCCAGCGCTTTTGCGAGCATGCCGCGGCGGTGCTGCTGCGCCTGCAGACCGAGGCCGATGCGCCGCTGCGCGAGGCCCTGCTGCAGCAGTGGGTGCAAGCCCTGCGCCGCAAGGCCAGCCGCGAGGCGCTCAAACGCCTGCCGCCGCTGCCCGAGGCCGATGCGGCGCGCTTGATGGATTTGCTGCTGCGGGGAGATGAGGAGGCGCAAGCTCCGAGCCCGTCACCCGCGGCCGATCCGCCTGCGCCGCCTGCCGAGCCCGCCGAGCCTGACCTTCGCGTCGAGCCCGCGCGCTTCCAGCCCGAGCTGCGCCTGATGACCCTGGGCCGCGGCGACGGCCTGCTGGGCCTGGCGCCGGGCGGCCGGCTCGGGCCGCGCGGTGACCATGTCAGCGTCGCCCAGTTGCACTGGGTCTACCGCTTCGAAGATGGCAGCCGCTGGCAGACCGAGGCGCCCCGCTCGCTCTTGAACAGCCGACCGCCAGCCCAGCAGCGGGTGGACACCCCCAGCGGCCCGCGCCGCCTGACCCGCGATCTGCTGGCCGAGGCCGGGGCGCGCGATCAGCTCTGGGCCAGCGGTCTGATTCCGCTCGCGCCCGAGCAGCTGCAATGGCGCCACCCCAGCGCCGCCCAGGGCCTGGAGGCCTTGTGGACGCTGAGCCAGGAGGAGTTCTTCGCCGCCTTCTGGCTGGAGCGGGTGCCGGCGCTGCAAGCGGCGGGCTGGAAGGTGGATGTGCGCCCCGGCTTTGCCCACCGGCCCGCCCCGGCCGAGGCCTGGCAGCTCAAGATCGAGAAGCTGGGCCTGCCGGGCCGCCAGGGCTCCTGGCTGCTCAGCCTCGGTGTCGAGGTGGACGGCGAAACCCTGGACCTGGCGCCCATGATTGCTGACCTGCTGCGCCGTGATGCGCGCTGGTTCGATGCCGAGGCCATTGCCAGCATCGATGACGCGGCCCTGATCCTGCTGCACGCGCCGGGCGGCCGCCGTATCGAAGCGCCAGGCTCCATCCTCAAGCCCATCATCGGCGCCATGGTGGACCTGCTCAGCGACCCCAAGCGGGCCGAAGGGCCGATCCCGCTCAGCGACTGGGACGCCGGCCGCCTGCTGGCGCTGGACGCGCGCAGCGGCTGGCAGTTCCAGGGTGACGCCGATCTGCGCTGCCTGGCGCATCGCCTGCAGCAGGCCGGCAGCCCGCAGCCGGTGGCGCCGCCGCAAGGCCTGGCGCTGACGCTGCGGCCGTACCAGCGCAGCGGCCTGGCCTGGCTGCAATACCTGCGCGAGCAGGGCCTGGCCGGCATCCTGGCCGATGACATGGGCCTGGGAAAAACCGCCCAGGCTTTAGCCCATCTGCTGCTCGAAAAAGAAGCAGGTCGCCTGGACCGGCCGGCCCTGGCCGTGCTGCCCAGCTCCCTGCTGTTCAACTGGCTGGCCGAGGCGCGCCGGGTGGCGCCGGGCCTGCGCGTGCTCTTGCTGCAAGGGCCAGAGCGCGCGCGCGACTTTGCCCGCCTGGGCGAGTTCGATCTGGTGCTGTCCACCTACCCGCTGCTCTGGCGCGATATCGCGGCCTTGGCCGCCCAGCCCTGGCATCTCTTGATCCTGGATGAGGCGCAGACGGTCAAGAACGCGGCCAGCCGGGCGGCGCAAGCGGTGCGCCGCCTGAACGCGCGCCACCGGCTCTGCCTGACCGGCACGCCGCTGGAGAACCATCTGGGGGAGCTTTGGGCGCAGTTCGATTTCCTGATGCCCGGATTCCTGGGCGATGCACGCAGCTTCGCCCGACTCTGGCGCAAACCCATCGAGGAAAACGGCGAAACCCTGCGCGCCCAGCTGCTGGCCCAGCGCGTGCGGCCTTTCATCCTGCGCCGTCGCAAGGACCAGGTGGCGGCCGAGCTGCCGCCGCTGACCGAGGTGACGCGGCGGGTGCAGCTCTACGGCGCCCAGCGTGATCTCTACGAGAGCGTGCGCGTGGCGGCCGACACCCAGGTGCGGCGCGTGCTGGCCCGGCGCGGCTTTGCCGGCGCACAGATTTCAGTGCTGGATGCCCTGCTCAAGCTGCGCCAGGTCTGCTGCGACCCAGCCTTGGTCAAGGGTGTGGATCTGGCGCCGGACATGGGCCGGGCCAAGCTGGAGCTGCTGGAGCAGATGCTGCCCGAGCTGCTGGCCGAGGGGCGGCGGGTGCTGGTGTTCTCACAGTTCACCGAGATGCTGGGCTTGATCGAAGCGCTGCTACAGCAGCTGGCGCTACCCAGCCTGACGCTCAGCGGCGACACGCCCATCGGCCAGCGCGGCGAGATCGTCCGGCGCTTTCAGGCCGAGGAAATACCGCTGCTGCTGGTCAGCCTCAAGGCGGGCGGGGTGGGATTGAACCTGACGGCGGCCGACACGGTCATCCATGTCGACCCCTGGTGGAACCCGGCGGTGGAAGCCCAGGCCAGCGCGCGGGCGCACCGCATCGGCCAGGATAAGCCGGTGTTTGTCTACAAACTGGTGGTGGGCGGCAGCATCGAGGAGCGGATGCTGGAGCTGCAGGCCCGAAAACTGGCCCTGGCGCAGGGCGTGCTGGGCGAAGACGGGGCCGATGCAGCCAAGTTCAGTGCCGAGGATCTGGCGCTCTTGTTGGCGCCGCTGGGCTGAACGAAAGCGGGTTTTGCGAACCTGCGCAAAACCCGCTGCAGCGGATCACCGCTTGCGGTCGAAGCGGAGTGCGCGAGCCAGGCTGCGGCGATCGCAGGCGAAGTTGCCGGATTCAAAAGCCTCGTGCTTGCGGCCCTTGTTGTCCAGCGATGCCCAGTCGGGGCAGGGCATGCGGCGCGGTTGTTGTTCGGGGTGCTGCTGAGTTTTCATGGCGATTCAGAGGCCTTGCGGCTGCTGCTACGACGGTAGCGACGGCTTGCAGGAGATCTGCCTTGGCTGTCGCTTGCTGGGTCAACGCGACAGGAAAACCCTCGGTTGACAGTGCCCGCAAGATTTTTTGCAGAGCTTTGCCGGGCCAGGCGTCGCCAGATCGCAACGGCTTGACCTTGGATCAAGGTCGGTGAATGCTTTGTCGCTAAGCTTCGCCACCATGTCCAGCCCCGCCGCGTCCGCCCTTCCGTCTTCGCCCGATGCCTCCGTCCAGCCCATGCTGGTGGCTTGCTTGTGCGCGGCCTGGTGCCGTACCTGCGACAGCTACCACGAGGTGGTGGCTGCGCTGCGTGAGCAGTTCCCGCAGCACCGTTTCATCTGGGTGGACATCGAAGATGACGAGGAGCTGGTGGGCGATCTGGAGGTGGAAACCTTCCCGACCCTGCTGATCGGCTCGGGCGCGCAGCTGCGCTTCATCGGCCCGGTCACGCCCCATCTGAGCACGGCCCAGCGCCTGCTGGCCACCGCGGCGGATCTGCCGGTGCAGGCCGGGCAACCGGCCGCCCAGGCTTTGTTGATGCGTTTGCAGCGCAGCTGCTGAACCTGCGCGCGCCAAAAGCGGACAATCGCCGCTTTTGATTGCTCAGCCGCCCACGAGGCGCACCCTGCACCATGACAGTTCACCTGAAAGCCAAGGCGCCCAGCGGCGCCGTTGCCATCACCGTGGTCGACCGCGCCGCCTTCCAGGCCCTGGTGACCGAGCTGCCGGCGCCGACGCGCCACTGGCTGGCCACCCTGGGCTTCAAGGGCGCCGCGGACAGCTTCGCCCTGGTGCCGGGCGCCGATGGCAAGCTGGGGCAGGTGTTCGCCGGTGTCGAGCACGCCGCCCATCCCTTTGCCCTGTCGGCCCTGCCGCAAGCGCTGCCCGAGGGTGACTATGTGCTGTCCGAGCAGGGCCTGCAGCTGCGGCCTGAGCAGGCCGCCCTGTCCTGGGAGCTCGGCGCCTACCAGTTCGACCTCTACAAGCCGCGCCGCCGCGCCCCGGCCGCGCTTTACCTGCCGGCCGACGCCAGCGCCCAGCGCGGCATCGCCCTGGCCACGGCCATCTCGGCCACGCGCGATCTGGTCAACACCCCGGCCGAGCACATGGGCCCTGAGGAGCTGGCGCAAGCGGCTCAGCTGATCGCCAAGCAGCATGGCGCCAAGTTCAAGCAGATCGTCGGTGACGCGCTCTTGAAGCAGAACTTCCCGGCCATCCACGCCGTCGGCCGTGCCAGCACGCGTGCCCCGCGCCTGATCGAGCTGAACTGGGGCAGCCCGAAAGCCCCGCTGCTGAGCATCGTCGGCAAAGGCGTGTGCTTCGACACCGGCGGCCTGGACATCAAGGGCGCCGACGGCATGCGCCAGATGAAGAAGGACATGGGCGGCGCCGCCAATGCCCTGGGCCTGGCCGCCCTGGTCATGGCCTTCAAGCTGCCGGTGCGCCTGCAGGTGCTGATCCCGGCGGTTGAGAACTCGATCTCGGGCAATGCCTACCGCCCCGGCGATGTGATCAAGACCCGCCAGGGCCTGCACATCGAGATCGGCAACACCGACGCCGAAGGCCGCGTGGTGCTCAGCGATGCGCTGGCCTATGCCTCCGAGCACAAGCCCGAGCTGATCATCGACCTGGCCACCCTGACCGGCGCCGCTCGCGTGGCCCTGGGCGCCCAGCTGCCGGCCCTGTTCAGCAAGCATTTCGACACCGCGCGTGACCTGGTCGACCTGGGCCTGAAGCTGGAAGACCCGATGTGGCACATGCCGCTGTGGGCGCCCTACAAAGAGGGCATCGCCAGCAGCATCGGTGACATCGTCAACACCGGCCGCAATGCGCTGGGCGGCGCCATCAACGCGGCGCTCTTCCTCGAGTACTTTGTGCCCGAGCACCAGGATTGGCTGCACATCGACCTGTTTGCCTGGAACGATGTGGCCCGCGCCGGCCGCCCGGTCGGCGGCGAGGCGCAAACCATCCGCACCCTGCTGGCCTATCTGGAGCAGCGCTTCAGCGCCAAGAGCTGAGGGCTGGAGGGACCGTCAGGCCCCGGCCAGGATCCAGGCCGCGGCCTTCTCCGCAATCATCAGCGTCGGTGAATTGGTGTTGCCGCTGGTGATGTTGGGCATGACGCTGGCATCGACCACGCGCAGCCCGGCCACGCCGCGGACGCGCAGGTGGCTGTCGACCACGGCCGTGGCGTCCTCGGCGCGGCCCATCTTGCAGGTGCCCACCGGGTGGAAGATGGTGGTGCCGATGTCGCCTGCTGCACGTGCCAGTTCCTCCTCGCTCTGCAGCCGCGGGCCGGGCTTGATCTCTTCGGGCCGGTGGGCGGCCAGGGCTGGCTGGGCCACGATCTGGCGCGTCAGGCGCAGGGCGGCGGCGGCCACGCGCCGGTCGTGCTCTGTGGCGAGGTAGTTGGGCTGGATGCACGGTGCCTCGCTTGCATCGGGCGAGCGGATCTGCACCGTGCCGCGGCTCGTCGGGTTCAGCTGGCAGACGCTGGCGGTGAAGGCGTTGAAGGGGTGCAGAGGCTGGCCGAAGGCCTCCAGCGAGAGCGGCTGCACGTGGTACTCCAGATCCGGCCCGTCCGGATCGAGGCCGCTGCGCGCAAACGCGCCCAGCTGCGAGGGCGCCATGCTCATGGGCCCGCTGCGCTTGAGCAGGTATTCGAGCCCGATCTTGGCCTTGCCCCACCAGCTTTGCGTCAAGGTGTTGAGGGTGCGCGCGCCCTCGACCTTGTAGATGCTGCGGATCTGCAGATGGTCTTGCAGATTGGCGCCGACTCCGGGCAGGTCCTGCTGCACGGCAATGCCCAAGCTTTGCAGCAAGGCCGCCGGCCCCAGGCCCGAGAGCTGCAAAAGCTGCGGCGAGCCGATGGCGCCGGCCGCCAGGATCAGCTCGCCACCGGGGTTCAGCGCGACGCTTTCCAGGCCACGCGGCGTGCGCACTTCGGCGCCTTCGCACTGCAGCGCACCGCTCTCCGCGCGCGCCAGCGTCAGGCGCTGCACGGCCGCACCGGTCCAGAGTTCGAAGTTGGGCCGGGCATAGCAGGTCGGGCGCAGAAAGGCCTTGGCCGTGTTCCAGCGCCAGCCAGCGCGCTGGTTGACCTCGAAATAGCCCACGCCCTCGTTGCTGCCGGCGTTGAAGTCATCGCTGGCCGGGATGCCGGCCTGCACGGCGGCCGAGGCAAAGGCATCGAGGATGTCCCAGCGCAGGCGCTGGCGCTCGACCCGCCATTCGCCGCCGTGGCCATGGGCGGCCTTGAAGCCCGGGCTGGCGGGGCTGGCCCGGCTGTCGTTGTCGTCCAGGCGCCAGTGGTCTTCGTGCTTGATGAAATCGGGCAGGCAGGCCTGCCAGCGCCAGGCCGGGTCGCCGGTGGCCGCCGCCCAGGCCTCGTAGTCGCGCGCCTGGCCGCGCATATAGATCATGCCGTTGATGCTGGAGCAGCCGCCCAGCACCTTGCCGCGCGGGTAGCGCAGGCTGCGGCCGTTGAGGCCGGGCTCCGCCTCGGTCTGGAACAGCCAGTCGGTGCGCGGGTTGCCGATGCAGTGCAGATAGCCGACCGGGATGTGGATCCAGTGGTAGTCGTCCCGGCCGCCGGCTTCCAGCAGCAGCACGCGCTTGCTCGGGTCGGCCGAGAGCCGGTTGGCGAGCAGGCAGCCGGCGGTGCCGGCGCCGACGATGATGTAGTCGAACATGGCGGCGGCGCAGCGGGCTTCAGCGCGCCAGATGCGAGGCCAGCACCGGGAAGAGCTTGATCAGGCCGTCGGCCAGCAGCTCCACCGCCAGCGCGGCCAGGATCAGACCCATCAGCCGGGTCATGATGTTGATGCCGGTCTGGCCCAGCACGCGGGCGATGCGGCCGGCGGTCGAGAACACGCCGAAGGTCACCAGGCCCACCACCACGCCGTAGCCCACCAGGATGGCCAGCTCCCACCAGTGGCGGGTCTTTTCGGCGTAGATCACCATGGTCGAGATGGTGGCCGGGCCGGTCAGCAGGGGGATGGTCAGCGGCACGACGGCAATGCTGGCCCCGGCGCTGAGCTTGGTGGAGCCTTCGCTGAGGTCTTCCTTGCGCGACTCGGCCGGCTGCGCGTTCAGCATCTGGATGGAGCTGATCAGCAGCAAGGTGCCGCCGCCGACCTGGAAGGAGGCCAGCGAGATGCCGAAGAACTCGATCACCTTGAGGCCGAACAGCGCGCTGATGCTAATGACCAGAAAAGCGCTGAAGCTGCTCACGCGGATGGTGTGCTGGCGCTGCTGGCGGTTGAAGCCAGTCGTGAAATGAATGAAGAAGGGGATCACGCCGATCGGGTTGACGATGGCGAGCAGGGCAACGAGAGGCTTGTAGATGTCCATGGTCTTGATTGTGGGCCGGGCGGGCCGGTGACCAGGCCCTGGAGTGCTCCCGAATTACCCGGTCTTTCCGAACCCGGCGTGGCGGATCCGCGGGGCGGCTTGCGCCGAAACGCGTTCCGTCGCGAGCGCGCGCAGCAGATCCAGCCCCTCGCTGGCGCGCGGGCCATACCAGCTGATCAGCTCGCCATCGATCAGCTGCACCTGCGCCTGCGGGCACAGGGCCTGGGCCAGGGGCCGGTGGCTGGCGTCGAAGCGGTAGGGTTCCGAGCTGAGCAGCACCAGGTCGACCTGCTGCAGCCAGGGCTCGTCGCCGCGCAGCTGCGGGTAACGGGCCGCGCCGGTGTCGCCGCCGCGCTGGTTCGGCCAGGTTTGCCAGCCCACCTCGGCCAGCATGCGGGCGATGTAGGTGTCGCGGGCCACGGTCATCCAGGGTTCGCGCCAGATCAGGTAGAGCACCCGCTCGCCCGGCCAGCCTTGTTGCCGGCAGGCTTGCAGGCTGTGGCTCAGGCGCTCGCTCAGGGCCTGGGCGCGCTCGCGCACCCCGGGCAGGTGGCCGAAGTGGTGCAGCATCTGTGCCAGCAAGGCGAGGTTGTCCTCCGGCTCCTGCGGATGCGAGACGATCAGCTCGGGCACGAACTGGCGCAGCGCCTCCGCCGTGTCCAGGCGGTTCTCGTCCGGATTGAGCAGCACATGGCTGGGTGCGAGGCGGCGCAGCTTGCCCAGATTCACATCCTTGGTGCCGCCGACCTTGGGGATGGCCGCCACCTGCTCGGCCGGATGGATGCAAAAACCGGTGCGCGCCACCATCCAGGGCCCCAGGCCCAGGGCCAGCAGCAGCTCGGTGAGGCTGGGCACCAGGCTGGCGATGCGCGGCGCGTTCGGATCGAAGGCCGGCATGTTCACAGGGCCGCGTCGTCGCTGGGCGAGTCCTGCAGGGCCAGGTAGACCGCGCAGCAGCCACGCAGATACACCAGGGTCGGCAGCACCAGGGCCACCGCGAAGACCACGCCGCCGCCAGTCTGTGCCGCCACGGCCAGCGGGTGGGTGGCCACCGGCGCACCATTCGCGCCCAGGGTGCGCAGGCCGTAGCCGAACAAGCCGGCCATCAGCTGCTGGGCCGGCACATCGATGCCGATCAGCCAGACCATCAAGAGCGCCAGCACCCGGCCGCCGCTGATCACCACAAAGCTGACCGCCGCGCTGACCAGGGCCGTCATCAGAAACACGGCCATCATCAAGGCGCCCGCCTCCAGCGGGCCGCGGCGCAGCTGGCGCGCCAGCATGCGGGCGGTTTGCAGCGGGCTTTTGCCCGACCAGATCGAGGGACCGGTCAGCGGCCCGATCAACATCACGCCGCTGAAGGCCATCACCCCCAGCGCCGTCACGCTGACCGGCACCAGCAGGGCAAACAGCGCCGGTCCGACGCTGGGCAGGCGGGCGCTGTACAGCAGCCCGATCAAGCCGGCCGCGACCAGGCCCAGCGAGCCCAGCACCAGCAGCAGGGTCAGCAGCACTTTGGGGGCGCTGCGCAGGGCGTCGTGGAATGCATCGGCCACCTCGCGCACCTCGCGTCCGCGCGCCTGATCCATCAGCAGCAGCCCTGTGGTGTTGACGCCGAGAAACGCGATGATCAGCCCGCCCACAGCCCAGATCACGCCCAAGGTGGTGTCAGCCTTGGCCAGGGCCGATTCGGCCGAGGCCAACATCAGGCCAGCCAGACAGAAGGCCGAGAGCAGGGCGTAGAGAGCGCGCCCGTTACGCGGCGCATCGATGCAGGACAGCACGCGGTTGAGTGCGTGCAGAGACAAGGTTTGGGACATGGAGCTCATCATAGCCAGCGGTCTTGACGCCCCAATTTGTTGAAAAACAGCAGTTCGGTCCGCCCAGCGCCCGCCAAAACCCGAGGGTTTTTTCTATCAGCCGAAAAACAACACTTGCGGTGAGCCCCGTGTTTGCGGCTGGACCCATCGCCCATAATCGTTTACCTGTGTATGGACGCCGCACCTTCGCTTGAATGGTTCACGATGGGTTGAAGCTCCACATGGTTTCTTGGTATTGAAAGGGCTTCCCCATGGGAAACAAGCTTTACGTCGGCAATCTTGCCTACAGCGTGCGTGATGAATCTCTGCACGAAGCGTTCGCGCAATTTGGTTCGGTGACCTCCGCGAAGGTCATGATGGATCGTGACACAGGTCGTTCCAAGGGCTTCGGCTTTGTGGAAATGGGTTCGGATGCCGAAGCGCAATCGGCCATCAACGGCATGAACGGTCAAGACCTCGACGGCCGCGCCGTCGTGGTGAACGAGGCTCGTCCTCGTGAAGCGCGTCCCGGCGGCTTCG
>NKIM01000045.1:23678-37547 GCA_002255955.1 Burkholderiales bacterium PBB2 | reverse complement strand
CTGCTGCACCGATCAAGCCTCCCGTGAAGAAGGCTGCTGCGCCGATCAAGCCGCCGGTCAAGAAGGCCGCCGCGCCGATCAAGCCGCCGGTGAAGAAGGCTGCTGCTGCGCCTAAGGCCGCTGCTGCTCCGAAGGCTGCCGCTGCAAAGCCGGCTGCCAAGAAGGCCGCTGCCAAGCCCGCTGCTGCCGCTCCGGCTGCCAAGACCGCGCTGAGCCCGCAAGCCGCTTGGCCTTTCCCCACCGGCAACAAGCCCTAAGTCGCGCGCTGCCGCGTCATGCAGCTCGCCTCAGGGCGGCTTGCGGCGGCACCCGCTTCTTCTCAAACCCGGCCTCGGCCGGGTTTTTTTATGCCTGCACGCGATGTGCAGGTCGAAGCACTTTGGCTGGAGCTCGGCAAAAGGATGAGCGGCGATCGGGCGCAGCGGCGGTCCGCCGGCCGCGCGATCCGCTGAGGTTCAGGGGTAGAACAGCTCGACGCTGTAGCCGCTGACGGCCTTGTCGCCGGTGGTCAGCAGGGCTTGCACGGGCAGCTCGGTCGCTGCGGCAAGCGCATCCTGGCTCAGGTTGAAGTCCTTGGGCGCAAGCGCGCGGCGCGCGATCAGCTGGCCGTTGGCATCGGTCAGGTTCAGCTCCACCCAGGGCAGGGCGAGCTCGTATTCGCTCTTGTTGCGCAGGGTCAGGGCCAGCTTGTAGTGGTGGCCTGAACCGGCCTGGCTCAGTGCGCTGGCGTCGACGCTGAAGCTGTCCAGGCGCTGCCAGGGCTTGATCTCGCAGTGGGCCACGGCACAGAAGGCTTGCAGATCGGCGCGCAGCTGCGGGTAACGGGCCACCAGGGCATCACGGAACTGCCAGGTGGCCTGCAAGCCCAGGGCAGCCAGCGCCAGGCCGCACAGCAGGCCCAGGCTGACGCGCACCCAGAGCCGGTTCCAGATCGTGGCTTGGCGCGCCGGGCGCATGAAGGTGGGCAGCTCCGAAGGCGCGCCACCGCTGCTGGTTTCGCCGCCAGCGGCTGCGCCATCTGGTTTCGCCGCCTTGGTGGCCTCAGCCTCGGCGGCGGCCAGCAACTCGCCGTTTTCGCCCAGGGTGGTGGGCTGAAAGCCGTGGTCGTCTTCGCCCGGGCTGTGTGTGGCCGCCGTGGCTTTTTGTTGCGCCAGCTGGGCCAGCTGAGCTTGGGCGCGATGGCTGGCTTCAGCCGCAGCCAGCTCGGCCTGCAGCCGGGCCTGCTCTTCTTCGTACGCCTGTTGCTGGATGTCGGCTTCGGCCTGGGCCTGGGCTTCCAGTTGAGCGCGCTGTGCACTCAGCCGGGCCATTTCCTGCTCGACCTCTTGCGCCACCTGCTGTTCCAGCGAGGGCTCGATTTCGGGCTCGGTCCAGCGCGGGGCTGGGTCCTTGGCGCCGCCCGCGGCGAGGCCGGGCTCGTCCACCCAGCGGGGTTCGTGGCGCGAGTCCATGGCGGCCTCGACGATGGAGTCGTGGTCCTGGCGAGGTTCGTTGTGCGGCGGTGCAGCCGTCAGGTCCAGTGGCCGCGGTGACGGTGGCGTGTAGACCGGTGCAGAGATCGGGGCCGGAGGGCTTGAGGTGGGCGGCGGGCTCGGCGCCCAGCGGCCATCGTCCTGCGTCGATAAATCGACCGCGGGTGTGTCGTGGGCGGGCGAGGGCGGCCAGGGCGGTGGGGCTTCGAGATCGATGTCGAAGAGCTGCTCGCGGGCGTCGAACACTTCGGCGCAGCGGCCGCAACGCACCCAGCCTTCCGAGACCCGGAGCTGGTCTTCCACGACGCGGAAAATGGTTCCGCAAGCGGTGCAACGGGTGGCAAGACTCATGGCGAGATCATGCCATGAGTCCGCCGAAGCTCAGGGCTAGGCAAGCCCGAACTCGATCGCGAATTCGGGCTCCGCACCATGCCCGAATCAAGCCGCAGGACGCTGGGCCGTCATCAGGATCCAGCCCTCTTCCTCGTCGCTGACCTCGAGCTTCAGCCAGGGGGCGTAGGCTTCCTTCAGCTCCTCGGCCTGGCGGGCCAGGATGCCGGCCAGGATCAGATGCGCGCCGGGGGCGAGGTGGGCCGCCAGCAGCGGCGCCAGCAGCTTGAGCGGCGTGGCCAGGATGTTGGCCATGACCAGCGGGTACTCGCCTTGCGCGGCATCGGGCAGGGCGGCTTTCAGTGCCACCTGGTTGGCCTTGGCATTGTCCTGGCTGGCCGTGATGGCCGCCGGGTCGATGTCCACCGCGTCGATGTTCTGCGCACCATGCAGGGCCGCGCCGATGGCGAGGATGCCGGAGCCGCAGCCGTAGTCCAGCACGCGGGTCCAGCCGGGGCTGAGCTCGCTGTGGGTGGCGATCCAGCGCAGGCACATGCGCGTGGTCGGGTGTGTGCCGGTGCCGAAGGCCAGGCCCGGGTCCAGGCGCATGATGCGCGTGGCCTGGGCCGGGGCTTCATGCCACGACGGCACGATCCAGAACTCGGGCGTGATCTCCACCGGCGAGAACTGTGACTGCGTCAGACGCACCCAATCCTGCTCGGCCACGGCTTGAATCGCCTGCACATGCACATCGGCCGCCCAGTCCTGGCTGAGGATCAGGGTGGCGCATTCGGTGGCTTCGTTCTCGTCCGGGAACAAGGCCTTGACCACCGAGCGCTGCCAGCCGCCGCGCGGCGCCGGCATGCCGGGTTCGCCGAACAAGGCTTTCTCGGCATCGGTGTCGGCATCGGCGTCTTCCACCGACACGGCCAGCGCGTCCAGCTCCATCAGTGCGTCGCTGACGATGTCGACATCGTCCTCGCCGCAGATCAGCAGCAGTTCGTGCAGGGTGGCCGGGTTGGGCTCGTTCGCGGCGTCTTGTGCCGAAGAGGTGTCGTCGCTCATCGCTTGTGTTGGCTCATCCAGCCTTCGAGGTAATGGATGTTGGTGCCGCCTTCAATGAACTTGGCGTCGACCATCAGCTCGCGGTGCAGCGGGATGTTGGTCAGGATGCCTTCCACCACGGTCTCGCTCAGGGCGATGCGCATGCGGGCCAGGGCCTGCTCGCGGGTGTCGCCGTGAACGATGATCTTGCCGATCATCGAGTCGTAGTGCGGCGGCACGACGTAGTTGGTGTAGACATGCGAATCCACGCGCACACCCGGGCCGCCCGGTGCGTGCCACATGGTGATGCGGCCCGGCGAGGGCGTGAACTTGAAGGGGTCTTCGGCATTGATGCGGCACTCGATCGAGTGGCCGCGCATCGTGATGTTGCGCTGGGTGAAGGGCAGCTTCTCGCCGGCCGCCACCTTGATCTGCATCTGCACGATGTCGATGCCGGTCACCAGCTCCGTCACCGGATGCTCGACCTGCACGCGGGTGTTCATCTCGATGAAATAGAACTCGCCGTTTTCGTACAGGAACTCGAAGGTGCCGGCGCCGCGGTAGTTCATCTTGCGGCAGGCGGCGGCGCAACGGTCACCGATCTTCTCGATGATGCGGCGCGGGATGCCGGGGGCTGGCGCTTCTTCCAGAATCTTCTGGTGGCGGCGCTGCATGGAGCAATCGCGCTCGCCCAGCCAGACGGCGTTCTTGTGCTCATCGGCCAGCACCTGGATTTCCACATGTCGTGGGTTCTCCAGGAACTTTTCCATATAGACCTGCGGGTTGCCAAAGGCAGCGCCGGCTTCGGTGCGGGTCATCTGCACCGCGTTGACCAGGGCCGCCTCGGTGTGCACCACGCGCATGCCACGGCCACCGCCGCCGCCTGCGGCCTTGATGATGACCGGGTAGCCGATGGCGCGGGCGATCTTGATGATCTCCTTCGGGTCTTCGGGCAGGGCGCCGTCCGAACCGGGCACGCAAGGCACACCGGCGCGGATCATGGCCTGCTTGGCCGAGACCTTGTCGCCCATCATGCGGATGGACTCGGGCGTCGGGCCGATGAAGGTGAAGCCGCTGCGCTCCACGCGCTCGGCAAAGTCGGCGTTTTCGCTCAGGAAGCCATAGCCGGGGTGGATGGCTTCGGCATCGGTCACCTCGGCGGTGGCGATGATGGCCGGCATGCTGAGATAGCTCTGCGAGGACGGCGCGGGGCCGATGCAGACAGCCTCATCGGCCAGCTTCACATACTTGGCATCGCGGTCGGCTTCCGAGTAGACGACCACCGACTTGACGCCCAGCTCGCGGCAGGCGCGCTGAATCCGGAGGGCAATTTCCCCCCGGTTCGCAATCAGAATCTTCTTGAACATCGCAAATCCTTATTCGATGACGAACAAGGGTTGACCGAATTCGACGGGCTGGCCGTTTTCGCACAGCACCTTGGTGATCGTGCCGCTGAAGTCGGCATCGATCTCGTTCATGATCTTCATCGCTTCAATGATGCAGATCGGCGAGCCTTCCTTGATCGGCTGGCCGACTTCGGCGAAAGGCTTGGCGTTCGGGCCGGAGGCGCGGTAGAAGGTGCCGACCATGGGCGACTTCACCACATGGCCGGTTTCGGCCGGAGCTGCGACAGGCGCGGCCGGTGCGGCGGCCACCGGGGCTGCGGCCACAGGGGCGGCAGCCACCGGCGCGGCGGCGGGCGCGGCCATCATCATGGGCACGGCCACCGAGCCGTCCGACTTGACGATGCGGACCTTGCCATCGGCTTCGGTGATTTCGAGTTCAGAAATATTCGACTCGGACACCAAATCGATCAGGGTCTTGAGCTTGCGCAGATCCATAGAATTTCTCCAGCGATTGATATTTATTGTTGGAAAACAAAGGCGGCTTTGTGAGCCGCCACCCTCGACGACTCAGGGCTGCGGGTGCTGCTGCAGCTGTGTCATTGCGTAGCTCAGGGCCAGTTGGTAGCCCTGCGCGCCCAAACCGCAGATCACGCCGACCGCGAGGTCGGACAGATAACTGTGCTGGCGGAACGCTTCGCGTTTGTGAACGTTGGACAGATGGACTTCGATGAAAGGCAGGGCCACGGCGGCCAGCGCATCACGAATGGCCACGCTGGTGTGCGTGTAGGCGGCCGGGTTGATGATGATGAAGCGGCTGCCGTCCTGCGCGGCGGCCTGGATGCGATCCACCAGGGCGCCTTCGTGATTGCTTTGGAAGGATTTTAGTCCATACCCCGCATTGGTCGCCATTTCCTGCAAATCAGCATCGATCTGCGCCAATGTTCGCGATCCATACACGCCCGGCTCCCGGCTTCCCAGGAGGTTGAGGTTGGGTCCATGAATGACAAGAATCTGCATCGGCGAGGGCCTTGGCGGTCCGGGGCTGGATTAGAGCCGGGACACTAGAAACGGAAAAGGCCGGACTTTACGCGTTTTAGGGGCCGATCGCCGCAGCTCGGCGTAAATAATTTGCTTGACCCTTTTGCGCAATTGCGCTTGCCTGAAAGTGCCCGTCCGCCTTGCTGGAGCCCGCTTCCGGCGCTGCGGCTGAGGAAATTCAGGCCTTGCCGGCGGCCAGTTCGCGCAGCTCGGCCAGGGTGGTGGCACCGGTTTTGCGCCATTGGACCAGGCCGTCGGCACCCAAGGCCACGCTGAAAGGCAGGCCGCCCTGGCTGTTGCCGAGTGTGCGTGCCAATTGCGTACCGGTCAATCCGGCCAGGCCCTGGGGGAAGTCCAGCGGCAGCTTTTGCAGGAAGGCGCGCACCGGGGTCGGTGCGTCGACGGCCAGGCCGATGACCTGCCAGCCCTGGGCCTTGAACTCCCGCTGGAACTCGGCCAGCTCGGGCAGCTCCTTCACGCAAGGTGGGCACCAGGTGGCCCAGAAGTTGATCAGCAGCTTCTGGCCGCGGAAGTCGGCCAGGCGCAGCTCGCCGCCTTCCGGGCGGTCGAAGCTTGCCGCCCAGAGCTCGGTCTCGGCGGCCGGCAGGCTGGCCGCTGCTGCCGGCGGCAGGGCGGCGGGCGCTGACCCGGCCGGAGCGGGGGCTTGCGGTGCGGTGCGAATGCCCAGGTAGAGACCGCCCAGACCGGCGGCGCCGGCCAGGGCGCGCAGGGCCCAGCGGCGCCCGCTGGAAACCGGCGAGGCGGGCGGGGTGTCGCTGCTGGAGGCGGGGGGCTGCTTGCTCATGGCTGGTGTTTGCTTTCAGTGTCGTCGGGTTCGTCGAGCAGGCGCTGCAAGGCGGCCAGATCGCCGCGTTCGCTGCGTCCGCGGCTGTCCAGCTTGAGGGCGCCGCGCAGGTCGTCGAAATCCAGAATGCTCAGATGCACCGTGATCTGCTCCTGCAAGGCGCGGCAGGGCGCGGCCAGCGAGAGCACATCGATCTGCCGGCCGCGGGCGTCGTGGCTGGCGCCGACCTCGTAGTCCACGCCCAGATTGATCAGGGCGATCTCGGCGGCCTTGCTGTCGTCGCAGTAGAGCTGCAGGTGGATGTTGTTCAGCCGGGTGGCCGTGCCGCGCCAGACGGCGCCGCACAGGTGGGGGCGGAACTCGGCCAGCCGTGCCATCCACTGCGCCGCCAGCTCGCGCAGGGCGCGCAGCTCGGCGGGTTGGGTGTCGCTGCAGAAGATGGCCAGGTACTCGCGCACCTCATCTTCCAGTTCTTCATTGCTGGGCAGGGCGGCGCGGCCGTGGCGGCTCAGGCCCAGCACCTTCAGCGCGCGCTGCTTGGCCGGGCCGTACTCCAGGCCTTCTTCCACCACCAGGCGGGCGGCGGTGGCGGCGATTTCTTGGCTGAGGGTGGATTCGCTGGACATCGGGGCTCAGGGTAGCTCAACCGCGGGCATGCGTGCTTCGATGGTCGCAGCACGCGACAGCACGTAGGGAGATGCGGGGCGTTTTTCAAAGCGCTTGGGCGCCGGCAGCATCACGGCCAGGCGGGCGGCCTGGTTCGGGCCCAGCCGGCTGGCGTCCAGGCGGAAGTAGTGGCGGGCGGCGGCCTGGGCACCGAACAGGCCTTCACCCCATTCGACGTTGTTCAAATAGATGTCGAGGATGCGCTGCTTGCTCAGCAGCCCTTCCAACATATAGGTGATCAGGATCTCCTGACCTTTGCGCACGAAGTTGCGCTCGCCGCTGAGGAATAAATTCTTGGCCAACTGCTGGGTGATGGTCGATCCGCCCACCACCTTGGCCGGCTTCACGGCCTTGGCGGTCGGGCCGGCTTGGGCCAGCTTCTTCTCCAGCTTGGCCTGGGCGCGCTGGTTGCGCTCCCAGGCTTTTTCCAGTGCGTCCCAGTCCACGCCGCTGTGCTCGGCAAAGCTGGCGTCCTCGCTGGCAATCACCGCGCGGCGCAGCTGGGGCGAGATCGCCTCGCCATCGACCCAGGTCTGGCTCCAGGGCAGGGCGCCTTGTTCGGTCAGGATGCGCCAGGCCTCGGCCCGCTGAAAGGTGGTGGATTGCGGCGCCAGCACATTCATCAAGGCGATGCGGGCCGCAAAGTAGAGCTGCAAGGCCAGCGCCCCCAGCAGCAGCAGGGCGGCCAGCCGGGTGAGGAATCGCCAAGGCTTCATGGCTTTGGAGCCAGTTCCTGGCGCAGGGCTTGCAGCACCGGGCCGGTGTCCGGCCGCTGGCCGCGCCAGAGGGCAAAGGCCTCGGCCGCCTGCTCGACCAGCATGCCCAGGCCGTCGCGGCCCTCGGCGCCCTGGGCCGCGGCCCAGGCCAGGAAGGGCGCGGCGGCCGGGCCGTACATCATGTCCAGCGCCAGGGCGCCGGGGGCCAGCACGCCCTCGGCCACCGGCACGGCGGCGCCGGCCAGGCTGGCACTGGTGCCGTTGATCAAGACCTGGAAGCCGCTGCCGCAGCCTTGCAGGCTGCGCGCCTGCAGGTCCACGCCGTGCAGCGCTGCCCATTCGGCATGCTGGGCCACCAAGCTGGCGGCCTTGTCCACGCTGCGGTTGGCCACGGTGATGGCGGCCGGCCGGGCCGCGATCAGGCTGCCCAGCACGCCGGCCGAGGCGCCGCCAGCGCCCAGCAGCAGGATGCGCTGGCCGGCCAGGCGGCGGCCGGTGTTGTGCTCGATATCGCGCACCAGGCCGGCGCCGTCGGTGTTGTCGCCGAACCAGTCGGGCTGGCCGTCAGCGGCCGTGTCGAAACGCAAGGTGTTGACCGCGCCAGCCAGGCGGGCGCGCTCGCTCAGGCGTGAGGCCAGGGCATGGGCTTCAAACTTGAAAGGCACGGTGACATTGCAGCCGCGCGCGCCACTGGCGGCAAAGGCCTGGATGTGCGCGGCAAAACCATCGAGCGGGCAGAGCAGGCGCTCGTAGCGCAGCGCCTGGTCGGTCTGGGCGGCGAACTGAGCGTGGATGGCGGGCGAGCGGCTGTGGGCCACCGGGTTGCCGGCCACGGCATACAGGTCCATAGCAGGCGCACTCATGGTTGCGGGCTCAAGCTGGTTTCCAGGCCGTCTTCGCGGGTGAAGCGGAAGCGCGAGGTGATGACCAGCACTTCGGCGCCCTTGCGCATGGCCTGGCTGAAATTGCCGAAAGGGCTGGCAGCGCGGACGATGGCCACGGCCCGGCGGTCGAGGTTGTTGTTGCCCGAGGAGGCGACGATGTCGGTCTCGATCACACGGCCACGGTGGTCTACATGAATGTTCATGGTCAGCTCACCGTAGAGCTTGCGGCCTTTGTAGGTGGGGAAGTCGCGCGTGCCGCGCGCCTCGACCTTGCGGCGCAGGCTGTCGTAGTACTGGGCGTAGACCACCTCGCGCGTGGCCGGGCTGACATAGCGCTTGCGCGGCCGCGCGTTCTCTTCGTTGACGCGGCGCTCGATCTCGGCCAGCAGCTGCACCAGCTGGCGGCGCCGCTCGGCCTGCTCGCGCGCTTCGGCCGTGCCGCGGTCGCGCTCCTGGTCGGGCAGGGGCAGCAGGGCCAGCTCGCGCCGCACCCGGGCCAGCAGCTGTTGCTGCTGTTGCTGCAGCTCGGCGATCTGGGCGTGCTGCACCTCGTTCGCCTCGCCCACCTCCAGCAGCTTGGACGGCGGCAGGGGCGAGGTGGCGCGTCCCGTCTCGGCCTGGCCGCCACCGGCCAGATTGGCTTGAGCCAGGGCCATGGCCTTGGTCGGCGCCTCGGTGCTGCGGCTGTTGACCAGCACCACCTCCAGCGGCGTCTCTTCGAACAGGCGGTTGAAGTTCTCGGGATCGACCCAGCGGAAGGCCAGCAGGCCGGCGTGCAAGCCGGCCGAGATGAACAACGCGATCTGGAGGGTGGAGAACTTGCCGCGCCGCATCGTCGTCAGGTCGCTGCCGCCTCGGCAGACATTCCGCCGCCCGTGCCGGGGCTGTCGCCTTCGCCCTCGCCGCTCATGTCCAGCGCCAGGGTCAGCGGCCCCGCGCCTTCCGCGGCCTCGTCGTCTTCGGACTCGGTGGCCGGGTCTTCGCCCGCGCCGGCGTCTTCGGCCTCCAGGCGCTCGATCAGGGTGGCGTGCACATCCAGTGTCATCTCATCGGTGCCGGTGATGCGCACCCGCACATGCGCGCCACGCGGCAGCGGCTCGCAGCCCAGGGCCTTGAAGACCAGGGGCAGGGTGTCGGCGCGCACCAGGCCGTCCTTCATGACGGTGGCAGTCAGCTCGGTGATCTCGTTCTGCACCAGATAACGCAGGGTCCAGAAGCGCTCGATGCCGTTCTGGAAGCCGTTGTAGGCGGTGTAGGCCGCGTCAAAGCCCGAGATGATGGAGAAGAGCTGTGCGTCCTTGGGCTTGAACGGTGCCACCAGGGCGGCCGTGCGGCCGTTCTTGGCGCAGGCAATGATCTGCCACTGGTTGACCAGGTCCACATAACGGCGCAGCGGCGAGGTGGCCCAGGTGTACTGCGCCACGCCCATGCCGGCGTGGGGCAGGGCCTTGGTGCCCATGCGCACCTTCACGCCGGGCGCCATGCTGGCTTGGCTGCGGTAGATGCCGGGCAGGCCCATGTCGTTGAGCCAGCCGCCCCAGGTCGAGTTGGCCAGGATCATGGCCTCGGCCACGATCAGGTCCAGCGGCGAGCCGCGTTGGCGGGTGCTGATGCTGACCACTTCGCTGCCATCGGGCTCGCGCTCGCCGTTCGAATCGAGGCGGAAGTTGTAGTCCGGCCGGTTGAAGTTCTCGGGCTTGCCGCGCACGACCTCGCGCTGTGCCTTCAGGTGATTGGCCAGGCGGAAGGCAAAAGCCAGCTCGGGCGCAAAGGCGTAGTCGGCCGGGGCGGCGCCGGTCAAGGTGTCGGCAGTGATGATGCCGTCCAGCTTGTCGTGGCGCAGATTGGCCTTGATGGGCACGCGCTCCAGTTTCGTCTCGCTGCCGGTCACGGCCAGCGTGGCCTCGTCCATGGTGACGTAGAGCGACACCGCCGGGCAGTCGCGCCCTTCGATCAGCGTGTAGGCCTGCACCACCTCGTCCGGCAGCATGGTCAGCTTCCAGCCGGGCATGTAGACGGTGGACAGGCGCTCGCGCGCCACCTTGTCCACGGCCGAGTCGGGTTGGAAGGCCAGGCCCGGCGCGGCGATGTGGATGCCGAAGACGATGGTGCCCGTGCCCAGGCCCTGCACCGACAGCGCATCGTCGATTTCGGTGGTGGCCGAATCGTCGATCGAGAAGGCCTGCACCGGCGACAGCGGCAGTTCGTCCTTGATCTCGGGCGCCTGCAGGGCCGGGAAGCCCGTGCCCTTGGGGAACTGCTCGAACAGGAAGCGCTTCCAGTGGAACTGATAGGGGCTGGCGATGGCGCCGGCGCTCTTGAGCAGATCCAGCGGCGCCTTGTGCGAGCGGCGCGTGGCCTCGACCACGGCCTTGTACTCGGGGCCGTTCTTGTCGGGCTTGAACAGGATCTTGTAAATCTGATCGCGGATCGCGTCGGGGCAGCGGCCGGCGGCCAGCTCTTCGGCCCAGGCTTCGATCTGCAGCGCCTGCTGGCGCTTGCGTTCGATGCCCAGCAGGGCGGCCTTGACCACCTCTTCGGCCGCCTTCTTGAACTGGCCCTTGCCGGCGCGGCGGAAGTAATGCGGCGCTTCGAACAGGCGGAACAGGGCGGCCGCCTGGTGCGTCACCCCGGCCTTGGCGTCGAAGTAATCGCGTGCCAGATCGGCAAAGCTGAACTCGCTGTCGGGCGCGAACTCCCAGGCCAGATCCAGGTCAATCTCCTGGGCCAGGCGCTGGCCTTCCGCGATCAGCTCCGCCGGGGCGGGCTTGTCGAACTTGAGCAGCACATTGGCTGCCTTCACTTTGACGCGCTTGCCCGACTCCAGTTCGATCTGCATCGAACTTTCGGCTTCGGACATCACGCGGCCGGCGAGGAATTTTCCGGCTTCATCGAACAGGGCAAACATATGGGCGGCATTGTCGCTGATCAAAGCGACTCTCTAGTGCGCCCGGCCGTCACACCTGGTTCTGCCCCGGTTCGACCCCAGTTCGTCTCTGCCGTGGGCTGATTAAGATGGCCCGTCGGTTGGATGCAGTGCAGGGGTCTGACCGTCAGTTTGCGCAGCGCTGGCCCACCGGCCGGCCAGTTTTTGGGGCAGGGTGCGCCACCGCGCGGCCGGCCTTCTTCAACTCTTGATTGAGCTTGCCCACCATGAACATCTCCCCCTCTCGCCTCGCCTTGGCTCTGAGCGCCAGCCTGTTGTGCACGCCGCTGTTCGCACAGACCGCCCCCAATTCACCGTACCCCGCCACCCCGCTCAAACCCGTCACCGATGTCTATCACGGCACCGCCGTGGTCGACCCCTACCGCTGGATGGAGGACCAGAAGTCCGCCGAGTTCCAGACCTGGCTGCGCGCCCAGGCCGATTACGCCAAGGCCAGCCTGGCCCAGCTGCCCGGCCGCGCCGCCTTGCGCGAGCGCCTGGGCCAGCTCGCCGATGCGGGCGAAAGCACCGGCGGCTACAAGCTCGTGGCCGGCCAGCTCTTCTATATGAAGCGCGCGCCGGGCCAGAACCAGTCGCGGCTGTGGCTGCGCGCGGGGGTGGAGGGCGCCGAGCGCGAGCTGCTGGACCCGAACAACATCCCCGGCGAGCCCGGCAAGCATGCGATCGACTGGTACACCCCCTCGCCGGACGGCAAGCGCCTGGCCATCGGCCTGTCCAGCGGCGGCTCGGAGAACAGCGTGTTGCGCGTGCTCGATGTGGCCAGCGGCAAGTTCTTGAGCGAGGCCATCGCCCACACCGGCCTCAACCAGTTCGGCGTGGCATGGTTCAAGGACGGCAGCGGCTTCGCCTACAACCGCCACCCGGCTGAGGAGCGCTACAACAAGAGCGCCGTCTTCCTGCACAAGCTCGGCGCCGATCCGGCGCAAGACGCGCCCCTGTTCGGCTGGGAAGTGAACGCCCAGGAGAAGCACGCCCTGGCCGACTTGCCCTATGTGTACTTGAGCAAGGACTCGCGCTGGGCCCTGGCCGAGGTGCTGCATGGCGATGCGGTCGAGCGCTCCTACTGGGTGGCGCCGGCCGAGGATCTGCTCAAGAAGGGCGCGGCCACCAGCTGGCGCCGCATCATCCGCCCGGAAGACAAGGTCACGGAGGCCACCATCTCCGGCGACCAGATCTATGCCCTGAGCCAGAAAAAAGCCTCGCGCCGCGAGCTGCTGCAGCTGGACCTGCGCCTGCGCACCACGCTCTTCCGCCCCCTGCTGCCGGCGGGCGAGAGCGTGCTGCAGGACATCAAGCTGGCTGGCGATGCCGTCTACGTCAAGGCCCTGGATGCCGGCGTGAGCAAGCTCTGGCGTGTGGAGAAAAAGCCCGGCAAGGGCAAGCCCGCCATCTCGACCGTGGCCCTGCCTTTCGAAGGCACGCTGCGCGAGATCAGCCCCTTGCCCGGCGGTGAGCTGCTGGTGCTGCACGAGGGCTGGACCCAGCCGCCGCAAAGCCTGGTCTTGACCAAGCCCGGCGCCGCTGACGCATCGGCGCGGCGCGTGAACCTGCAAAAGCCGGTGGCCGTGGACACCTCGGGCGTCCAGGCCGAGCGCGTCATGGTCAAAAGCCATGACGGCGTGATGGTGCCGCTGTCGATTCTGTCGTCCAAGAGTGCGCCGCGCGACGGCAAGCGCCCCACCATCCTCAGCGGCTACGGCGCCTACGGCATCACCCAGGAGCCCCGCTTTGGCGCCACCCGCCTGGCCTGGCTGGAGCGCGGCGGCGTCTCGGCCATCTGCCATGTGCGCGGCGGCGGGGAGTTGGGCGAAGAATGGCACCGCGGCGGTTACATCCTGACCAAGCAGAACACGGTCTCGGACTTCATTGCCTGCGCTGAGTACCTGATCGCGCAGAAATACGCCTCGCCCGCCACCCTGGCCGGCACCGGCGGCAGCGCCGGCGGCATCACCATCGGCGGCGCCATCACCCAGCGCCCCGAGCTGTTTGCCGCAGCGCAGAGCGCGGTCAGCCTGTCCGACATGCTGCGCATGGAAACCACGCTCAATGGCGCGCCCAATATCGCCGAGTTCGGCACAGTGACCAACCCGGCGCATTTCAAGAGCATGTATGCGCTCAGCCCTGTGCACCGCGTGCTCGACGGCGTGAACTACCCGGCCGTCATCGTCACCACCGGCGCCAACGACCCGCGCGTCGAAGCCTGGATCCCCGCCAAGTTCGCCGCCCGCCTGCAAGCCGCCCAACCCGAGCGTTACGCCAGCAAGCCCGCGCTGCTGCGCGTGGACTTCGAAGGCGGCCACGGCATGGGCTCGAGCGTGTCGCAGCGCCTGGACGAAACGGCGGATGTGTGGAGCTTCTTCCTCTGGCAGTTTGGGGATGTGGGGTTTGCGCCGAAGCGGTGAGTGGCGCGTGGAGGGGAGGGCGGGGGCTGTGCAAACGGCGTGACCGTCTTGGTCAGCGGCTTCGGCGATTGACCCTCAATCGAGCGCTAGGGCGGGAACAGACTGCAATGCAGCGGGTGTCACCGTTCTCACTTGCCGCTTGTGACGCCGCTTCGTGCCCGGACGAGTGTTCTCGGGCCAGCTAAAAAAGCTAGTCACGGAGTGGGTGGGGCCATGAGA
>NKIM01000045.1:0-23668 GCA_002255955.1 Burkholderiales bacterium PBB2 | reverse complement strand
GCCGGACCCGCGCGCCCTTGACGCTCGCGCCTGCGAGGTTCATTCTGTTCAGTTGAAGCGCTATCCCGCACCCATCGTGTCACGCCAGCATGGCGACCTCATCCGCCTGAAACCAACCCGTTGCCTTGATTGCTTCAGCCGCCGCACCTGGGTTGGATGCCCACAGCACCAAAGCAAGGCTCTCCTCCGCTCTGCTGCAGGTCACGTAGAGCAGTCGAAGGGTTCTGTCGATGCTAGTCTCCTTGCCTTCCTCGGCGTTGGACATGTCGCTCGCAGAAGGCTCATTGGCCCCGAAGAGCTTGTCGTACGAGAAGAGGAAGCCGCCAGCCTCGGAGTCGTCCATGACCACCATCACGTGCGGGAACTCAGAGCCCTTGACCACCTGATGGGTAGCGAGCTCAGCCTCCCCACTCAAGTAGGACTTGTACAGACCAATCTGTTCCCAAGGCGCCTTGAACAAGTGCCACCAACCGCGCTTTAGTCGGTCCACGCGGTCCTCCTTGGATACGACTTTGGGAGGTTCCGGTGGTGGCGTGGGGTCCAGGAACGCATCAGTCAACCGTGCATCTGCATCGAAGACTCCCGCCACGAGCAAAGGCTGAAGAACCTCGCGAACCGTGGCACCAGGTTTCCTCACCACCGCTCCAAACGCGAGCACGGCGTCGTGCAGCTTGGCGAGCTTCGCCCGACGCTCGTCGATGTCCTCCGGTAGCCCCTGCAGGGAATTGGCTGCTCGAAGGACGTTCATCACCCGGAACTCGTCGACTTCGCCTAGCTTGTCGAAGCACGCAGAGAGCTCCAGAACAGGTCCCAGCAGCGGTCTCACCATGGATGGACCTGAGCGTTCGCCGTTGGTCTTTGGCGCTGCGGCATCCTTATCCAACAGGTCCATCGCGAAGTACGTCTCGAAGAACCGGCCTCGCTTCGCCGCCAACTTGTGCTCTAGCGCCAGGGTCTTGAAGCTCCGCACGTCCTCAGACCAGGCCGCTAGGCCCGTCGCCTTCAGCATGACGGCAGCACACTCCCGCTCGAGTTCTACCTTCGCTTCGGTGTCGTGTTTGGCATCCCCAATGAAGAGCCGAACCAGCCCCCCAGACTTCTCTTCTCGAGGATGTTGAGCGAAGCCAGTCTTGGCCTGAGTCCGCCCCGCAAGGTCCGCATCCCAAATCGCGTTGATGAGGTCCACCACGCGTTTCTGGCTGCGATGGTTCATCGTCAACGCCGGAAATGCCCAGCCCCCTGGGACGCGACTAGGAAGGTCTTGATGGCCGTCGGCATAGATGCGCTGACGGTGGTCGCCCAGTAGTCCCAGGCTGAATTTACCCGGCCGAGCTGCTTCCAACCTGAGGAGTGCATCGAGGATGCCCCGCATTGTGTCCTGCGACTCGTCGATGAGAACGAGCGGGTGCCGCTCCTCAAGGATGCGCTGTAGGGTTGGGCGGTTGTCGATGAGCCACGCGGCAACGCGCAGGACTGTCGCGTGCGAGAGCGCTCCCGATCCATATGTATTCTTGTCCGGGTGGTAGATGAACTTCTCCGTCGCCCGAATCGCGTCCGCTTCCTCAGCAATCTCTTGGTACCTAGCCCGATCCTTGCCGGTCTCCCCTCGCTCCTTCGCTGCAGCTTGTAGCTTTGCCTGCGTTAGTTCTTCGTCCTTGAGAGCAAGAAGGCCCTCACGGATATCCGCGTCGAAGCCGTCAATAAGCTCCCAGCAGAACGCGTGGATAGTCGAAACAACAGTCAAATCGTTCTCGCCAAGCCGGCCGCTCACGACGTTCGTCGCGTTCTTCGTGTACGTGATGACGCCAATCGTTTGACTGTGACTTCGGAGGCGCCTTGCGAAGACGCCACCGGTCTCGTGCGCAACGACGCCAGTGACCCGCCGCAGAACCTCAACAAGCGTCCGTGTCTTTCCCGAGCCAGCTCCTGCGAACAAGAAGAAGCTCGTCGGTGGCTGCCCAGTCACGTATTCGCAAATCTCCTCCACGACGTGGGCATCTCGCTCGTTCCCGCCTCCAGCGACGCCGACGCCCGCCGGTGCTTCGGCTACGCCGCTCATGGGGTTCCCCCAGCGGTCACGTTCACCTCCGCGCTCAACCACTCAAGCGCATTCTTGATGTACTCGGGGCACTGAAGGACATCGCCGCTGCTCAGGCGTTCAAACAGCGTGGCAGCAAAGTCGCCCTTGCTGAAGGTTCCGTGCATGAGGTTGTGCAGAGCCTCCAGCAGCTTCACATGGTCGGGGTTGTCGACCACAAGCTCCACCACCTTGCCAAGAGCGCCGCGGTGCTTCCTCTTCTTCCCTTTGTCGTCGACTTCTTCGTCCAATTTCTTGAACCAATCGATGTTCGCCAAGACGAGCGCGTCCTCGAACGAACTCGGCCACTGGTCGCTCGCAGCTGTCACCGGTAGCTGCCATGCAAAGCGCACCTTGACGCCCTTCGGCGAGGTCCACTCAAGCTGCGCAGCAGTTGGCTTGCCGTAGTCCTTGAAAGCAAGCAGGCCCGGATGCCACGAAATCAGCGTGTCGTTCCCGCACTCAAGGTCGGCTTGGCCGGCGATATGCACAGCAGTCCGAACCGTGCGGCCCTTCGCGGACTTCGTCTGAATCACAGGGTCAAGGTCCGTGATGATTGCGGTAGGGATTCCAAGCTTCTCAACGAGCGGCCGGAGCCGATGCGCGTGGCTCCCACCGATGTCTACGAAGGACACATATCGCTTCGCAAGCTTGGGGACATGCTGTTCGATGAACAGTGGCACCAACATCCGCTCAGCAGTCCCTTCCACGAATACCGCGGCGTCCGCGAACAGCAGGTCGGTGTGCTGAACCTGGAAGTATCGCTCCGCGAAAATTCGAGTTTCCACATCCTTGCCGAACGCGTCGCCGAGGTTAACCACCTCGGTGCTTGGCTTTCCGCCGGCGCCGTTGCTCGGCAGCCGCTTAACGTAGCGAAGACGCGTGAAGCTGTCGCCGTGAGCTAAGTGGCTTGAATGCGTGCTGATGAGCAACTGGCTACGCAGATGGGCGTGCATAGCGTCCTTGGGCTTGATGAGCCCATGTGCGTTGGACGAGAAGTTCCTTGTCACCTGCACGTGAAGGTGAGCCTCCGGCTCTTCCACGATGACCAAGTGGATGGCAGCTGGCGCTCCCTGTGGCGGATTCAGCCGCGCTGCTCGGAACGACACGAGCATGAAGCTCAAGGATTGCAGATTCTGGTAACCCAGCCCAATGGAATGCTCAGGGAGGGATTCATCGAGCACCGACTTGTCGAGTCGGTACTGGACCGCGGTGCTGTGAGCAAGGAGGTCGGCCGTCTGAATTCGAGTCCTAAAGTGGAACTGCTGCGGGTCATGAAGCCCGGGGTAGCCAAGAACCTCAACGTCCTCCATCGCCGGCTTCAGCGCCTTGTAAATCAGGTCGTCCAGCTTCGCTTGCGCCTCCGCAATGGCGGCAACCAGTGCCTCACCGTGCCCAGCCGAACTCGTCGACACGTTCAGATGCTGTCGAGCGAACTTGAGCAGTTGGCTTGAAAACATCCCGGGGCGAGAGTTTGGCGTCTCTGACTTGGCTTCATCTTCCTCGGCCCCGAGTCCCCGCTGAGCCGCGACGAAGTCGACGCGAATCAGCTTCCGCAGGTGGGTCAGTTCCAACGGTTCCGAGCCTGCCGGGAGGACTTGAGGCGATGACTCCCCCTTTGTCACCAGGGGTCCCTTCGCTGGGTCCAGGCGATAAGCGCATACCTTGCGGAGGTCCGAGGGATGCCGCAACCAGTAGTCGATGATGTCCTCAGGCCAGGCGTGGCCCTTCTGGGGCAAGTCCTTCACCGGATGACGCGCCTCGCGGAAGGTCCACGCCAGCTTGCGAAGCTCTTCAATGTTGGAGACGGGTTCAAGCCGAAGTCGCACGCCAACGGCGCCGCCCCCCCACTTCAACGACGTGATGAATGGAGCCACGTAGCTGTACGCACCTTCCTTGGCGTCGAACCACAGATCCGCAAATGGCATGCAGCTGAGCAACTGCTCCAACTGGTCCGTCCATACCTCCGCGTCCTTCGTCTCAGTGGTTGGGTCCTCCGCCAGGCCTTCCCAAGCCTTGCTCAGCTCTCGGAGCTTGGACCATTGCGAGAGACTTAGGTCATAGGGCCGGAAGCCGGACTGGTCGCTCAGAAAGTTGCGAAGCACTGTCAGCAGCGAGGTCTTGCCACTATTGTTGGCGCCGACCAGAACCGTTGTGGTCTCGTCCAGGTCCAGGCGCGTGCTGGACAACCGCCGGAAGTTGCACACCTCCACACAGGCCAGCCGAATAGGTGGTGTAGCGAAGGGCGCAGTGGCCGCGGGCGCGTCGTCATTGGATGGTGCTGCCGCCGGCACTGCGTCAACTGCGGCGGCGGAAACCGTATGTGTAAACATCTGCTTGAGCTCTTGTTTCGCCAGAAGGCGAGTGTCACAAACTGAGGTTCGACGGTGTGGCCAACTCAAGCTTTAGCTCAGGTCTCCGTTCCGCAATCCTCCCCCTCTCTGATTCATAACGGATTTCAAACCAGAAATCCGACATCCGGGCGGCATAAGAAACAAAAGTTGACCAAACAGGCAGCTCGCACAGAGCGCTCGCAGGAGAGCTGGTCTTGCCGGCCAGCCGAAGGCAGTAGAGTCAAGGCGCGAGGGTCAGACCCCCATGCAATTCGCGACGACGTTCTTGCTGGCCAGCGAACGGTTGCTCCGTGCGCATTGCAGACTTACTAATGCCGAGTCCGATTGGGTGCACCCAGCCTTCTGCCCACATCTGCTGAGGTTCCGGTAAACGCACCGCGCTAACTCATGTTTTCTGGAACGCACGAGCGATCCTGTATCCACCTGCGCTTGAACGGGTCGCCTCCTACCCCCGCCCCGCCCTCTGCAAATGCCTGAAGTGCTCAAACAACCAGGATCGCATGCCCATCACCAAGGTGTACTGGCGCTTCTCGGCCTCGGGCAGTTTCTGGTCCAGCAGGTGTTGGCGGGCGAAATCGTGGGCCAGGCGTTGCAGGCGCTCGACCAGCTCGCGGGCCTTGGCCTGGCTGAGGCGGCCGTGCACCAGGCTCAGCAGCTCGGCCTCGCCGTCGAAGCCGCCTGAGAAGAAATCGCCCGCCACTTCCTCGCGGAAGAAGTTCATCACCGGCCCATGCGGGCGCCAGCGGAAGGTCTTGGCCACGCGCAGCTTGTAGCGGTTCAGGGGCTTGAGCTCGATGATGTCCAGCCGATCCAGCTCGGCCAGGTGCAGGGTCACCTCGGCCTCGCTGAGGCGGTAGTGCTGGTGCATCTGCTCGGCCGTCCACTGGCTCAGGCAGCAGATGGCCACCAGCAGCAGCTTGGGGTCGGCCACCACGGCTTTTTCTTGCGCCAGGCTCAGCTCCATGCGCAGGGGCTGGCGTTCGCTGAGTGAGCGGCTCAGTTCGCCGAAATCGGTGTTCAGCACCCGGCAGATTTCATCGACCCGCGACAGCGGCATCTCGCCGCCGGGCGCAAACATGCGCTTGACGCTGGATTCCGACAGCTCCAGCTCGCGGGCCACATCGGCATAGCTCAGGCCCTGGCTCTTCAGCTCGGCCTTGATCACTTCGATCAGGGTTTGGGTGGTGGACATGCGGGGTGTGGTGCGAAGGAGAAAGAAGGAAAGAGTGGTGTGGTGCAGGGCGCGGCAGTAGCGCATGGTGCCACCGTCGGGGCCAGGTCTTGCCACCGAACGGCATTTTTCGCACGCCAGCGCCGCGCCGCCGCGAGCATCGCTTTCATTCCAAGCCCAACCGGGCGTCATCCCAAGGAGACGGAGTGAGACACGCGATGCACCACGATGCTGACTTTCAAACCACGCGGCGCCGCCACCTGCAATGCTGCGGCGCCGCCGCCGTGGCCGGCCTGTTCAGCAGCCTGGTGCGCCCGGCCCAGGCCGGCTATCTGCGCAACCCCTGCCGTGGCGCCTTGCCCGAGGCCCTTAGCCAGCATCCGGCCCTGCAGCAGCTCTGGCAAGACATCGACGCCCGCCAGCTCTGGGACGTGCACTGCCATCTGCTCGGCACTGGCGACGCCGGCAGCGGCTGCCGCATCCACCCGGCCATGCACCAGTGGTGGCACCCGGGCGAGAGCCTGCGCCGCCGCGTCATCATGGACGGCGCCTGCGTGCCGGCCGATGCGCCCAGCGTGGACCGCGCCTATCTGCAGCGCCTGCGTGCGCTGACCGAAGATTTCCCCGAGGGCGCGCGCTGGATGCTCTACGCCTTTGACGAGGCCCACGACGAGCAGGGCCGGGCCCAAGCCGACTGGACCACCTTCCATGTGCCCGATGCCTACGCCCGCAGCGTGGCGCAGGCCGGCCCGCAGCGCTTCGCTTGGGTGGCCTCTATCCACCCGTACCGCGAGGATGCGCTGAGCCGCCTGGATGCGGCGATTGCTGGCGGCGCCGTGGCGCTGAAATGGCTGCCCAGCAGCATGAACATCGATCTGCGCGACCGCCGCCTGCGCCCCTTTTACGAACGCCTGGCCGCCGCCCGCTTGCCGCTGATCGTGCACTGCGGCGAAGAGAAAGCCGTGCCCGGCGCCGGCCGCGATGAACTGGGCAACCCGCTGCTGCTGCGCCAGCCCTTGTCGCAAGGCGTGCGCGTGATCGCGGCGCATTGCGCTTCACTCGGCGACGCGCTGGATCTGGATCAGCCCCGGCCGCGCCTGCGCCCGGCATTTGATCTCTTCGCCCGCCTGATGGACGAGCCGGCCTGGAGCGGCCTGCTGCTCGGCGATGTCTCGGCCCTGTTCCAGTTCAACCGCCGGCCCGAGGTCTGGCGCAGCGTGCTGAGCCGGCCAGACTGGCACGGCCGCCTGCTCCATGGCTCGGACTACCCGCTGCCCGGCGTCGGCCCGCTCTACCGCCTGGGCAGCCTGGTGCGGGCGGGGCTGCTGGACGAAGCGCAGCAGCCTTTTCTGGAGCAGCTTCGCGAGCACAACCCGCTGCTGTTTGATCTGCTTTTGAAGAAGTCGATTCGGTGGCGAGGCCAGGGCTTGCGCACTGAAGTCTTTCACTCGCGGCGCCATTTTGAGCATGGAGGCTGAGCGCGGCCTGCGATGATGCGCCCGCCAGCGCGCATGCCAATCCCTGCGCCGGCGGCGTGCGTGATGTAAGCACCCAGTCGAAGGCCGGGGTACTGCAAGACCCTTGAATCGGGAGTTATGAAGATGAAGAAGAAAGCCAAGTCCTTTTCCTGTTTCTGCTCTGCGGGTCTGCTGCTGAGCCTGGTCTTGCTGCAGGCGCCACAGGCGCAAGCCCAGACCACGGCCTCGGAGGCCAGCGCCTTGTCGGCTGTGCCCGTGGCGGTCTCGGTGGCGGCGCCTGCGGTGCTCTTGTCGGCGGGTGCGAACTTGACGGTCGTGGCCGTCGAAGCCTCGGCCCAGGGCACGGTGTGGGTGTTGGAACGCGCGTCGGATGGCGTCCGCGCCAGCGTTCGTTTCGCCGGCAAGGCCAGCACCGCCGTGGGCGCCGCGGTGGTGGTCTCGGTGATCGGCAGTGGCTACGTGCTGTCTGTGGCGGGCGAAGCGGTCGCCCTGGTCCCCAATGCCATCGGCAAGGCCTTGCTGCACAACGAGCAGATCACGCGATGAAGCGCTGCGTTTGGCTGGTGTTGTTGTTGCTGACGCCCGGCTGGGCTCAGGCCGGGCGGCCTTGTGAGGACAAGCCGCTCACCGTGCAGCAGATCGAGCGCGGCATGAACCTGGCCGAAGCCACGGCTCGGCAGTTGGAGGCCAGCGGCGCGCAGGTCGTGTTGCTGGCTCGCGCGGGGCAAGACCTGAGCAAGTACGGGGTTCAGTGGTCCCACCTGGGCATTGCCTACCGCGACGGCCAGGGCGATGCGCAGGACGCGCAGCCGGTCTGGCGCGTGCTGCACAAGCTCAACCACTGTGGCAGCGCCCGCGCCGATCTGTTTCGTCAGGGCCTGGGTGAGTTCTTTTTGGACCGGCCGCATCGTTACGAGGCTGCCTTTGCTCGGCTGAGTCCGGCGCTTCAGTCGGCGCTGATGCCGCTGCTGCGCGACAAGGCACGCGTGGCCACTCTGCACGAGCCGCGCTACAGCATGGTGTCTTACGCCTGGGGCAGCAAGTACCAGCAAAGCAATCAATGGGTGCTGGAGACCCTGGCCTTGGCGAGCCAGGGTGCTGAGAGCCGCGCCCAGGCCCAGGCCTGGTTGCGCGAGCGGGACTACCAGCCCGGCCTGCTGCGGCTGTCCACGGCCACGCGCCTGGGCGCACGGGTGAGCATGGCCAATGTCGAGTTCGATGACCATCCGAGCGCCCAACGTTTTGCCGGGCGAATTGAAACGATCACGGCCGATTCGGTGTTCGCCTGGCTGCCCCGCGCGGGAGCCGGCGAGGCGGTCGAGCTGGTTAAACCATGAATTGAGAGAGTGGAGGCAACAGCATGTCGGAATTCCATGGTGGTCAGTTCGCGCTCTTGGCGCAGCGCCGCTTCGCCCCGTTTTTCTGGACCCAGTTCCTGGGCGCGGCGAATGACAACCTGTTCAAGTTCGCCTTCACCGTGCTGCTGACCTACCAGCTGCAGCTGAGCTGGTTGAAGCCGGCCCAGGCCGGGCTGGTGATCGGCGCCTTGTTCATCCTGCCTTTTGTGCTGTTCTCGGCCACCAGCGGGCAGCTGGCCGATAAGCATGACAAGACGCGGCTGATCCAGTTCATCAAGAGCCTGGAGATCGCCATCATGGCGCTGGCGGCCTGGGGCTTTTACGCGACGAATGTCCCGGCCCTTTTGGTCTGCGTCTTTCTGCTGGGCCTGCACTCGACCCTGTTCGGCCCGGTCAAGTACGCCTATCTGCCGCAGCAGCTGAACGAGCGCGAGCTGACCGGCGGCAATGGCATGGTGGAGATGGGCACCTTTGTGGCCATCCTGCTGGGCAATGTGGCCGGTGGGGTGTTGATCGCTCGGCCAGATGTGGGCGCGCATCAGGTGGCCATGGCCTGCCTGGGCCTGGCCCTGCTGGGCCGGCTGACGGCGCAGGCGATTCCGCCTTGCCCAGCCACCGACCCCAGCCTGGTGATCAACTGGAACCCGGTCAGCGAGACCTGGCGAAATCTGCGCCTGGCCGGCGAGCAGCTGGCGGTGTTTCGCTCGCTGCTGGGCATCTCCTGGATGTGGTTCTTCGGCGCCGTCTTTCTGGCCAACTTCCCGGCCTTTGCCAAGGAAGTGCTGCACGGCAATGAGCAGGTGGCTTCGCTGCTGCTGGTGGTGTTCTCGGTCGGCATCGGTGTGGGCTCGCTGCTGTGCGAGCTGTTCTCGCGCCGCCATGTGGAGATCGGCCTGGTGCCGGTGGGCGCCATCGGCATGAGTGTGTTTGCCATCGATCTCTACTTCGCCTCGCGCGGCCTGCCGGCGCCTGCTGCGGCGCTGAGCCTGGGCGACTTCTTGGCCCAGGCCGCGCATTGGCGCGTGCTGGTGGATCTGTGCCTGCTGGCGCTGTTCGCCGGCCTGTACAGCGTGCCCATGTATGCGCTGATCCAGCTGCGCGCGCAGCCCACCCACCGTGCCCGCATCATCGCGGCCAACAACATCCTCAACGCGCTGTTCATGATCGCCAGCTCCCTGCTGGCCGGTGCCTTGCTCGGCGCGGGCTTCAGCATTCCCGAGCTCTTCCTGGCCGTGGGCCTGGCCAATGCGGTGGTGGCGTTTTACATCTTCATGCTGGTGCCCGAATACCTGCTGCGCTTTGTCGCCTTCGTGGCCTCGCGCCTGGTCTACCGCTTCCGCGTGCGCGGCGACGAGCACATTCCGGCGCGCGGCCCGGCCCTGCTGGTCTGCAACCATGTCTCCTTCATCGACGCCGTGCTGCTGATGGCGGCCAGCCCGCGGCCGATCCGCTTTCTGATGGACCACCGCATCTTCCGCATTCCGGTGCTGGGCTGGTTGTTCCGCTTGGCGAAGGCGATCCCGGTGGCGCCGCAGAAGGAGGACCCGGCCACCTACGAGCGTGCTTTCGAGCTGGCGCGCGAGGTGCTGGACGAGGGCGAACTGCTCTGCATCTTCCCCGAGGGCGGTATCACCCGCGACGGCACGCTGCAGCCCTTCAAGGGCGGGCTGATGAAGATCCTGGAAGGGCGCGAGCAGGTGCCCGTGGTGCCGCTGGCGCTGCAAAACCTCTGGGGCTCTTTCTTCTCCCGCGTGGAGCAGGGCCAGGCCATGGTGCGGCCCTTCCGCCGGGGGCTGTTCAGCCGCGTTGGCCTGCTGGCCGGGGCGCCGCTGGCTGCACCGGCAGTCAGCCCGGAGCTCTTGCGGGAGCGGGTCAGCGGCTTGCTGGCTTCGTGAGCGCTTCTGGTTTCAGGCGGTGCCAGGGCTGGCGCCAGTCGGGCTTGCGGTAGCCCGGCTCGCTGGCCCAGCCACGACGCTCCACCAACCAGCCGCCATCGGCCGCCGGTTTGAACAGCCAGAACAGGCGCTCGCCCTGGACCTTGAGTGCGTTGACACCGCGGGTCTGTTCGATGGGGTCCAGCATCAGCTCGGCGCGCAGCACCTGCTTCCCGATTCGCAGCTGGCCATTCGGTTCGAAGCACCAGCGCTGGCCTTGCGCGTTGGCAAAGCAGCCCTGGAAGATGGCCTTGAAGTAGGCCCGCTGCGGGCTCTGGCCCGGGCCGGCAAGGTATTGATACCAAGCCCGGCGACCGCTCTGAGGATCGCGCAGCTCCAGCAGGCGCGCGGCTGCTGGCACTCGGCCTGGCTCGCGGGTGTCGCCAAAGCAGGGCAGGGCCACCATGCCGCTGGGGTCGGCTTCGGGATGCTCGTCGCGCGCCTCGGCGCCTTCATGCCAATTCCACCCTAAGCGGACTTTGCTGCCATCGGCGCTGATGCTCAGCTCGGTGTAGGGCGCAGTCGAGTCCAGGGCGCCCTCGAAGAACCACTGCCGGCTTTGCACGGCCTTGGTGAAAAAGCCTTGCTCCACCCAGGTGCCGGCCCAGGTTCGCAGTTGTTCGCTGCTGGCATGGCAGTTGAATCCGCCCGGCTCAGCCGCGGCCTGCGCCGCACACCCGCTAGCGTTCAGGCTCAGCGTAGCGAGCAGGGCGGCCCTGGCGAGCGCGAGGCGTGGCTTCATACCGTCATGCCGCCCGAGACCTCGATCACCGCGCCGTTGATGTAGCTGGCGTCCTCGCTGGCCAGGAAGGCGTAGACGCTGGCGATTTCTTCCGGCTTGCCCAGGCGCTTGAGCGGCACATGGGCCTGCATCTCGGTGATCACCTTCTCGGGGATGGTGGCCAGGATGGGCGTCTCGATGAAGCCCGGCGCCACCGCATTGACGCGCACGCCCTTGGGGCCCAGCTCGCGTGACCAGGTCTTGGTGAAGCCGATCACGCCGAACTTGGCTGCTGCGTAATTGGTCTGGCCGAAGTTGCCGTAGATGCCCACCACCGAGCTGGCGTTGAGGATGACGCCAGCGCCCTGCGCCACCATGCTGTCGGCCACGGCTTGCGCGCAGTGGAAGACGCCGCGCAGATTGACGTCGATGACTTGGTCAAACTGCTCCAGGCTCATCTTCTGCAGCCGCGCATCACGGGTGATGCCGGCGTTGTTGACCAGCACATCGATGCGGCCGTAACGCGCCAGCACCTCGGCCACCACCGCGTCCACCTGGGCACGGTCGGTGACATTGAGCACCAGGCCCAAGGCCTCGGCGCCGAGCGCGCGGCATTGCGACGCGGCGGCGTCTACCGCCTCGGGCTTGATGTCACCACAGATGACGATGGCGCCCTCCTGGGCAAAGCGCAGGGCAGTGGCCAGGCCAATGCCTTGGGCAGCGCCGGTGATGAGACAAACCTTGTTTTTCAGCTTCATGGTGAACGTGGGACCGCGGTGGGGTGCAGATGAAGGAAGAGGGGATGATGAAACAGGATGAAACGGTATGCGGCGCACAGTCTAGAGCCCGGCCGCGCCACGGGCTGCCGCTAACATCGCCTGATCTTTGCTTTCTTTGCGGACGGTGCTTCATGCAAGCCTTCAAGTCTCGATTTGTGCCTCAACTTCTGAACCGCGTGGCCTTCTCGGCCGCGCTGGCCCTGTGCGCCGCCAGCGGTCTGGCGCCCGCTCAGGCGGCCGGCCTGTCGGCCTCCTCGGCGTCCGAGAGCATCGGCACCTCGATCGGCAGCTTGTCCACCTCGCTGCAGCAGTCCAGTGCCAGCTCCACCGGCGACAAGCGCGTGGCCGCCGGCGAGTACCGGCTCATCGAGCTGGCCGCGGCCCCCGGCCGACCCGGCCAGCTGCGCCTGACCCTGCAGGCCAAGGCCGAAACCACCGGGGCTGCGGCCGAGACACCCGCCGACACCCTTTATCTCTTCCTGCCTCAGGCTGCGCTGAACGCCGCCCGCCTGCAGACCGGCGATTGGATCCAGGCCCGGGCCAAGCCCTATGGCCTGGAGTTTGCCGAGGCGCGCAGCCAGCAGGCCTTCTTCCTGGTGCTGGACGATGACATCTACCGCGAGCTGCCCTCGCGCCCTCTCAGTCTCTGATCCCCTCTGATCTCCTCGAATCGCCCCATGGCCCTTCTGCGCCGCGCGCTGAGCGTGGCTGCTTTGGCCTTGGCTTTGAGCGCGGTGGGCGGCGCCAGCCATGCCGATGTGCTGCGCTACTGCGCCGGCAACCAGGCCATGAGCGTGGAGCAGCAGGACCGCTTGCTGCGCTTCAGCGCCGTGGTCAAGCAGCAGCTGGAAGCCTCGGGCCAGGCCCTGGCCCTGGTGGCCCGTGCCGGCCTGGATTTGCAGCGCTTTGGCCTGCGCTATTCGCACGCCGGCATCAGCTTGCGTGACAGCCCCAACACGCCCTGGTCGGTGCGCCAGCTGTATTTCGCCTGCGATGAGGGGCGGCCGCGCCTCTTCGATCAAGGCCTGGCCGGCTTTCTGCTGGGATCACTGACGCCGGATCTGAGCGTCATCTCCTTGCTCCTGCTGCCACCCGAGGCCGAGCAGGCCGTGCTGGCCTGGGCCGGTGATGAAGGCCGGGCGCTGCAGCTGCTGGCGCCGCGCTACAGCGCCAATGCCTATGCCTTCGGCCTCGACTACCAGAACTGCAATCAATGGCTGGTGGAGTTGCTGGCCACCAGCTGGGGCGGCCTCAAGCCCGCATTCGACGCGGTGCCGGGGCGTTATGAGCCCAGCCTGCGCGCCCAGGCCCAGGCCTGGTTGCAGCAGCAGGACTATCGACCCACGAGCGTGGAGCTCGGCTGGCGGCCTCTGCTTTGGGCCAGTGCCTTCATTCCCTGGGTGCACCGCGAGGACCACCCTGCCGAAGACTTGGATCGGCTGCGCATGCGGGTCAGCCTACCCGAATCCATCGAGCAGTTCGTGCGCCAGCGCTGGCCCGAGGCGCGCCGCGTCGAGCTCTGCCTGCGTGGCCAGGAGGTGGTGCTGCGCCAGGGCTGGCAGGCCTTGCCGGCGGATTGCGCAGCCGCCGAGGGCGACCAGGTGATGGGCCTGGGCGGCTGAAGGCTGTCCTTTCGTCCTCGTCCTTGTTCATGTGCGGGCCTTGACCCTGCGGGAGCAGGGGGAGGGCGGCTCCGCAAGATGCCGCTTTAATCAGGCGTTTGCACGGCCGAAGGATTGAGGCTTGCACAGCCGTTGGCGGGGTGTGGGCATATCGGTCTGTGAGCAGCTGTATCCAACTGTCTCTGTCGCCCTGCGGTTTCACCGTTATGGGGTGCCGCCCGAGCTTGTGGCCGGCCCCATGTTCCGGGGCTTTGGCAAGGCTCCGCCTCTCCAAACCGTTATTCGATTTGGACTGCTTTTGGTATTGCTGTTTACACGAAGTTTCTGGCTAACTAGGTGTTTTCATCTATGTTTTGCGACAAACTGGTATCTAAAGTAAATACCACTGACGGGCCGAAGACTTCTTCTGGTCTTGAAGCGGTTGCCTCGGGCGCCTGTGGCTCAGGGATCCAACAAAAGCCGGCGCTGCCATGAATGGCGCCCGCGAGATCGGAGACAGCGATGAACCGAAGTTCTGCATTTCCCCGCCCCGGGTCGGGCGCCGATGAGGGCCTCACCGAAGCGCGCGAGGTTTTCATGAATCGGCCGATCGGCCTACTGTCAGGCCTTACAGGTCGTCACGCGCCCGTCATGCGCTGGGCGGCGGGCGCCGCTGCGGCTGCGCTGATGAGTGCCGCCGCGCCGGCCTGGGCGGTCAATTGCAGCGCGCTGCCGACTTGGTCGGCCGCCACGGCCTACACCGCGGGCAAGCAGGTGCAGGATGCGGGGCAGGCCTACTCGGCCAACTGGTGGACGCAGGGCCAGGCGCCAGCCGGCAACTCGGGCGCCTGGGGCGTGTGGAAGCCGCTCGGTGCTTGCGATGGCGGCGGCGGCGGTGGTACCGGCGGCAACAAGGCCCCAGTGGCCAACTTCAGCTCGGCGGTGGACCGCCTGACCGTCAGCTTCGACGGCAGCAGCTCCAGCGATGCCGATGGCACGGTGGCCAGCTGGCGCTGGGACTTCGGCGATGGCACGAGCGGCACCGGCGCCAAGATCAGCCATGCCTATGCCAAGACCGGCACCTACCCGGTCACCTTGACGGTGACCGATGACAAGGGCGCCACAGCTGCCAAGTCGCAGAGCCTGAGCCTGGCCGTGGTGGTCAAGGACCCGGTCACCGGCAAATACCTGCTGCGCCAGGCCGATATGCTGGCCAATGAGGCGCGGCTGACCGGCACGCCGCTGTTTGCCTCGGTCAAGGCCTCGGTGGCGACGCGGGACAACGCCGTGGTCACCGCTGTCAAGCCTGGCGCCGCCAGCAACCCCGAGAACGTCAAGCGGGTGGAGCGCATCTTGCCGGCCAGCCAGTGGGAGTTCCTGTTCCCGCTGCGGCACCCAAGCTATACCTACACCGGCCTGCTGCAGGCCGTGGCCAAGTTCTCGGGCGTGTGCAGCAGCTACAGCGATGGCCGCGATGCCGATGCCATCTGCCGCAAGACCCTGGCCACCATGTTCGCCCACTTCACCCAGGAGACCGGCGCGCATGACCGCAACAACGCCATCCCGGAATGGCGCCAGGCCTTGTACTTTGTGCGCGAGTCCGGTTGCAGCGAGAGCAGCTACGGCTGCCCCTACAACAACGAATGCCTGCCCAGCACCTGGCAGGGTCAGGTCTGGCCCTGCGGCAAGGATGCGCAAGGTCGCTACAAGCAATATTTCGGCCGCGGCGCCAAGCAGCTGTCCTACAGCTTCAACTACGGGCCGTTCTCGGACGCCATGTTTGGCGATGTGAAGGTCTTGCTGAACAACCCCGAGCAGGTGGCCGACACCTGGTTGAACCTGGCCTCGGCGGTGTTCTTCTTCGTCTACCCGGCCTCGCCCAAGCCCAGCATGCTGCATGTGGTGGATGGCAGCTGGAAGCCCAATGCGACCGATGCCGCGCAAGGCATCAAGCCCGGCTTCGGCGCCACCACCAACGTGATCAACGGCGGCATCGAATGCGGCCAGATCACCGAGAAGCCGCAGTCGGTCAATCGCATCGCCTACTACCGCCAGCATGCAGCGTCGCTCGGTGTGCCCATCGCGGCCAATGAGGAGCTCGGTTGCGCGACGCAGAAACCCTTTGTGGTCGGCGGTGCCGGTGCCCTGGACATCTACTGGGACCAGGACTGGGCCTACTACCCCGACATGCCCGAAGGCAAGGCCTTCGCCTGCAAGCTGGTCGGCTACCAGACCGCCCACTTTGCCCTCAAGGCCGGCGACTACCAGCGCTGTGTCGAGAAGTACTTTGACGTGGTGATCAAGCCATGAGTCAGCCCTGAAAAACCAGCGGGCCGGACGCGTCGCTCCGAGCCCGTTTGCCCCCCGAAAGCCGTTTGTACAGCCCTCGTTTCAGCGAGGGGTGGGGCGGCTGCATTCCGCGACGCGAGAGAAAGCCAAGCCCAGCGCCCACGCGCTTCGAGTCAACCCGCTTGAGACAAGCAAGGACCCCTCCATGAAACACGCAATGCTCAGCCTGACCGTGCTGGTGGCCGCCATGGCCTCCGCACCGGCCCTGGCTTACAACTGCACCGGCCTGAACGAATGGTCGGCCAGCACCATCTACACCTCTGGCGGCCTCGCCAAGCAGAGCAACAAGGCCTACCAGGCCAAGTGGTGGACCCAGGGCAACAGCCCGGCCACCAATTCGGGCCAGTGGGATGTGTGGAAGTCGCTCGGCGATTGCGACGGCGTGGTCAACCAGCCGCCGGTCGCCGCCTTCACCAGCAGCGTCAGCGGCCAGGTCGTCAGCGTCAACGGCAGCGGCTCGACCGATGCCGATGGCCGCGTGGTCAGCTACGCCTGGACCTTTGGCGATGGCGGCACCGCCACCGGCGCCACGGCCAGCCGCAGCTATGCCGCAGCCGGCACCTACACCATCACCTTGACGGTGACCGATGACAAGGGTGCCACCAGCAGCAAGAGCAGCCAGGTGACCGTGGGCACCGTGGCCAACCAGCCGCCCGTCGCTGCCTTCACCAGCACGGCCAGTGGCCTTACGCTGAGCGTCAACGGCAGCGGCTCCAGCGATCCGGACGGCACGATTGCCAGCTACGCCTGGAACTTCGGCGATGGCGGCACGGCCACCGGCGCCACCGCCAGCCGTAGCTACGCGGCTGCGGGCAGCTACAACGTCAGCCTGACCGTCACCGACAACAAGGGCGCGACCAACACCAAGACCCAGGCCGTCACCGTGACAGGTGGTTCGGTCAACAAGCCGCCCACAGTGGCCTTGACCGCACCGACCGCCGGCGCCACCCCCGGCGCCGGTGACAGCGTCACCCTCAGCGCCAATGCCGCCGACAGCGACGGCACGGTCGCCAAGGTGGCCTTCTACGTCAACGGTGCGCTGGTGGCCGAGGACAGCACATCGCCCTTCAGCGTGGCCTGGACGGCCCGCGCCGGCGTGGCCGACATCGTCGCCCGCGCCACCGATGACAAGGGCGCCAGCACCGACAGCCCGGCCGTGCGCATCACCGTCAGCGGCACCAGCACGGGTGACGAGCGCTGCCGCCCCGAAGGCCTGCTGACCACGCCTGGCACCACGCCCGCCTACTGCAAGGTCTACGACGAGCAGGGTCGCGAAAAGATGGGCGCCGACAAGCCGCGTCGCATCATCGGCTACTTCACCAGCTGGCGCACCGGCAAGAACGGGCAGCCCGCCTACCTGGCCAGCAACATCCCCTGGGCGCAGCTGACCCACATCAACTACGCCTTCGCCCATGTGGACGGCGCCAACAAGCTGTCGGTCGGCAATGTCAACGACCCGAACAACCCGGCCACCGGCATCACCTGGCCCGGCGTGGCTGGCGCCGAGATGGACCCGAGCCTGAGCTACAAGGGCCACTTCAACCTGCTGAGCAAGTACAAGAAGCAGTTCCCGCAGGTCAAGACTCTGGTGTCTGTGGGCGGCTGGGCCGAGACCGGCGGCTACTTCGACGACAGCGGCAAGCGTGTGGCCAGCGGTGGCTTCTACACCATGACCACCAATGCCGACGGCAGTGCCAACACGGCCGGCATCAATGCCTTTGCCGACTCGGCCGTGGCCTTCCTGCGCCAGTACGGTTTTGACGGCGTGGACATCGACTACGAGTACGCCACCAGCATGAAGGACGCCGGCAACCCGGACGACTTCACCATCTCCAACGCCCGCCGCGCCAGCCTGGTGAAGAACTATGTGGTGCTGATGCAGACCCTGCGTGCGCGCCTGGATGCAGCCGGTCAGGCCGACAACCGCCACTACATGCTCACCGTCGCAGCGCCGGCCTCGGGCTACCTGCTGCGCGGCATGGAGAACTACCAGGTCACCCAGTACCTGGACTACGTCAACATCATGAGTTATGACCTGCATGGGGCGTGGAACCAGTTTGTCGGCCCCAATGCCGCGCTCTATGACGATGGCAAGGACAAGGAACTGGAGGCCTGGAACTACTACACCGCCGCCCAGTACGGTCGCATCGGCTACCTGAACACCGATTGGGCCTACCACTACTTCCGGGGTGCCTTGCCGGCCGGCCGCATCAACATCGGCGTGCCGTACTACACCCGCGGTTGGAAGGACGTGACGGGCGGTACCAACGGGCTCTGGGGCACGGCCGCGCAGACCGACCAGACCAAGTGCCCGCCGGGAACGGGTGGTGGCACGGTGCAGAAGTGCGGCGCGGGGGCCATCGGCATCGACAACCTCTGGCATGACCTGGACGTGGGCAACAAGGAAGTGCCGGCCGGCTCCAACCCGCTGTGGCACACCATGAACCTGGCCGCTGGCAAGCCGGGCAGCTATCTGGCGGCCTATGGTCTGAACCCGGCCACCAACCCGGCCGATCAGCTGACCGGCAGCTACACCCGCTACTACGACAGCACTCTGGTCGCGCCCTGGTTGTGGAATGCCCAGAAACGGGTCTTCCTCTCGACCGAAGACGAGCAAAGCATCGGCGTCAAGGCGCAGTACGTGGCGGACCGCGGCATCGGTGGCGTGATGTTCTGGGAACTCGCCGGTGACTATGCCTACGACAACGCCAAGGCCGAGTACTTCATGGGCAGCACGCTGACGAAGGCGCTGTACAACAAGTTCAAAACGGCCGCGCCCTATGGCAACCGCCTGAGCGCCACGGCCCTGCCGACCGAGAGCCTGGACATTCGCTTCAGCATTGGCGGCTTTGCTCTGGGTGACGCCAACTACCCGATCAACCCCAAGCTGACCATCACCAACAACAGCACGCAGACCCTGCCGGGCGGCACCGACTTCAGCTTCGATGTGCCCACCGCCATTCCTGCCACGCTGACGGACCAGAGCGGCTTCGGGCTCAAGATCGTGCAGAGCGGCGCCAACCCGGCCGGCCACAACATCGGCGGCCTGAAGAACGACGTGCACCGCGCTGCCTTCAAGCTGCCGACCTGGCAGACCCTGGCCCCGGGTCAGAGCGTGACCATCGCCCTGAACTACTACCTGCCCATGCCCATGCCGAGCAACTGGGTGGTCAGCTTCGGTGGCAAGTCCTACAGCCTCAAGCAAGAGGCACGGCGCGCGGACCTGAGCGCCGCCGCGCTGGCCAAGGCCGCTGCCGCCAAGGCCGCAGGCAAGTGAACGAACGCACTCAACCTCTATCGACGGAGCAAGACGACATGAGACTGCAACAGAAGACGATGATCCCGGCCGCCCTGGCCCTGGCCTTCGGGCTGGCCAGCCCCCTGGCCATGGCTTACAACTGCACCGGCGTGGCCGAGTGGAACGCCCAGACCGCCTACGTCGGCGGCAAGATCGTGCAACAAGCCAACAAGGCCTTCTCGGCCAAGTGGTGGACGCAGAACCAGACTCCGGCGACCAACGCTGGCCAATGGGATGTCTGGAAGCCGCTCGGTGACTGCGACGGCGGACCAGCCGATTCCACGCCGCCGACCGTGCCCTCGGGCTTGACGGCCAGCGGCCAGACCACCAGCAGCATCGTGCTGAACTGGAGCGCCTCGACCGACGCCGGCAGCGGTGTGGCCGGCTACGACGTCTACCGCGCAGGCACGTTGGTGGCTTCGCCCGCGGCCACCACGCACACCGACACCGGCCTGGCCGCCGGCACGGCCTACAGCTACACCGTGCGGGCCCGTGACAAGGCCGGCAATGCCTCGGCCCAAAGTGCAGCCCTGCTGACCAGCACGGCCAGCGGCGTCTGCGCTGCCGCGCCAGCCACGCCCAGCGGACTGGCTTCGCCGAGCCAGACCAGCAACAGCGTCAACCTGACGTGGTCGGCCGTGGCCGCAGGCCCGAACTGCACGGTGCAGTACCGTGTCTTGCAGGGCAGCGCGCAGGCCGCGCAAGTCGCCAACACCAATGCCAGCGTGACCGGCCTGACCGCCGACACCGCCTACAGCTTCAGCGTGGTGGCCTTCAACCAGGCCGGTGCATCGGCCGCATCGCCGGCCATCTCGGTGCGCACGGCCAAGCCGGACACCAACACTGGTGCCAAGAACGTGCTGGGCTACTTCGCCCAGTGGGGCATCTACGGTCGCAACTACCTGGTCAAGGACATCGACAAGGGTGGTGCCGCCGCACGCCTGACGCACATCAACTATGCCTTCGGTAATGTGCGCAACAACAAGTGCGAGGTCGGCCTGACCGTGCCGGTCAACGAGAGCACCGGCGTGGGGGGTGACGCGTTTGCCGACTACACCAAGTCATTCCAGGGCTACCAGAGCGTGGACGGCGTGGGCGACCTCTGGGACCAGAAGCTGCGCGGCAGCTGGAACCAGCTGAAGAAGCTCAAGGCCAAGTACCCCAAGCTCAAGGTGCTGATCTCGCTGGGCGGCTGGACCTACTCGCGCGGCTTCTCCAGCGCGGCGCGCCCGGAGAACCGTGTGGCCTTCGTCAAGTCCTGCATTGACGCCTACATCAAGGGCGATCTGCCGGTGACCGACAACGCGGGCGGTCCGGGCGCAGCGGCCGGTGTGTTTGATGGCATCGACCTCGACTGGGAATACCCGGTGGCCTGCGGTCTGGCCTGTGGCAAACCCGAAGACAAGGAGAACTTCAACGGTCTGGTGGCGGAATTCCGCAAGCAGCTCGATGCGGTTCGCCCCGGTCTGCTGCTGACCATGGCCGCGCCGGCCGGCATTGACAAGATCCGCGAGTACCAGCCCGAAGTGGCCCAGAACTCGCTGGACTTCATCAATGTGATGACCTACGACTTCCACGGCAGCTGGGAAACCACGACCAACTTCCACGCACCGCTGTACGGCTCGCCCAAGGATCCGTCGACCGGTGATGCGCGGGCCTACAACACCGCGGATGCCATCCAGGCCTACTTGGACCGCGGCGTGCAGGCCAAAAAGTTGAACCTGGGCATCGGCTTTTACGGCCGCGGCTGGACCAATGTGCCCAACACCAACAACGGGCTCTACCAGACCGGCGCGATCCCGGCACCGGCCACCTACGAGAAGGGCAACGAGGACTACAAGGTGCTCAAGACCCTGAACTACCCGAGCTATGTCGACCCGGTGAGCCGCGCCCAGTGGATCTTCAACGGCACCACCTTCTGGAGTTTTGACACCCCGGTGCAAATCACCGAGAAGATGAATTACCTGAAGAGCAAGAACCTGGCCGGCGCCTTCTTCTGGGAGTTCAGCGGCGACGACGCCAACTCGACCCTGCTCAAGGCCATCAGCGACGGCCTGAAGTAAGCACGAAGTTCAGCGCACACGAACAGACCAAAAGTTCCGGAGGCGGAGGAAGGGCTGGGGGCAGTGATTCACTCCTCGGTCACTGCCCCCACAAAGCCCTCAGCTGTTTCCGGGCTTGCGGTCAGTCATATCAAGAAGGCCAGCGGTTTCGCTGGCCTTTTCTATTGGTGGCGCGGGGGGAGTGTGGCGGCTGCCGGAACAAAGCCGTCGCTCAGATTGAGCGGCGATCGGGCCGACTGGGCACTCTGCTCCGTTCATGTCCCCCGTCGCCCGACTGTGTCGGGCGCCTCCTCCTTGACTTCACTTCGCAGAGCACCCAGCCGTCCCGATCCAGCAAGGCCTTGCTCCTTCGACGAAAACGCCGAGCGGTCGGCACTGACAAGGGGTGTCGGGTGAGTGCTGAAGCGAAGTAAAGGAGGAGGTCCGCGCGCAGCGCGGGCCGGGGGACATGAGCGGTAGCACTCGCCCGGCGCCCCTTGTCACAAGCCCGACCTTCAAAGGCTGCAATGTGCCGCAATCCGCCGTTCAATCAGCGTGCTGGCTGCCTGGGCACATGCGCGTCGCAGGCTCAGAGGAACTCACCGGTGACGGTGTCGCCTTCCAGATCGGGGTAATCGTCCTTGCTGGCGGCGGCGCGCAGGCTTTCGATGTCTTGATGGGCGCGGCTCAAGCGGCCGACGATATTGGCTTCCTCAGCGATCGACAGGAAGTAGGGGTAGAGCGAGCGTACTTCGAGCGAGAGCTCGGGGCGACCGCCCAGGTTGGCAATCTGTTCCTGCACATAGCCGAAGTCCAGGCACATCAGCACCGCCGGCGCGTTGACGCGCGGGTTTTGGCGCTGGCCGGTCAGAACCTTGAAGCCCAGCATGGCTTGATAAAAGCGCACGTGGCGGGGGTTGACCTCGATCAGCAGGCTGTCGAAGCCCATCAAGCGGTGGGCGTAGATGTAAGCGACGTGGAACAGCGAGGCCAGCACGCGCTTGGATTTGGAGACGTTGTCCACCGCCAGCTTGGTGAACTCGCAGATGTTGCGGCGCTCGGCGCGCAGGGCGTCAGTTTCGGGGCCAAAGGTTTCGTCCACGTTCAGGCCGGCGGGCGAATCGAAACCAATGGTGATGGTGCCGATGATCACTTCGGCGTCGCTCGCGACCAGGGTGATGCGTTGCGGCTCGGCCTCTTCAGGCAAATCACTGGCGATGTAGCCCCGCGAGGCGTAGCGGCGTTGGATCAGCACGCTGGCCGAGCTGCGACGGCCGGTCGAATCGGCATTGCGAATCTTGAACAGGCGCTGGCTGATCTCCACCCCATTGCCCGCAGCCTCGCTCTGCAGCAACTCGGGCAGCAGCGATTGCAGTTTGTGGGGTGACTCGAACGTCACGCCGATGATGGTGTCGCCTTGCAAAGTACTACTTCCTTGTGCTTTCACGCGTGGCCCGGCATCTGGATGGCTTTGCCTGGACCCTTCCGCAGACATGCGACCTTGGGGCTGGGATTGTCTACAAATATCAGCCACATTACACAAATTCTGTGCAATTTGACTCAGTATCGATCTCTAGTTTGATTCAAGTTGTCAGTGCGATTTGAGCGTCAGAGTTCGAGGAAGCGTGTCAGCGCATCCAGATGGTCGTCGAAATCGCTGAGCCCATGGTCACTGCCTTCGAGCAGCCGGATCGGCCCCGCGGCGTAGCGGGCCTGCATCTCGCGCCAGTCCAGCAGCTCATCACCCTTGGCGACCACGGCCAGGCATCGCTGGGGATGCAGGAGCTGATCCGGCCGGAGCACGCGCAACTCGTCGACGAACTCGGGCTGAAAGAAGAAGCGTTCGGCCGGGTCCTGCCAGCAGCTCTGCTCACCGATGTAGGCGGCCAGATCGCGAGCCGGATCGACGGCCGGGTTGATGACGACCGCGCGCCAGCCCGGGCGGGTCTGGATCAGGGCGCTGGTGTAGAAACCACCGAGAGAGCTGCCCATCACGGCCGATTGTTCGGTCGGCCAGTCCTGCGTCAGTTCTTGCAGTAGTGCGAATGCCGCACGCGGTGAGGGCGGCAGCTGCGGGCAGGCGAAGTGCAGGTCGGGGCGATGCTCGGCCACCCAGGCTTGCATGCGCAAGGCCTTGGCCGAGCGCGGCGATGAGCGAAAGCCGTGCAGGTAGAGCAGGTGGCTGCGCGCTGCGGTAGGTGCAGGCGTTGTTCTTGGAGCAGCGGTTGAGGACAAGGTCGACATGCGCCCGAGTGTAGGTCGCAGCCTGATCGGTATTTACCCGGGGAGCTCGGCCCCGCCCGGGCATTGACGACAGGCAGATGACAAGACACAGTTGCCCGCTTTGCGCCGCGACAGGCGAAAAATGAGGCGCGGGCGATGCTGGCTTTCTTTAAAAAAGAAGTCTGGCGTTCACTCCAATCGCTGCCTCTCGCTTCCCTGCCGCGCGCTAACCGATTCCCTTGTTCGTTGTGCCCCTGTGCCAAGGATTTGTTGCATGTCCACC
>NKIM01000044.1 GCA_002255955.1 Burkholderiales bacterium PBB2 | reverse complement strand
CTCTCAGCAAGAGAAAAAAAATGTGGCCGAGGTAAAAACCTTGATTACCAACGCGACTCCCTCCATCCAAGAATTCAGCGCAGCCCTTGCCAAGAACGATATGTACAAGATATCGCTGCTCATCCGGGACCTGGATGAGACTATCGTCCCCATCGGTAGGGCAGTCGATAAGCTCATCAACTACCAATTGAGCGAGGTCAAATTAGAGCATGAGGCTGCCAGTCAGCGCTACTCCACGGGGATCGCTGCATTTGCCGTCATCGTGTTGATTTCGCTGGCGGGTGGTAGCGCCATTGGTTGGTCATTGATTCGGGCGGTAACAGGACCACTGAATCAAGCCGTCAGCATTGCGCGCAATGTGGCGGGCGGGGACCTGACCCAGGTCATCCGCAGTGAGGGCAAAAGCGAGACCGCCATGATGCTTTCGGCCCTTAAAGACATGCAAAACAGCCTGGTAGAGGTCGTGTCTACCGTGCGCGCCGGCTCTGAAGGCGTGGCGACTGCCAGCGCCGAGATCGAACAGGGCAACCACGACCTCTCCAATCGCACGGAGCAGCAGGCCAGCGCGCTGGAAGAAACTGCCGCGTCCATGGAGGAATTGAACTCTGCGGTGAACCAGAACGCAGACTCCGCGCGCCAGGCCAACCAGTTGGCCATGAACGCCTCCACTGTGGCCATTCAGGGTGGCCAGGTGGTGAGTCAGGTGGTGGAGACTATGAAAGGCATCAACGACTCGTCCCGCAAGATTGCAGACATCATCAGCGTGATTGATGGCATTGCCTTCCAAACCAATATTCTGGCACTCAATGCGGCGGTGGAAGCAGCACGTGCCGGCGAACAAGGCCGTGGGTTTGCCGTGGTAGCGTCCGAAGTGCGCTCGCTGGCCAGCCGCAGTGCCGATGCGGCCAAAGAAATTAAGGTCCTCATCAATGCCAGCGTGGAGCGCGTGGAACAAGGCACTGCATTGGTGGACCGGGCGGGCAGCACCATGACGGAAGTCGTCACCTCCATCCGCAGGGTGACCGATATCATGGGTGAAATCAGTGCTGCCAGCAACGAGCAGGCCGCTGGGGTGGCCCAGGTCGGCGAGGCAGTGGGCCATATGGACCGCACCACCCAACAAAACGCCGCCTTAGTGGAAGAAATGGCCGCGGCAGCCTCCAGCCTCAAAAGCCTGGCGAATGACCAGGTGGAAGCGGTGTCCGTTTTCAAATTGCCCGGCGATGGCGGCCACTTTGGCGGTGGCCGCCCCTCGGGACCGAGCCTGGCAGGTCTTTTGCACTAGAAGCCCAAGGACTGGCGCTCCTCCAGGGATTTGTCAGGTTTTCTTGGAAGTCTTGGGCGCAGGTTTGCGCTGCCCGCCGAGGTGGGCCCGCGGATGCGCGGCATCGTATACCTTGGCCAGGTGTTGAAAGTCCAGGCGGGTGTACACCTGGGTCGTCGCAATATTGGCATGGCCCAGCAGCTCCTGCACAGCCCGCAAGTCACCGCTGGACTGCAGCACATGGCTGGCGAAAGAGTGGCGCAGCGTGTGCGGCGTAGCCGGCCGCTGGATGCCGGCCTGATCCACCGCGCGCTTGAAGGCGCGCTGGAAGGTCTGGTCAAACAGGTGGTGGCGCCGGACCACCCCGGTGCGCGGGCACACCGACAGATCGGCCTGCGGAAACACCCAGAACCAGGCCCACGACAGCTCGGCGCGCGGGTACTTGCGGGCCAGCGCGTCGGGCAACTGCACGCCGGCATGCCCCACAGCGCCATCGGCGCGCCACAGCAGGTGGGCACGCTGCAGCTGGGCCTTGAGGGCCGGTGCCAGGGCGGCGGGCAGCATCACCACGCGGTCTTTGCCACCCTTGCCACAACGCACCACGATGACCTGGCGCTCAAAATCAACGTCCTTGCTGCGCAACTGCAAGGCCTCGGTGATGCGCATGCCGGTGCCGTACAGCAAACGGGCCAGCACGCCGTGCCCGCCCTCCAACAAGGCCAGCACGCACCGCACCTCGTCCACCGACAGCACCACCGGCAGCCGGGGCTTGCGCTGCGGGCGCGCCAAGCTGTCCATCCAGGGCAGCCGCTGGCCCAGCACCTGCTGGTACAAGAAGAGCAGCGCCGACAAGGCCTGCCGATGCGTGGCGGCCGACACCCCGCGGTCCACCGACAGCCAGGTGAGAAAGGCCTCCACCTCGGCCTGACCCAGAGTGCGCGGGTGACGCAGGCTGTGGAAGCGGACAAACGCCCGGGCCCAATGGACGTAGGCCTCCTCCGTCCGTAAGCTGTAGTGCAAATAACGCAACCGATCCCGCACCTGATCCAGCAAGCGCCGAGGCGGCTGCGGCACACCCGCCCAGCCATCCCCATCGGCAGCGGGCACAGGCGGTGGGGCAGGCAGGGAGACCATCACATGGCGACTGTGTTTTCATACAGCCTAGCGCACTCATCACGACAGTGCAAGCGCCCATGCGCCCCTAACCGGTTAGCCCTGCAGAATGCGCCTCGAACCCCCTGCGCGGCACAAACTGCGCCGCGCAGGGGTGGATGTCCTGCTCTTCGCATCCCGACAACACGTTAGGCGTCACATTCACTACTGTCTCGCTTTCACCATGAATACTCGTCGTCTAGTACTCGCTCTCGTTGCAACATTCATGGCTGGGTGCGCCTCCGTCCCTGCGCCGAGTGGTCTTCAGTTCTCAACTGTAGAGCCGACCAGTTCGACTCACGCTTTGGTTTACATCTTGCGAACGCCGCACCCTCTGGGAAAAGGAGTTTGGCCTAACGTCCTCATTGATGACAAGGTGGTGGCCAACCTAACAAACGGAACTTTCACTGTGGTCAGGGTTTCTCCAGGTTCATACACCTTCAGAACCAGGATGGACCCGCAGTTCTTCTTGTCAGCAGCGTGGGATTCAGAAGCAAAGATCGAGGTCGTTGCAGGCCGGAGGTATTTCCTGGAGCTCACCAGGAAAGTTGAAAATCTACACGGGCTTACGTTTGTCGGCTCTTCCGCGTACTCAACCTCTTCCATGAAGTCCAGTGACCACCAGCTTAGAGTCCTTCCAGAGGAGCAGGCAACTACCAACCTAGCCGGGCTTTACTACGACAAGCCGCTCATTTCCTATGTCCCTTAATCTGGCGGTGACGCCTAACCATTCGCTCAACCGGACCCATTGCGGCATGCGGCTAAAGGCCCGCCATTTCATTCTGGGCCTTTAGCCACATACCGCAACGGTCCGGTTAGCTCAAACGTTAGGCAGCACAAGATGCGTATCCACTTTGCCCTCTATGCCATCCTTACGGGCTTCGTAACTTCAGCCCTATGCCAGTCGCCAGCCCCGTCAACGATAGCGGCCTTCGCCGAGCCAGCTCTAGTCGGCATGAAGCTATCTATCGCCCGCGCCGTCAAAGCGGGCAAAGCATCTGAAGTTCGCGGTCAGTGCGTTGCCGCACTCACGCCTAGCGCCTTCTCTGATGTAGTCGACCAGTTGCTGTCTCAGTATGTAACGCCTTCTGAGTTGCAAGTAGCCGAGAGCTTCTTCGCTAGCAAGGTGGGAAAAAAGTACGTTCAGCACGGGACGCTTCAGATCTATCAACAGGTTGGTATGCCCCTGCCGGCCTCACTTCCTGAGTTCAGCGACGCTGAGTACAAGCAGTTGGAGTCATTTGCGGCCACCAAGGTCGGCGATGCACTTATCAAACAGAAGGTCATGGAGTCCGCAAGCTCTCGGCAGGTATACCAAGGTCGCATCGGCGCGCTGTTGTCCCAATGCCCCAACTGAAAGTACAACGAGAGGTGCTGCCTAACCCTTCCATCGAGAGGACTCGCCCCGGCAAGCCGGGTCGAGCCTCTCATGTCAAACGTTAGGCATCGCAGTCGGTTCAGCTGGACTCAGCGCCGCAAGAACCCCACAGTGAAAACTGTGCTTATATCTTGGAGGAGGAGAAAATGCTTTTTCGCCTTGGGCAAGTTCTTTGGTGGCTAGGTGCTCTGGTAGCGACAGCGGGAATCGGAGCAGCCTTCTTGTCACCAAACTGGACAAACAATGTCGGGGCCGTCTGGGCTGTAGTAGGGGTTCTCTGTTTGTTAGTCACCTTACCAGCCTGGGCAGCATCATTCGTGCTTGCCGGTTCATTCTGGAAGCCTCCGAAGCAATAGACCAACGCCTTTGATCAAGGAAGAAATTGCATGGCCATTACGGGTCTGGTAGTTCTCGTCATCGCCCTCTTTGTAGTAGCACCCATAGTGAGTGGGCTTGCTCTTTCAATTCTTTGGGGTTGGTTCGTTGTTCCAGTGTTTTCGCTGCCAAGTCTTTCAATTCCCGCCGCAATTGGACTAACACTTACTCTGCAGGTTTTGATTCGAATTGACTATGACGAGAAGCGCTATGCGAACGCCGAAATCGGTGAAGTCATTGGTGTCATTGCTTCCAAGGCTTTCTTTGCCCCTCTCATGGTCCTAGCCTTCGGTTGGCTGGTAAAGCAATTCATCTAGCGGCGATGCCTAACCCTTCCATCGAGAGGACATGCCCCGGCAAGCCGGGTCATGCCTCTCATGTCAAACGTTAGGCAGCAACGTGCGCCGCTTTTTTGTGTACTCCCTATCTCTGCTCTTTGGATCAGATTGCGAAGCTGGTTACACCGAGTATCAGCTTCTGTCGCAGCGGTCCTGTGTGGCGTTTGCAATTACGACCGACGCGGTAGCGCCCGCGACAACTTCACCAGATGCGAGCACACAGTACAAGGCTTACGTGGGAAAGACCAAACACGATACGAGTCTGTTCTGGGCTTTGTACAGCGCAGCAGACTCGCAGGCCCGCTGGGCCGACTGCAAATGGGATCCAAACGAGATCTCATGTACGGTAATCGAGCCATTCGAGCCCCAATCGTTCACTTGTAAGCTCGGTCATTCGCTGGAATGGTCTAGAGCTTGCACCACCCAAGGTGGCAAGCTCGGGGCGCTCAAGATCTATTCCGTTGACACTAGCGAATACGAACTGGGCGGTGAGCCAATAGACAACCGCTATTTGCGAGCCGATAAGAGGAAGTTTTCAGCCGTCTGCAAGAAGGGCGTTGAGCGCAAGTAGCGTGTTGCTGCCTAACCCATCGCTCAAGCGGAGCACCATCGGCAGGGCACCGGGCCCGCGAGGCTGCCATGCTTATCATCAGCCTCGCGGGCCCGGCACCCTGCCGCTGTCGCCCGCTTAGCTCAAACGCTAGGCAGCACAGGGAGAAATAGTGCAACTGTTCACCAGCGGGAATACCGACACCACGCAAGTCGGCTATGTCAACAGGAACCACCAACTGTGCACCGGCCATCGAGGCGTGCCCGGAACTGATCATGGCCAAGTCTCGTATCGCATGGTCTGTATGCGAGCGGATTGCAGCCACGTCTACGGCGCAAACGGGACGGACATCTTCCAGCGGAAGTGTCCCAACTGCCAAACAGGGGCGGCAGGAATACCTTATTGAGCGGAAAGCCACATCGCGGATTCCAGCGACAAACATAGGAGTGAACTTGGCTAATCGAGACGATCTACAGAAGTGGGTACTTGACGCACTCCGCGCCAATGGAGGCAGCAGCAACATTGTTCAAGTTGCGCAGCATCTGTGGAAGCATCACGAGCAGGATTTGCGGGCCTCTGGCGACATGTTCTTCACTTGGCAGTACGACATGCGGTGGGCATGTACCAAGCTACGAGATCGCAAGCTCGTACGGCCGGCTGAGGAGTCTTCCCGTGGCGAATGGAAGCTTTACTGAATGACCCGGCATGCAGAGTGGGTGGCGGTGCTGCCTAACCATTCACTCAACCGGACGTTTTGCGGCGCACGGGCTTTGGGCTTCATTTCATTTTCGCCCGGCGTCGTCACTCTGTCGCATGCCAGTTAACTAAAACGTTAGACCTCATGGGATACGGCTTGCGCACCGAGCACGTCAAATAGAAAGAACGCGATGGCGATCGAATCTCCACTCTTCCAAAGCTCGATGGAACTTCTCGGGCATTCCATCACCCACTTCAATGGTACGAGTGAACTCGACAGGAAGTTGGTGATCCTCCACCTCTCCAACTCTGTCGAACTGCTACTCAAGGATATGGTGCTTGACAGCGGCGAGTCGATTTACAAGAACCCGAAGGAAACGATCACCATACATGGATGCATCGAGCTTCTCGCGACAAAGAAGATCGCCGTTCCTTTCTTGAACAAGTTGGAATTACTTATTGACGAACGCAACGCTCTCCAACATCGATTTGGTTCCCCGAACGAACTGACTGCAATCTTCTACATGAATGTTGCTCTCGAGTTTTTCCGGTCCGTTGTCAAACAACACTACAGCCAAGACTTCGACGAACTTCTCGCTCAATTCGCGGACGAGAAGGATCTCATCGCGCTCAAGATGCGAGAGCCATCAAACGACTCGGAGCTGGAGAACCTCAAAAAGCTGGGGAAGGTTCACCCGCTAGGTGCACTCCTCTCAGCAATCGCATACCTTGAGAAGACGGTTCTTCAGTTTGGAGCAAAGGTGGGAATGGGGGATCGATACCTATCATCGCTCCCTGTCTCGGCTCGATATCTTGAGGTCAATGGCATTGAGCTGCCCTCCGGCCTTCGAGACAGACTTGAGAACACGCGGCGCCTTCGCAATCAAGCGGCACATGGACGAGCGGAGCCAACCCGTGAAGACGTGGTGGCCGCTGTCTCTTCAATTGAGGAGCTAGAGAAGTTCCTGGCGTCGCTGAACATCGACGAGACGCGCCAGAAGGTTGCTATTGCGAGAAAGCAACGAGAGGCAGAACGACCAAGCTACGAGAGCAGTCGAGTGCTGCTACCGCCGGATCAGTGGATGCACGAGACGCTTAAGACGTTCCTGATGTCGGAAACGGCATTTGCTGGGCGAAAGTTCATGATTGACGTCAGAGATGCAAACGTTTCGGTATCGCACCTTCCAGAGAAGCTGCCCGGCTCGGCCCAAGTACACCAGTACGCGTTCACGTTGAACGAGAAGGGAGACAACATATCCAGCGAAGCCGAGCGCATTAGGGCAGAAATTCTGAAGGACTGCCTGGCGCCACAGGATGCGGTTCGCCCGGAAACAGAATCGTTTAAAGAGATTGCGGCGTGAGGTCTAACCCATTCATCGAGCGGACACGCCGCAGCAGGCTTCGCCTGCCGCGTCATGCCGCTCATGGCGAACGTTGAGCGACTGCTTTGCCGCATCGGTATTCGCAGTTCGAAGGTCAGCTTTTTAGCGGTAGGTGTTCGCGGTCTGGCCTGAAACGAATGACAGGAGACAGCCTGGTACCAAGGTTCGACGAACTTCAGCTTTGGGCACTTTGCTGACGGCCCCCTCAGAAATCCGAAGGACGGCAATCGCTGGATAGCGAAAGCTCGGCCACCCTCAGGAATTAGCTGACTACTGCCATTCGCTTCAGGCCAGAGCGCAAGCGGCAATGCCCAGTATCAATCGAGAGAGTCGAGGCTCTGCGCTCAGGCCGCACCATTGCTTCGCAACGGCAACACGTCCGCACCCTTACGGATCTTGTCCAGATAGTTCGCCCAAGACTGCATCATCTTCCTCCGCTGATCAAGGAACTGCGTGCGGTTGTAGGCGCGACCTAGAGAGTCAGCCACGGCGTGCGCGAGTTGAGCCTCGATGATCTCAGCGGCCACATTGAGACGCTCGGCGACCATCGTCCGCGCCGTAGCCCTGAAGCCATGCGCCGTCATCTCATCGTTGCCGTAGCCCAGCCTGCGCAGGGCGCTGCGCACCGTGTTGTCACTCATGCACCGCTGCCGGGTCGTCAGCGCCGGAAACACAAATCGACCGGCTCCCGTGATCTCATGCAGTTCCCGCAGGATTCGCAGCGACTGCGATGCCAACGGAACGATGTGAGGCGGCCCGCCCGCCTTGTCTGCCTTGCTGCGCTTCATCGTCACCGCGGGCACCGTCAAAGTTGCACCTTCAAAGTCGATCCACGCCCACTCCATGTGTCGCAGTTCGCCAGGGCGCAGCAACAGCAAAGGCGACAAAAGCAAGGCTGCCCGGGTGACGGGCTGCCCGGTATACGCGTCGATGTCGCGCATTAGCTTTCCGACCAACTTCGGCTCCGTGATCGCTGCATGGTGGCTGACTTGAACCGGTTTCAGTGCATCCTGCAGGTCAGCCGCCGGGTTACGCCGGCATACCCCCGTCGCGATCCCATACCGGAAGACTTGGCCGCAGGCATGCTTGATCCGGTGCGCCGTCTCGATCGCACCGCGCGCCTCGACCCGCCGCAGGCACTGAAGGAGTTCCGGTGGCTCAATCTCCCCTATCGGGCGCCTGCCGATCCAGGGAAAGGCATCCTGCTCAAGCCGAATCTGGGTGCGCTTGGCATGCCCTTCACTGACCTTGGCCTGGTGGACCGTATCCAACCATTCTCGGGCGACAGCCTCGAACGATCCAATCGGCGGCAAACCGGCGTGGCCACGCCACTCCGCCTCGCGCTGACGCGAGGCCTCGGCCTTGGCCTCCGTCCGAACCTCACTGGGGTCCAAACCCTGCGCCACCAATCGCCGCGCGTCGTCGGCCTTCTGCCGGGCCAGCGACAAACCAGTATCCGGATACGTGCCCAAGCTCAGCGTTTTGCGCCGCCCCTGATAGCTGTAGTCCAGACGCCAGCCATGCGAGCCTCCGCGAACAAACAGAAGCAGATACAGACTGTCGCCATCGCTCAGACGCTTGCGGGGATCACCCGGCTTGATGGTCCGGATCGACAGATCAGAGGGGATCAGGTTGCGAGCCATGCAGTAACTCCTGACGCAGATCGCGTGCTTTTTTCAGGTTACTGCAAAAGTTACTGCATTTCCAATCGGAGGTCAGGGGACTTCACAAGATGCGCCGAGCAAAAGAAAAAGGCCTAAGTGCTTGATTCACTTAGGCCTTTTGGATTTTTCGGGCCCGTCGTGGACGTCCTGAAATCGTTAAATGGTGGAGCCGGGGGGAATTGAACCCCCGTCCGCAAGCCATCACCGGGCAGTTCTACATGCGTAGCCGTCTGATTTGAATCTCACGGTCAGTTCGCGCAGCGGCACGCTAACTTTCCCGCCAGTCACTGAATCTTGTTGCCTGCCGAGTGACCCGGCGGACAACCAGCCAATGTGAATGACTTCTCAGCTTTCAGCCTTGCGGCTTGAGCCCGGCCCATTGGCCAACCGTTGAGAAGCTCACGCGCAATTAAGCGGCGAGTGCGAACGTAGAGTCGTTTGCAGTTACTTTGTTTCCAGTGGTTTTACGAGCGGACTGGTGCTCGGCATGCCCTACTCCGGATCCGCACCCACGTCGAAACCTAGTCGGCCCCAGAGCTGTTCATTTTAGGCCAAGCCCAGCACTTGCAAGAGCTCGATCGGAGAATTTAGAACAATATCTGCGTTCCAGGCTTCAACCGGCTCGCCCTGCCCCAGATATCCCCAGGCTGCAGCCACCGTACGCATGCCGGCTGCACGACCCGCAACGATGTCCCGCTCATCATCACCGACATAGATGCAAGACTCGGCGGCAATACCGCCACGCCGCGCCGCCTCAAGCAAAGGCGCGGGATGCGGCTTGGCATGCGGCGTGCTGTCCCCACCCACCACCGCCAGGGCACGCTGCTTCAGACCCAAGGCCTCGGTCAAGGGGAGCGCGAAACGCTCCGCCTTGTTGGTCACCACACCCCAGGCCAGACCGGCGGAGGACAGACCGTCGAGCAACTCACCGACTCGATCAAACAAGGCGGTTTCCTGAGTCAGTCGAGCCTGGTAACGATCCAGAAATTCGACCCGCAAAGCCTCGTATTCCTCGTCTTGAGGTGTGACTGTCAGACCCACGCCCAACATGCCACGAGCACCTGCGCCGACCATGGGGCGCAACATCGCCAGCGGCAATGGAGGCAACTGCCGAGCCACGCGCATCTCGTTGAGCGCCCCCGCCAGATCGGGCGCACTGTCGACCAAGGTCCCATCGAGATCAAACAAGACCGCCTTCGCGCCCAACCAAGGCAGGCCGGGCTTCATTTCCGCCATGCAAACACTGCTCATGAGGACTTGCGGCAGGCCAGCATGTAATTGACGCTGGTATCGGCACTCAAGCTGTAACGCTGATTGATCGGGTTGTAGCCCAAGCCACGGCTGGCCTGCAGGTCCAAGCCCGCATCGCGGCAGAACTGCGCCAATTCAGCGGGGCGTAAAAAGCGCGCGTATTCGTGGGTGCCGGCGGGCAGCATCTTGAGCACATACTCCGCGCCCACAATCGCTTGCAAAAATGACTTGGCATTGCGGTTGAGGGTGGACAAAAACACCCAGCCACCTGGCTTGACCAGATCCGCACAGGCCTGCACCACGGAAGCCGGGTCGGGCACATGCTCCAGCATTTCCATGCAGGTCACCACGTCAAAACTGGCCGGCCGCTCCAAGGCCAGCGCTTCCACCGCGATCTCGCGGTAGTCGACGCCCTCGGTTCCGGCCTCCATCGCATGCAACTGCGCCACTTTGAGCGCCTTGGTGGCGAGGTCGATACCGAGCGCCTTGGCACCACGGCGCGCCATGGAATCGGTCAAGATGCCGCCACCACAACCCACATCCAGCACCTGTTTACCAGCCAGTGGGCAATAAGACGAGATCCAATCCAAGCGCAGCGGGTTGATCTGGTGAAGCGGCTTGAATTCACTTTCGGTGTCCCACCAGTGGTGGGCGAGTTCGCCAAATTTGGCGAGCTCTTGAGGGTCAGCATTGATCATGGCGCAGATGGTAGCAACAAAGAATTACCGGCACCTTGGCGGGCACCAACCAAGCCGGCATAAAAAAACCCCGCATCTGCCGAAGCATTGCGGGGTTGATTTGAGAGGGCGCGCAGCGCGCCCGACTCAGGACTTACTTGTTGCGGGTACCGACCACTTCGATTTCCACGCGGCGGTTCTTGGCGCGGCCTTCGGCGGTCTTGTTGTCGGCCACAGGCGACTTCTCGCCCTTGCCTTCGGTGTACACGCGGTTCTTTTCAGCGCCCTTGCTCACCAGATAGGCCTTGACGGCTTCAGCACGTGCCACCGACAGCTTCTGGTTGTAGGCATCCGAACCCACCGAGTCGGTGTGGCCGACGGCGATGATGACTTCCAGGTTCACGCCATTGGTCTTGCTGTACAGGTCGTCCAGCTTGGCCTTGGCTTCGGGCTTCAGCACAGCCTTGTCGAAGTCGAAGAAAGCATCAGCAGCGTAGGTCACCTTTTCGCTGACCGGCTTCGGCGGCACCACGGCGGGCTTCGGTGCCGGTGGCGGGGTCACAGGAGCGGCAGCTTTCGGGGCAGGGGCCGGCTCAGCCTTGGGGGCGGGCTTCAGTGCGCCGTCGCATTCCTTGGCGGCGGTGGCCGGGGTCCAGTTGGCATCGCGCCAGCAGTGTTCGTTGCTACCGTTCTTCCACACGGTGCCATCGGTGGCGCGCCAGTTGTCGACGGTCTGCGCCATTGCGCCAGACGCAGCAAAAGCGGCGACGGCGAAGAGCGATGCCACGCGGTTCAATTTCTTCATGAATTCTCCTCTCAAGGAATGCCGCAGTTGCACTGCGAGTGCCCAGTACTTGAACAAAAACCTCAAAGATACCCTGATACGGGTTTCTCCTAGGAACTCATCGATTGTGCCATAGGGCACCGATAGCGCCGTATTGTGGCGGCCTCCTATGCCGTGTCAGTGACGAATGTTGCAAAGGTGCTACAGCCGCAGGCCTTTAGAATCGGCGGCTTCTGTCCTCAACGATGCAGGCCCATCTCAAACATGGAGCCGAGCACAAGCGCATGACCCAGTTCGCCAAGGAAACATTGCCGATCAGCCTCGAAGAGGAGATGCGGCGTTCATATCTCGATTACGCGATGAGCGTGATCGTGGGGCGCGCCCTGCCCGATGCACGGGACGGCCTCAAGCCCGTGCACCGGCGCGTGCTGTTCGCCATGCACGAACTCAACAACGATTGGAACCGGCCTTATAAGAAGTCGGCCCGTATCGTTGGCGATGTGATCGGTAAGTACCACCCGCACGGTGACACCGCGGTGTACGACACCATCGTCCGCTTGGCGCAGGACTTTTCCATGCGCCATATGCTGGTCGACGGCCAAGGCAATTTCGGTTCGGTGGACGGCGACAACGCCGCGGCCATGCGTTACACCGAAATCCGCCTGGACAAAATCGCCCACGAAATGCTGGCCGATATCGACAAGGAAACCGTCGATTTCGGGCCCAACTATGACGGCTCGGAAAAAGAACCCCTGGTTCTGCCCAACCGCATTCCCAATTTGCTGGTCAATGGCTCGACCGGTATTGCCGTGGGCATGGCTACCAATATTCCGCCGCACAACCTCAATGAGGTGGTGGACGCCTGCCTGCACACGCTGAAGAACCCGGAAGCGACCATCGACGAACTGATGGAGATCATTCCGGCGCCCGACTTCCCGACCGCCGGCATCATCTACGGCCTGTCCGGCGCGCGCGACGGCTACCGCACCGGCCGCGGCAAGGTGGTGATGCGCGCCAAGGTCCACTTCGAGGACATCGACCGCGGCAACCGCCAGGCCATCATCGTTGACGAGATCCCGTATCAAGTTAACAAGAAGACCCTGCTCGAGCGCATTGCCGAGCTGGTGCACGAGAAGAAGATCGAAGGCATCAGCCACATCCAGGACGAGAGCGACAAGTCCGGCATGCGCGTGGTGATCGAGCTCAAGCGCGGTGAAGTACCCGAAGTGGTGCTGAACAATCTGTACAAGCAGACGCAGCTGCAAGACACCTTCGGCATGAATATGGTGGCGCTGATCGACGGTCAGCCCAAGCTGTGCAATCTGAAAGACCTGATCACGGTCTTCCTGGAGCACCGCCGCGAAGTCGTCACCCGCCGCACCATCTTTAGCCTGCGCAAGGCGCGTGAGCGCGGCCATGTGCTGGAAGGCCTGGCCGTGGCTCTGGCCAATATCGATGAGTTCATCGAGACCATCAAGACCTCGCCGACGCCGCCGGTCGCCAAGGCGGCGCTGATGGCCAAGAGCTGGGATTCCTCGCTGGTGCGCGAGATGCTGTCGCGTGCCGAGGGCGACACGCCCGGCGGCCGCAATGCCTTCCGACCCGAGGGCCTGCCGGCCATGTACGGCATGCAGGACGACGGCCTCTACCGCCTGTCCGACGACCAGGCTGGCGAAATTCTGCAGATGCGTCTGCAGCGCCTGACCGGCCTCGAGCAGGACAAGATCGTCGGCGAGTACAAGGACGTGATGGCCCAGATCGCCGATCTGCTGGACATCCTGGCCAAGCCCGCCCGCGTCACCGCCATCATCAGCGAAGAGCTGGTGCAGGTTCGCCAAGAGTTCGGCCAGACCAAGGTCGGCGCTCGTCGCAGTACCATCGAGCACAACGCCCAGGAACTGGGCACCGAAGACCTGATCACGCCCACCGACATGGTGGTGACGCTCTCGCACACCGGCTACATCAAGAGCCAAGCCCTGAGCGAATACCGCGCGCAAAAACGCGGCGGTCGCGGCAAGCAGGCCACGCAGACCAAGGATGACGACTGGATCGACCAGCTCTTCATCGCCAACACCCACGACTGGATCCTGTGCTTCAGCAACCGCGGCCGCGTCTACTGGCTCAAGGTCTGGGAAGTGCCGCAGGGCTCGCGCGCCTCGCGCGGCAAGCCCATCGTCAACATGTTCCCGCTGCAGCAGGACGAAAAGATCACCGTCGTGCTGCCGCTGACCGGTGAGTTCCGCGTCTTCCCCGAAGATCACTTCATCTTCATGGCCACGGCCATGGGCACGGTTAAGAAGACCTCGTTGAAGGACTTCAGCAACCCGCGCAAGGCCGGCATCATCGCCGTGGACCTGGACGACGGCGACCACCTGATCGGCGCCGCGCTGACCGACGGCAAGCACGATGTGATGCTGTTCAGCGATGGCGGCAAGGCCGTGCGCTTTGACGAAGACGATGTGCGCCCGATGGGCCGCACCGCCCGCGGCGTGCGCGGCATGATGCTGGAACCCGAGCAACGTCTGATCGCCATGCTGGTGGCCGAAGACGAAAACCAGAGTGTGCTGACCGCCACCGAAAACGGCTACGGCAAGCGCACCGCCATCGTCGAGTACACCCGCCATGGCCGCGGCACCAAGGGCATGATCGCGATCCAGCAAAGCGAGCGCAATGGCCGTGTGGTGGCCGCCACCCTGGTGCGCCCGGACGACGAAATCATGCTGATCACCGACCGCGGCGTGCTGGTGCGCACCCGGGTGTCGGAGATCCGTGAACTGGGCCGCGCCACGCAAGGCGTGACCCTGATTGCCCTGGACGACGGCAGCAAGCTTTCCGGCTTGCAGCGCATCGTGGAAAACGATGCGGTTGACAACAGCAACGCCGAAGCCAGTTCCAACCCCGAAGACGGCGACTCCACCGGCGCCGACGACGCCGCCGCCAGCGACGACTCCACCAAGGAATAAGCTTGAACTCCAAGTCCATCAAGGCCATGAAGGCCATCCAGGCCGTGGCTGCTGCAGCCACCCTGCTCGTCGGTGCCAGCCTGAGCCACGCGCAAAGCGCACCGGCGGCTGCCTCGTCGCCCGCCAAGAAAGAGCTGATCGCCAAATTGCTGCAAGTGCAGCAACCCGGCATCGAGAACCTGTCGCGCGCAGTGCTGCAAGGCCCGCTGGGCAATCTGATGCAAGGCGCCAGTGCCGCCCTGCAGCAGCTGCCCCCGGAAAAGCGCGAAGCCACGGCCAAGGCCATCGAAGCCGAAGTCAAGAAGTTCGCCGAAGAAAACGGCCCCATGCTGCGCGACCGCGCCATCAAGCTGGCCCCCAGCACGGTCGGCGCCATGCTCGACGAACGCTTCACGGAAGACGAACTCAAGCAGCTGCTGGCCTGGCTGGAATCGCCCGTGAACAAGAAGTTCAGCCAGATGGGCGGCGAAATGCAAAAGGCGCTGACCGAAAAGCTGATGGCGGACACCGGCAACACGCTGGACACCCGCTTCAAGGCGCTGCAACAAAGCGTGGCCAAGCAGCTGGGCATTCCGGCCAAGCCCGCTTCGGCCCCGGCCACGCCGGCGCCCAAGAAGTAAAGCGCAGCCAGCAAGCCAGAAGTCCTCAAGGGCGGATGTGTCGCGCGGCGCTCCGTCAGCAGCGCACCGCCCTGAGGAGCGGCAACGAGGGCAGCAGCTTCGCCCTCGCCGCCCAAGATTTCGATGTGACCCGACCAGGCCCGAACCGATGAGCTCCCGCCCGTTCAATTTTTCCGCCGGCCCGGCCGCCCTGCCCGAAGCCGTGCTGCAGCACGTGGCCGGCGAGATGCTGGACTGGCACGGCTCCGGCATGAGCGTGATGGAGATGAGCCATCGCGGCCGCGAGTTCACCGAGATCGCCGAAACCGCTGAGCGCGATCTGCGCGAGCTGCTGCAAGTCCCCAGCCACTTCCGCATCCTGTTCATGCAGGGCGGCGGCCTGGCCGAGAACGCCATCGTGCCCATGAATCTGGCCGGTCGCCAGGGTCTGGGCAAGGTGGATGCGGTGGTCAGCGGCTCCTGGTCTAAGAAAAGCGCCCAGGAAGCCCGGCGTTATGCCGATGTCCAGATTGCTGCCGACGGCGGCCCGGGCGGCTACCGCAGCCTGCCCTCGCCCAGCAGCTGGCAGTTGCGCCGCGATGCGGCCTATGTGCACATCTGCTCCAACGAAACAATCGACGGGCTGGAGTTCCACGAGCTCCCCGATCTGCGTGCGCTCGGCAGCGAGGCGCCGCTGGTGGTCGATTGCTCCTCGCACGTGCTCTCGCGCGCCATCGACTGGTCGCGCGTGGGCCTGGCCTTTGCCGGTGCGCAGAAAAACATCGGTCCGGCCGGCCTGACCCTGGTGTTCGTGCGCGAAGACCTGCTGGGGCACGCCATGGCCATCTGCCCCTCGGCCTTCGACTACAAGACCGTGGCCGAGGCGAACTCCATGTACAACACGCCGCCGACCTTTGGCATCTACGTGGCAGGCCTGGTGTTCCAGTGGCTCAAGGCTTTCCGCCATGGCGAGCGGAGCGGCGTGGCTGCCATCGAACAGCGCAATATCGAGAAGGCCGCCCTGCTCTACGCAGCGCTCGATGCCTCCTCGATGTTTGAAAACCGCGTGGCGGCCGAGTGCCGCTCGCGTATGAATGTCCCGTTTTACCTGCGCGGCGCGTACGACACGCCGCAGCTGAACGAATCCTTCCTGAACGGTGCGAAGGCGCGAAACCTGCTGCAACTCAAAGGCCACAAGTCGGTGGGCGGCATGCGGGCATCGATTTACAACGCCATGCCCCTGGAGGGCGTGCAAGCCCTGGTGGCTTACCTGAAGGATTTCGAGGCTCAATATGGCTGATACGGACGGCAGCACCCCGCTGCCCGAACTGGGCACCCTGCGTCAGCAGATCGACGCGCTGGACCAGCAACTGCTGGACCTGCTGAACCGCCGCGCCCGCGTGGCCGAGCAGGTCGGCGAGGTCAAGCGCCGCGAAGGCTCGCCCTTCTTCCGCCCCGACCGTGTGGCGCAGGTAATCGAGAAGATCCGCCAGGCCAACCGCGGGCCACTGAAGGACGAGCACGTCAGTGCCATCTGGCGCGAGATCATGTCGGCCTGCCTGGCCCTGGAATCACCCCAGCGCGTGGCCGTGCTGGGGCCATTTGGCACCTTCTGCGAACAGGCCGCCATCGAGTACTTCGGCGGCGCGGCCGACCTGATCTACTGCAACAGCTTCGACGAAGTCTTCCATGCCACCGCCTCGGGCAGCGCCCAGTACGGCGTGGTCGGCGTGGAGAACATGACCGAGGGCGTGGTCACCCGCTCGCTGGACCTGTTCCTGCACACCCCCACCCATGTGGTCGGCGAGGTCAGCCTGCTGATCCGGCACAACCTGCTGCGCAAGGACAACAGCCTGCAGGACATCGAGGCTGTGCTGGCTCATCCGCAAGCCCTGGCCCAATGCCAGAACTGGCTGAACAAGCACCTGCCGAACGCCGAGCGCCGCGCCGTCTCCAGCAATGCCGAAGGCGCCCGCCTCGCGGCCACCAACCCGGCCTATGCCGCCATCGCCAGCGAGCGCGCCTCCACCCTGTTTGGCCTGCACATCGTGGCCCATGCGGTGCAGGATGAGGCCTACAACCGCACCCGTTTTGCCGTCATCACCCTGCCGCAGACCATGGCCACGCCGCCGGCCACCGGCCGCGACTGCACCAGCCTGATCGTCTCGGTGCCCAACCGCCCCGGCGCCATGCACGACCTTCTGGTGCCGCTGAAGACCCACGGCGTGTCGATGACGCGCCTGGAATCGCGCCCGGCCCGCACCGGCCAGTGGGACTACTACTTCTATATCGACCTGGACGGCCACCCGTCCGAGCCCCATGTGGCCGCGGCCCTGACCGAGCTGCGCGAGTCCTGCGCCTTCTTCAAGGTCATCGGCGCCTACCCCTTGAAAGCCTGAGGGAGCCAGCCCCAATGTTCAACCAACTCGGCGTGATCGGTTGCGGCCTGATGGGCGGCTCTTTTGCCCTGGCCATGAAAAAGGCCGGCCTGGTCAAGCATGTGGTGGGCTACAGCAAATCGCCCTCCACCACCGAAATGGCCAAACGCCTGGGCGTGATCGACCAGGTGGCCGAGTCGGCCCTGCTTGCCGTGTCGGGCGCCGACATTGTGCTGCTGGCGGTGCCGGTCTCGGCCACCGAGACCTCGCTCAAAGCCATCCGCCATCTGATCAACCCCAAGGTCTTGCTGATGGACGTGGGCTCGACCAAATGCGATGTGGTCAGTGCCGCGCAGCAAGCCCTGGGCAAGCACATCGATTCCTTTGTGCCGGCCCACCCGATCACCGGCAAGGAATCGGGCGGGGTGCAGAACGCCGATGCCAATCTGTACCAGGACTGCCAGGTCATCCTGACCCCGCTGCCGCAGACCCGACCGGCCCTGGTGCAAAAAGCCACTGATGTCTGGTCGGCCCTGGGTGCGCAGGTGCTCAAGATGACACCGCAGAACCACGACGCGGCCTTCGCCGCCGTCAGCCATCTGCCGCATCTGCTGGCTTTCGCCTTTTTCCAGTCGGTGGCGGCCCAACCGGCCGGCCGCGACTACCTCAGCCTGGCTGGCCCAGGCTTCCGCGATTTCACCCGCATCGCCGCCAGCGAACCCACGGTCTGGCGCGACATCCTCATGGCCAACAAGGCCGAGGTGCTGGTGCAATCGCAGCGCTTCCGCCAGGCGCTCGACGCGCTGGAAGCGCTGCTCAAGAATGACGACGCCGCCGCGCTGGAAGCCCGCATCCGCCTGATTTCGGATGCCCGCAGCCAGTGGCAGCTGGCCGCGCCGCGTGTACCCAAATAGCGCCCAAGTAGTGCCCAAGTAATAGGCCGGCCCGCGCCGCGGGCGGCACCACCGCTTTTCTCGTCCGTCCGCCATGTACAAGATCCCTTTCCTCGACCTGCCGCCGCTGCGCAGTGCCGCCGGCACCGTGCGCCTGCCGGGCTCCAAGAGCATCTCCAACCGCGTGCTGCTGCTGGCCGGCCTGTCCGAGGGCACGACCGAAGTCCACGACCTGCTGGACAGCGACGACACCGCCGTCATGCTCGATTCGCTCAAGGCCCTGGGCTGCCGCCTGGAAACCTCGGACCACGGTGTGCTGCAGGTCACCGGCATCGGTGGTCAGCTGAAGGTCGACGCCGCCCAGCTCTTCCTCGGCAATGCCGGCACGGCCATGCGGCCGCTGACCGCTGCCCTGGCCCTGCTGGCCGCCACGCAAGGCGGCAGCTTCGAGCTGAGCGGCGTGGCGCGCATGCATGAGCGCCCGATTGGCGACCTGGTCGATGCCCTGCGTGCGCGCGGCTGCCAGATCGAGTGCCTGGGCCAGGAAGGCTATCCGCCGCTGCGCCTGAGCGGCCCCTCGGCCCTGGACTTCAGCGCCCCGGTGCAGGTGCGCGGCGATGTCTCCAGCCAGTTCCTGACCGCCCTGCTGCTGGCCCTGCCCCTGGTGGCGCAGCAGCAGCCCATCGTCATCGAGGTGCTCGGTGAGCTGATCTCCAAACCCTACATCCACATCACGCTGGAACTGCTCAAGCGCTTCGGCATCGCCGTCGAGCGCGAAGGCTGGCAACGCTTCACGATTCCCGCCGGCAGCCGTTACCGCTCGCCCGGGGCGGTTCATGTCGAGGGCGATGCGTCCTCGGCCTCCTATTTTGTGGCCCTGGGTGCACTGGCTGCCACCGAAGCGCCGCTGCGCATCGAAGGCGTGGGCAGTGCCTCGCTGCAAGGCGATGTGCGCTTTGTCGAAGCGGCGCAAGCCATGGGTGCGCGCGTGGAAGCCGGCCCCAACTGGCTGGAAGTGCGCCGTGGCAGCTGGCCGCTGCGCGGCATCGAGCTCGATTGCAACCACATCCCCGACGCGGCCATGACCCTGGCGGTGATGGCGCTGTACGCCGACTCGCCGACCACCCTGCGCAATATCGCCAGCTGGCGAGTCAAGGAAACCGACCGTATCGCCGCCATGGCGACCGAGCTGCGCAAGCTGGGCGCCACGGTGGAAGAAGGCCCGGACTGGCTGCGCGTGCACCCGCTGCAGAGCTGGCAGGCCGCCGCCATCCACACCTACGACGACCACCGCGTGGCCATGTGCTTCTCGCTGGCCGCCTTCAACGGTCTGGTGGTCGGCAAGACCACGCCCTCGGTGCCGGTGCGCATCCTGGAGCCGCATTGCGTGGCCAAAACGTTTCCGGACTATTTCGAAACCCTGTTCAGCGTGGCCAAGGCACGCAGCAAGGACATCCCGGTCATCTGCATCGACGGCCCCACCGCCTCGGGCAAGGGCACGCTGGCCGATGAGGTGGCGCAGGCCCTGGGCTATGTGGTGCTGGACTCGGGCATGCTCTACCGCGCCAGCGGCCTGGCCGCCCAGCGGGCAGGCGCCGATCTGGACGATGGCCAGGCCGTGGCCGCCATCGCCGCACGCCTGGACCTGCACTTCAGCCGTGGCCGCGTGCTGCTGGGCGACGACGACATCACCGACGCCCTGCGCCTGGAAACCACCGGTCTGCTCGCCTCCAAGGTGGCAGCGCACTCCGAGGTGCGCCACGCCCTGCATCAGCTGCAGCTGGACTACCGCCGCCTGCCGGGCCTGGTGGCCGATGGCCGCGACATGGGCACGGCCATCTTCCCCGACGCACCGCTCAAGGTTTTCCTGACCGCCAGCGCCGCCACACGGGCCGAGCGGCGCTACAAGCAATTGATTTCCAAGGGGATTTCGGCTAGCATCGCGGGCTTGCGTCAAGATTTGGAGGCGCGTGACTTGCAGGACAAATCCCGCAAGGCCTCGCCTTTAGCCCCTGCCGCAGATGCGCGCGAGCTCGACAACTCGGCCCTGTCCATTGAGGAATCAAAGGATCTGGTGCTGGCTTGGTGGGCCCAAGCGGGGTCGTTTGCAGACCAGCGTTGATCCGCAAACGACTCATGTCCACGCCGGACCGGTCTTCCCTTCCGAACGTCAGTTCATCAAGACCGGTCTTGTCTACAACCTAACCCGCGAAGCCGCAAGGCCCAGCACCCATCGTCCGCCGGTCAAACGCCTTGATCCGCTGGCACAGGAAACACCATGTCCCAAACCCAAACCGCATCTTTCGGCGAATCGTTCGCCTCCATGTTCGAGGAATCGCTGCAGCGCTCTGACCTGCGCGCCGGCGAAGTCATCTCCGCCGAAGTGGTGCGTGTGGAACACAGCTTTGTGGTTGTGAACGCAGGCCTCAAGTCCGAAGCCTACGTGCCCATCGAAGAATTCAAGAACGACCAGGGCGAGCTGGAAGTTCAAATCGGCGACTTCGTCTCGGTGGCGATCGACGCCATCGAAAACGGCTACGGCGACACCATCCTGTCGCGCGACAAGGCCAAGCGTCTGGCCTCGTGGCTGTCGCTGGAAACCGCACTGGAGTCGGGCGACTTCGTGACCGGTACCGTGTCGGGCAAGGTCAAGGGCGGCCTGACCGTGCTGGTCAACGGCATCCGCGCCTTCCTGCCGGGTTCCCTGCTGGACACACGTCCGGTCAAGGACATGAGCCCGTACGAAGGCAAGACCATGGAGTTCAAGGTCATCAAGCTGGACCGCAAGCGCAACAACGTCGTGTTGTCGCGCCGTGCTGTGGTCGAAGCTTCGATGGGCGAAGAGCGCGCCAAGCTGCTGGAAACGCTGGCCGAAGGCGCCATCGTTCAGGGCGTGGTCAAGAACATCACCGAATACGGTGCCTTCGTGGACCTGGGCGGTATCGACGGCCTGCTGCACATCACCGACATGGCATGGCGCCGTGTCCGTCACCCGAGCGAAGTGGTCACCGTCGGCCAGGAACTGACCGCCAAGATCCTGAAGTTCGATGCTGAGAAGAACCGCGTTTCGCTGGGTCTGAAGCAGCTGGGCGACGATCCGTGGTTCGGCGTGGCTCGCCGCTACCCGACCAGCACCCGCCTGTTCGGCAAGATCACCAACATCGCTGACTACGGCGCGTTCGTGGAAATCGAGCCGGGCATCGAAGGTCTGGTGCACGTGTCCGAAATGGACTGGACCAACAAGAACATTGCGCCTTCGAAGCTGGTCACCCTGGGTGATGAAGTCGAAGTCATGGTCCTGGAAATCGACGAAGACAAGCGTCGCATCTCCCTGGGCATGAAGCAGTGCAAGGCCAATCCTTGGGAAGATTTCGCTGAAACCGTCAAGCGCGGCGACCGCGTCAAGGGTCCGGTCAAGTCCATCACCGACTTCGGCGTGTTCGTGGGCCTGGCCCAAGGCATCGACGGTCTGGTGCACCTGTCCGACCTGTCGTGGAACGAAACCGGCGAAGCTGCTGTGCGCAACTTCAAGAAGGGCCAGGAAGTCGAAGCCCTGGTGCTGGCCGTGGACGTCGAGCGCGAGCGCATCTCCCTGGGCATCAAGCAGCTGGACAGCGACCCGTTCACGACCTACACCACGGTCAATGACCGCGGCCAGATCGTGACCGGCAAGGTCAAGACTGTGGACGCCCGTGGCGCCGAGATCGAGCTGGCTGACGAAGTGCTGGGCTACCTGCGCGCTTCCGAAATCAGCCGCGATCGCGTCGAAGACGCCCGCAATGTGCTGAAGGAAGGCGACGAAGTCTCCGCCCTGATCATCAATGTGGATCGCAAGACCCGCAACATCCAGCTGTCGGTCAAGGCCAAGGACAACGCCGACAACCAAGAAGCCATGCAGCGCCTGTCGGCCTCGGCCGAGCGTGAAAACGCCGGCACGACCAGCCTGGGCGCCCTGCTGCGCGCCAAGCTGGACAACCAGGGCTGAGACCGGACATGAGTCCCGGAAGGGACTCATGCCTGTCGAAGGCCAATTCGCAATACCAGCGAAATGGCTGAGCTCGCACACAAGCTCCGGAAGGAGTTTGTGGCTAGCGAAGGCCAAGTCGCGATACCCGCGACCTGGCTGAGACCGCAAAGCCTCAATGCCAAAAAGGCCCGCCTCCGCAAGGAGTGCGGGCCTTTTTTATGAGAACCCCTGAGCCCACTGGACCCCGCATCCCATGACCCGATCCGACCTCGTTGCACTGCTGGCCGACCGCTTTGGCCAGCTGACCCAGCGCGACACCGAGTTCGCCGTCAAGACCATTCTGGACGCCATGTCCGACGCCCTGGCACGCGGCCACCGCATCGAGATTCGCGGCTTCGGCAGCTTCCAGGTCAACCGCCGCCCGCCGCGCATGGGCCGCAACCCACGCAGCGGTGAGCAGGTGCTGATCCCCGAAAAGCTGGTGCCGCATTTCAAGCCCGGCAAGGCCTTACGCGAGGCGGTGGACGCCAACAGCTCGGCAGCCGCCGACTACGCGGCAGCCGCCAAGGTCTGAGTTCCCCATTGACCTGCGGCGGGCGCCCTCTCGCGCCGCCACAGTGTCTCGCGCCAGCAGCGTGGCAGCCCGCGGCCACGCACTAGAATCATCGCTCCATGCGAATCCTTGTCTGGCTCCTGCGGGCCTTCCTCTTCTTCACGCTTTTCGCCTTCGCGCTGAACAACAGCCAGGAGAGCGTCGTGCGCTGGTTCTTCGGCCACGAATGGCGTGCCCCTCTGGTGATCATCGTGCTGCTGGCTTTTGGCCTCGGTTGCGCCGTGGGTGTGCTGGCCATGGTGCCGGCCTGGTGGAAGCACCGCCGCGTGGCCAAGCGCATCGCCCCGAACCCCGATGGCAGCACGCCGCCGGCCAGCACCAGCCCCAACGACCCTTTGAACGGCCCCGCCCTGCACGATGGAATTTGAATTTCGCTGGCTTCTTTGGGTCCTGCCGATCGCCTTCGCGCTGGGTTGGCTGGCCTCCAAACTGGACACCCGCCAGTGGAAACGTGAGCAGCGCGATGCGCCCAAGGCCTATTTCAAGGGCCTGAACCTGCTGCTGAACGAGCAGCAGGACAAGGCCATCGACGCCTTCATCGAGGCCGTCCAGAACGACCCCGACACCACCGAGCTGCATTTCGCTCTGGGCAATCTGTTCCGTCGCCGCGGCGAGTACGAGCGCGCGGTGCGCGTGCACCAGCACCTCTTGCAACGCGGCGACCTGCCGCGGGCCGAGCGTGAACGCGCGCAGTCGGCCCTGGCGCAGGATTTCTTCAAAGCCGGCCTGTTCGATCGCGCCGAGGCGGCCTACCTCGCCCTGCGCGGCACGCCCTACGAAAACGAAGCGCAGCTGGCCCTGCTCTCGCTGTTCGAGCGTTCGCGCGACTGGCGCCGTGCCGTCGAGGTGGCGCGTGAGCTGGAGCGCAGCGGCACCGCTTCCTTCTCCGCTCGGATTGCCCACTACCTTTGCGAACTGGCCCTGGCCGCACAGGCCCAGCAAGACCTGCTTGAAGCCGGCCGCCTGCTCGATGAAGCACGCCAGCAATCGCCGCAGTCGGCGCGCGCCCATGTGCTGCGCGGCCAGATGCTGGCCCGAGCCGGCCAGCATGAGGCCGCCATGGCCGCCTATGCCGAGCTGCTGACGCTCAACCCCGAGGCCTTCAATCTGGTGGCACGGGACTACGCCGATGCGGCCCTGGCCCAGGGCCAGCCGGACACGCGCTCACGCGCGCTGGCGGCGCTGAGCGCCCAGTACCAGCGGGCGCCCGGCATGCATCTGCTGGCGGCCATCGCCAAGCTGGACCCCGACGGCCCGGCCCAGCGCCAGCGCCTGCAAGAACACTTGCGCGAGCAAGGCAATCTCTCGGCCGCGCGCGGCCTGCTGCAGCAGTCCCACAGCCAGCTCAGCGAAGACGAAGCCCAGCTCGTCAACACCGCACTGGAGCGCGCCGCGCGCCCCTTGCAGCGCTACCGCTGCGCCGCCTGCGGCTTTGAAGCCCAGCACTACTTCTGGCAATGCCCGGGCTGCCTCAACTGGGACACCTACCCGCCGCGCCACGTCGAAGAACTCTGACGACCGCGAACCGAATTTTTCCTCACGCACAAGGAAACCAGACCCGAATGCGCCACATCCTGTGCATGAAATGGGGCACCAAGTACGGCCCCGAATACGTCAACCGGCTCTATGCCATGGTGCGGCGCCACCTCAAGGGCGAGTTCAACTTCGTCTGTCTGACGGACCGCAGCGAAGGCATCCGCGCCGAGGTGCAATGCCTGCCCATCCCCGAGCTGACCCTGCCCAACGGCGAACCCGAGCGCGGCTGGAAAAAGCTGACCACCTTCGAAGCCGATCTGCATGGTCTGAAGGGCACGGCCCTGTTCCTGGACCTCGATGTGGTGATCGTCGATGACATCACGCCCTTCTTCGAGGTGCCAGGCGAGTTCTTGATCATCCACGACTGGAAGCGCCCCTGGCGCATCACCGGCAACTCCTCGGTCTACCGTTTCGAGCTGGGCGCGCATGCCGATGTGCTGCAGCAGTTCCGCGAGAACCAGGCTCAGGCCAAGGCCGATTTCCGAAACGAGCAAGCTTTCTTGACCGCTGTGCTGCACAAGCAGGGCAAGGTCCGCTACTGGGATGCCAGTTGGTGTGCCAGCTACAAATACCACTGCATCCCCTTCTGGCCGAGCAGCTATTGGCGCGAGCCCTTCATCCCGCACGGCGCGCGCATCCTGATCTTCCACGGCGTGATGAACCCGCCGGACGCCCTCGAAGGCCGCACCAATGGCAACTGGCGCCACGCCAAGCCAGCGCCCTGGATCGCCCAGCATTGGCGCGAGTGACTCGTCTGCCCTCGACCATGCTGCCCATCATTTTCATCAACCTCGACAGCGACCAGGAACGCCGCCAGCGCATGGAGGGCGAGTTCGCCCGCCTGGGTCTGGACGGCCGGCGCTTCGAGGCCACGCGCTGGACCGCCTTGTCCGCGGACGAGCAGGCCCGTTTCTACTCGCCCGAGCTCAACGCCCGCCAATTTCACAAGCCCCTGGTGAACGGCGAGAAAGGCTGCTACGCCAGCCACCTGCGTTGCTGGCAAATGCTGTTGGACTCCGACGCCCCCGCGCTGGTGGTGCTGGAAGACGACATCCGCTTGAAAGACGAGTTCGCCCAGGTCATCACCGCGATCGAAGCCCTGCCGGCCGGCTGGGACATGATCAAGCTGATCGGCCGGTCCGACCTCGGCAAGCGCGAGAAGCTGCGCGCCCAAGCCCCGCTGTGCCCCGGCTTCAGCCTGGTCGACTACCGCCGCATCCCCAGCCTGACGGCCGGTTATGTGGTCAGCCGCAGCGGTGCGGCCAAGCTGCTGGCGCAGCGCCTGCCCTTCGGCCGACCGGTCGATGTGGACCTGCGTTACTGGTGGGAAAACCACCTGAAGGTGCGCGGCATCATGCCGGCCGCCATCCACCTGGACGAGAGCAGCGAGCAAAGCAGCATCGGCCAGAAAGCCGGCGAAGGCAGCCTGGCCATCAAATGGCACAAGTTCTGCCTCAAGGCCGCCTACAGCTGGCACAGCTGGCGCCAGCGCTGAGCGCCGCTGCGGCACCTGTGCCCGCCCCGCTGTCCCACCCGATCCTGAATTGAAGCCCCGGCCCTGCCCCCACGGCCCCACCCGGAAGCACAGAACCATGAGCACTGAAATCGACTACCTGATCGTTGGCGCCGGCTTTGCCGGCTCCGTCTGCGCCCGCCAGCTGGCCGAGGCCGGCCACCGCGTGCTGCTGATCGACCGCCGCCCCCACATCGGCGGCAACGCCTACGACCAGCGCGACGCCCAAGGCGTGCTGATCCACCCTTACGGCCCCCACATCTTCCACACCAACAGCAAGCGGGTGTTCGAGTACCTCTCACGCTTCACCGACTGGCGCTTCTACGAGCACCGCGTGCTGGCCCAGGTGGGCGCACAGCTGCTGCCCATCCCGATCAACCGCAGCACCATCAACCAGCTCTACGGCCTCTCGCTGAGCGAGGACGAAGTGGCGGGCTATCTGGAACAGGTGCGCCAACCGCGCGATCCGATCAAGACCAGCGAGGACGTGGTGCTGAACTCGGTGGGCCCCGATCTGTGCGACAAGTTCTTCCGCGGCTACACACGCAAGCAATGGGGCCTGGACCTGAGCGAACTCTCGGCCGGCGTGGCCGCGCGCATCCCCACGCGCAGCAATGACGACGACCGCTACTTCAGCGACAGCTTCCAGTTCATGCCCAACGAGGGCTACACCCGCATGTTCGAGCGCATGCTGGACCACCCGGGCATCCGCGTGCAACTGGGCTGCGACTTCAAGGACGAGCGCCAGCTGCACCCGCAAGCCCATGTGGTCTACACCGGCCCCATCGATGCCTATTTCGAACATTGCTATGGCCCGCTGCCCTACCGCAGCCTGCGCTTCGAGCACCAGCACCTGCCGGAGACCGCGCAGTTCCAGCCGGTGGGCACGGTCAACTACCCCAACGACCACGATTTCACCCGCATCACCGAGTTCAAGCACCTGAGCGGCGAGCAGCATGCCGGCACCTCCATCGTGCGCGAGTACCCGACCGACGAGGGCGACCCCTACTACCCCATCCCGCGGCCCGAGAATGAAGCCTTGTTCAAGCGCTACGAGGCCCTGGCGCAGGCCCAGACCGGCGTCACCTTCGTTGGCCGCCTGGCCCAGTACCGCTACTACAACATGGACCAGATCGTCGCCACGGCATTGAAGGCGGCCGAAGACCTGCTGGAGGCCCGCGCATGAGCACCTTGCAGACCGCCTTGAAGCCTGCCCCGCTGCGCCGCAAGAACCTGATCATCCTGCGCGCCGGCGATGCGTCCCTACACCGCGGCTGGATCGCCGACGGCGCACGCGACTTCGACCTCTTGATCAGCTACTACGGCCAGCAGCCCGATCTCCACAAGGAAGACGCCGATCACTACGAAATGCGCCGCGGCCCGAAATGGTCCTGCATTGCCGACCTGCTGCGCGAGAACTCCGAGCTGATCCAGCAGTACGAAGCCTTCTGGTTCCCCGATGACGACCTCTCGGCCAGCACCGAAACGCTGAACCGCATGTTCGCCCTCTTCCACGGCTTCAATCTGGCCCTGGCCCAACCGGCCCTGACGGCCGACTCGTACTACAGCTGGAGCACCCTGCTGCAAAAGCCCGAGTACGTGATGCGCCATGTCGGCTTTGTGGAGGTGATGGCGCCCCTGTTCGAGCGCCAGGCCTTGCGCGCCTGCGTGAGCACTTTTGGCGAAAGCCGCAGCGGCTGGGGCCTGGACTGGGTTTGGCCCACGCTGGCCGGCAAAGGGCGCGATGACGCCATCGCCATCCTCGACGCCACGCCGGTCAAGCACACCCGACCGCTGGGCGGCGACCTGTACCGCAACAACCCCGAGCTCGACCCGCGCCGCGACGGCCAGGCCTTGCTCGAGCGCTACCAGCTCGGCGACCAGCGCTTCACCAGCAAATACCAGCTGAACAGCGTGATCGCCAAGACCCAGGCTCACTGGCGCTTGCGCCTGAAGATGTGGCTGGGCCTGGTCAACAGCCGGCGCCGTCAACGCCGCCAGGCGCGCAAGACCGTCGGCTGAAGCCCAAGCAGTCAGAGCGCCCGGATCATGTCCAGATAGCGCTGCAACATGAGGCCCGAGCCATGGGCTTGCAGCGCCTGGGCCCGGGCCTGGCGGCCCAGCCGCGCCGCCAGCGCCGGATCGCGCAGCAGGCGCTCCAGCGCATCGGCCAGCGCCTGCGGCGATTCATGCGGCACGAGCAGACCGGTCTGCTCATGCTGCAACACGCCTTCCACCCCCGGCACCTCGGCCGCCACACAGGCGCAGCCGGCCGCCATGCCCTCGAGCAGGGCCAGGGGCATGCCCTCCCAATGCGTGGACAGGACAAAAATCTGCTGGCTCATCAGCAGGCCCGGCATGTCGGCATGATGCCCCAGCAACTCCACTTGGTCTGAAAGTCCCAGGGCACGCACCTCACGCTCGACCGCCTCGCGATAGCTACTTTTGCCCGCGCCGGCCAGGCGCAGGCGCGGCTTCAAACCTCGCTGGGCCAGCAGGGCCAGAGCCCGCACCAGGCTCAGGTGATCCTTCTGCCGCGAGAAGCGCGCCGACATCAGCACGCTGGGCTCGCGCGACTCGAAGGGCTGCGCTTCGGCCCGGGCAAAACGCTGCAGCTCGATGCCGTTCGGAATTGCCACCGTGCGATCAGCCGGCGCGCCCAGGGCCAGCAGCCGCTGCCTCACCCCCTCGGAGACGCCAATGATGCGCGCCGTGCGCACGCCCAGCCACCGTGACTGCCAGAGCTTCCAGGTGCTGTAGCGCTCGCGCGTGTTGTGCTCCACCTGCACCAGCCTCGGCACGCCGGCCCAGCATCCGGCCCAGCGCCCCAGCAGATGCTCCGGGAAACCATGGGCCAGCATCACATCGGGCTGCCACTGCCGGCACAAGCGCCACAGCGCCCACAAGGTGGCCAGATGTGACCAGCCCGCGACCACCTCCACCTGCAAGCCGCGTGCACGCAGGGCCTGCACCCGCGCCTCATCGGTGTTGCGCTTGCGGCGCAGCACCAGCAAGGTCGGCATGCCCGAGCGCTCCAGACCGGCCAGAGCCAAGTCCACCGCAACCTGGGTGGCCCCAGAAAAACCGCCGGTGACGAAGTGCATCACGCGCAGGCCCGCAGTTGCAGGGCCTGCCGCCTCCGTGGGTCCCGCATCCAAAGGGGAGCTCGGGCTTGTGGCGGATGCGGAACGGGAGGCTTGCGTCATGCCCGGCAGTATAGGAACAGCGGCGACAATCCGGAGCTATGACCGCGCCTGTTCCCGAGCCCTCCCCCAGCACGCCGCCCGCTGAAGCCACCGACCGCGCCCCACAAGCCGACCGCGAGATCGCACAGCGACTGCGCCAGTTCGTGCGGCCCTACCGCGGCGGCTTGGCGCTGACCATCCTGGCCTATATCGGCGCCGCGGCCACCGAGCCGCTGATCCCGCAGCTGATCAAGTACGTGTTCGGCGATGGTTTTGCCCGCGATGCCTTCAGCGTCTGGTGGGTGCCGGTGACGCTGATCGGCCTGTTCGCGGTGCGCGGCCTGTTCGGCTTCCTCGGCCAGTACCTGTTTCACTGGACGCTGAGCCGCAGCGTCATGGATTTCCGCGCCGCCCTGCTGGAGGCCTTGCTCAAGGCCGATGCGCGCGTCTTCACCAGCCTGCAACCGGGCACGGCGGTGACCAAGGTGGTCAACGATCCGCAGCAGATCCTCTCGCTGCTGGGCAACACCTTGATCACCGTGCTGCGCGACGGCCTGCCGGCCCTGGCCATGCTGGGCACCCTGCTCTACATGAACTGGCAGCTGACCCTGCTGGCCATGGTGGTGACGCCGCTGATGGCCGTGGTGGTGAAGAAGGTCAACCAGCGTGTGCGCGCCATGTCCAGCCGCAGCTACGAGGCCCAGCTGCAGCTGGTCAACAAGGTCGACGACATCACCCGCGCCTGGCGCGTGGTGCGCAGCTTCGATGCGGTCGAGCATGAGCGCAAGAGCTTTGCCGATCGCGCGCGCGAGCTGCAGCGCAGCAGCCTCAAGGCGGTGGCCGCCGGCGCTTTGAGCCAGCCGCTGTCGCAGCTGATCGCCAGCGTCGGCCTGTCCCTGATCATCTGCGTGGCCCTGCTGCAGGCGCGCCAGGCCAACACCGGCGTGGGTGAGTTCGCCGCCTTCGTCACCGCCTTGCTGCTGCTGACCTCGCGCTTGCGCCACCTCAGCGATCTGGCCCAGCCCATCACCAATGCCCTGGTGATTGCACGCGGCTGCCTGGAGCTGCTGGACATGCCGGCCGAGCCCGACCGTGGCCAGCGTGAGCTGCAGCAATGCCGCGGCGAGCTGCAGTTGAACGAAGTTCGATTGCAATACCCGGGCAGCGAGCGCCCCGCGCTGGACGGGCTGAACCTGCACTTCTCACCGGGCCAGACCACCGCCCTGGTCGGATCCTCCGGCGCGGGCAAGAGCTCCATCATCCACCTGCTGCTGGGCTTCGGCACGCCCGACCAGGGTCAGGTCTTGCTCGACGGCGTGGACATCGCCGAGCTCAAGCGAGCCAATCTGCGCCGCCAGTTCGCCGTGGTGTCGCAAGACATCGTGCTGTTTGATGCCTCGGTGGCCGAAAACATTGCCTACGCCCAGCCGCGCGACCCGGCGCGGCTCGAGCAAGCCCTGCGCGCCGCCCACCTCTGGGACTTTGTGCAGCAGCTGCCCGAAGGCCTGGACACCCTCATCGGTGCCAACGGCAGCAAGCTCTCCGGCGGCCAGCGGCAGCGCCTGGCGATTGCCCGCGCGCTCTACCGCGACGCGCCAATCTGGGTCTTCGACGAAGCCACCTCGGCCCTGGACACCGAGAGCGAACGCGCCGTACAGCAGGCGCTGGAGATGTGGCAGGGCCGCAAGACCCTGATCGTGATCGCCCACCGCCTGTCCACCATCCGCAGCGCCGACCAGATCCATGTCATGAGCCAGGGTCGCGTCAGTGAATCGGGCAGCCACGCCGAGCTGCTGGCCCGCGACGGCGCCTATGCCGCCATGGTGCGGGCACAGAACGGCGAGTGAGCCCCGGGGCGAGGCGCGAGCACGAGATGACGCCGATGGACGCCGCCCCCTCTCGCCGCCAGCTGCTGATGTGCGGCCTGGCTGTGGCCTGCCTGGCAAGGCCAACCCTGGCGAGCGCCCAGAGCGATCCCAGCCCCAAGCCGCTGGAACTCAACACCGCCAGCCGCGCCCAGCTGGAATCGCTGCGCGGCCTGGGCCCGGCCCTGGTCGAGCGCCTGCTGCAGGCGCGCCAGCAGCAGGCCTTTGAGGGTTGGGGCGACCTGCGGCAGCGCGTGCGTGGCATCGGCCCGGCTCTGGCCCGGCAGCTGTCGGAGCAAGGCCTGCGCGTCGCAGGCCAGGCCTGGCTGGACCGCGAGCCCGCGGCCAGCACGAGTGCTCCCTGAGCGAGCTGTTGTGTCAACCCCGACACAAACTGACTGAACCGCCGACAAACGAGGGCGCTCCAATGGCCTGCAGGCAGCCCCCGCTGCCCGGCCGAGCCCCAGGGTGCATGCCCCGGCCGTTCCGCCCACGCCCACGCCTTGCTGCAGGAGTTTCCGTCATGTCGCGTCATCCTTCGCCCTCACCGCTCATCACCGCCGCCCACGCCACTCGCGCCCCCCGCGAGGATCACGACCTCGGCCTGTCACACGATCTGGCCCGCCTCGAAGCCGGTCGCCTGCAGCGCCGCCGGGCCCTGGCCTGGTTCGCCGCGGTGGCGGGCTCGGCCAGCAGCCTGGGCCTGGTGGCCTGCGGAGGCGGTGGCGGCTCGGACGGCAGCAGTGCCAGCTCCAGCAGCGGCAGTGGAAGTTCGGGTGGCAGCACAGGCAGCGGCAGCAACAACAGCGCCTGCCCCCTGATTCCCGAGGAAACGGCCGGCCCCTATCCGGGCGACGGCTCCAACAGCGCCAATGGCAGCATCGCCAATGCGCTCGCCCTGAGCGGCATCGTGCGGCGCGACATCCGCAGCAGCATTGCCGGCGCCAGCGGCCTGGCCGGCGGCGTGCCGCTGACGCTGACCCTGCGCCTGCAGAACAGCAACAGCAGCAGCTGCGCCGATCTCTCGGGTTATGCCGTCTACCTTTGGCACTGCGACCGGGAGGGCCGCTACTCCATGTACTCCAGCGGCGTCACAGACCAGAACTATCTGCGCGGCGTGCAGACCAGCGGCAGCGACGGCCTGGTGGTCTTCGACACCATCTTCCCCGGCTGCTACGACGGTCGCATGCCACATATGCATTTCGAGGTCTACCGCAGCCAGGCCCTGGCCAGCGGCTATGCCAACAAGCTGCGCACCTCGCAGATCGCCTTCCCCGAAGCCATCTGCCAGCAGGTCTACAGCAGCGCCACCGGTTACAACGCCAGCAGCAGCAACTTCGCCCGCATCAGCTTTGCGACCGACAACGTCTTCAGCGACGGCGTCAGCAGCCAGCTGGCCAGCGTCAGCGGCAGCGTCAGCCAGGGCTATGCCGCGACCCTGAACGTCGGCGTGGGCGCATGAAGCGGGCGGCTGAGGTAGGCTCGGCAGCACCTATGACGCCCGAGGAGCCGGTGATGGACTGCCTGGTGGTCGATGACGACCAAGAGATTCGCCTCAGCCTGCAAAGCTATCTGCTGCGCTTCGACATCCACGCCCAGACGGCCGCCGATGGTGTGGAGATGCGCCGCCTGATCGCCAGCCAGCATTTCGATGTGGTCATCCTCGATCTGATGCTGCCGGGCGAGGGCGGACTGAGCTTGTGCCAATGGCTGCAGCAGCGCGGCGGGCCGCCGGTCATCATGCTGACCGCTCACGGTGACCCGATCAACCGCGTGCTGGGCCTGGAAATGGGTGCGGACGACTACCTGGGCAAGCCCTTCGAGCCGCGCGAGCTGGTGGCCCGCATCCACGCCCTGATGCGGCGCATCAAGAAAGCCGGTGCGCCCGAGGACGTTCAGGGCGCCAGCCTCGGTTCGGCCCGCCTGCTGCAGTTCGAGGGCTGGCGTTTCGACCGCATGCTGCGCCAGCTGATCTCACCGGAGGACGTGGTGATGGCCTTGTCGCAGGCCGAGTTCCGCATGCTCAGCGCCCTGGTCGAGCGGCCCGGCCGCGTGCTCAGCCGCGAACAGCTGATCGAGCTGACCCGCGCGCCCGGCGTGGACGTCAACGACCGCAGCGTGGACCTGAGCATCTCGCGCCTGCGCCAAAAGCTGGGCGACTCTTCGCGCGAGCCTCGCCTGATCCGCACCCTGCGCGGCGAGGGCTATCTCTTCGATGCCACACCGCAGGTGGTGAAAGGCGGCACCCCATGAGCTGGGCGCAGCGCGCCTCGGCGGCGCTGTTCAAGGACAGCCTGGCCAAGCGGCTCTTCCTGCTGCTCTGGCTGAGCCTGGTGCTGAGCCATGTGCTGGCTTTTGCCACCGTGCGCTGGTTGCACTTCTCCGACGCCTCGCCACCTGGTTTGCAGCAAGCCGAGGGCTTCGGAGCTCACCCGCCGCCGCCGCCACCACCGCATCGAGCGGCAGGCCCGGGGGCCGGCCCGGGCGAACCAGGCCGCCTGCCCACCTTTCCTTCCCTGCCGCCCACGCGCGGCCTGCAGATGCTGGAGGAACCCTCTGGCCCGCCACGCGGCGCAGGGCCTGGCGGCCCTCGCCCGCCCGGCCTGAATGCCGCGCAAACCGCGCTGGACTACGGCGTGCGGCTGCTGGTCATGGCGCTGGCCGCATGGCTGGGCTCGCGTTGGCTGGCCCAGCCCATGCGGCGGCTGATGCAGGCCTCAGCCGGCCTCGGCGACGCGGTCAAGGGCCGCGCGCCCCTGCCTCAGCTGGATGAAGGCAGCGGCACCTTCGAAGTGCGTGAAGCAGCGCGGCTGTTCAACCAGATGGCCCGGCAGATGCGCCAGCAGTTCAGCGAGCGCGGCCTGCTGGTGGCGGCCATCTCGCATGATTTGCGCACGCCGCTGACCCGCTTGCGCATGCGCCTGGAGACCTTGAGCCTGGAAGAAGGCCCGCGTCGCGCGGCGGTGGGCGATATCGTCGAGATGAGCGCCATGATCGACTCGGTGCTGGAGCTGTTCCAGGGCGATGGCCTGGCCTCGACCGAGGCGGCGCAGATCCAGGATCTGAGCGCCCTACTGACCGCCCTCAGCGACGACCTCAGCGAGCAAGGCCATGCCGTGCACTGCAGCGGCCCGCCGGCCCGGGTGCGGGCCCAGCCCAGCGCGCTGCGCCGTGTGTTCGGCAATTTGCTGGGCAATGCGATCCGCTACGGCGGCAGTGCCGAGGTCAGCGTGGTGCTGGAGGACCAGCGCGTGCGGGTGCGTATCGAGGACCCAGGGCCTGGCATCCCCACCGAGCAGCTGGAGGCGGTGTTCCAGCCCTTCTACCGGCTGGAATCCTCCCGCAACCGCCACACCGGCGGCACGGGGCTGGGGCTGTACATCGCGCGAGATTTGATCGAGCGCCAGGGTGGTCGCTTGAAGCTCAGCAACCGCGCCGAGGGCGGCCTGTGCGCTGAGGTGGACTTGCCCCTGGCCTGAAATCAGGCCGCCACAGGCGCGGCAGCCGCTGCGGCGGCCGCAAAGCCCGCCTGCCGGCGACGCATGGCGGCCGGATCAAAGGCCGGCGCCTGGGTGGGCCAGCCAAAGAAGTTCTGCACCTCAACACGGCGCGCCAGCGTGTCGCTCATGCCCAGATGGATCAGCTCCCCGGTGAAGGAGGGTTCAAACAGCAGATAGCTGGTCAGCGCCGAGCCGCTGGCGCCCTTGCCCTCACCCGCCACGCCGACGCTGCGCAGCAAGCCCTTGATGGCCGGCGGCAGGCTGCCCTGGTGCTCGGCCGCCAGCTCATCGAGGCGGCGGCTGGGCGCGATCACCAGCACATCGATGGGCCGCAGCGGCGTGGCCTGCAGCGCGTCCGGCGGCAAGAGCGACAAGGTGTTGTTGATGCGTTGCAGGCGCTCGACATCGACCGCCAGCGCATCGAGAAAGATATTGGACAAAGCATGGCCGGCAATCTGCGCCATGCTCGGGTGGCCACTGACCAGGGTCTGGCGCCGGCCTGGGGGCTCGTGCATGCGACCGGCGCCGATCACCAGCACCCGGTCGGCGCCCAGATGCACGGCCGGCGAGATCGGCGCGCTCTGGCGCATGGAGCCGTCGCCGAACCATTCGAGCTGGCCATCCAGATCCAGCTGCTGGGCCGGGAAGATGAAGGGAATGGCCGAGGAGGCCATCAGATGATCGATGCTGAGCTTGGCCCGCACGGCGATGCGCTGCGAGCGCAGCCAGGGCTCGAAGGGCAGATGGGTTTGGTAGAAGGTGACATGCTGGCCCGAGGTGTAGCTTGATCCGCTGATGGCCAGGGCCTGCATATGGCCGGCGGCCAGCATGGCATCGAGCCGATCCATGCGGATCCAGCGGTTCAGCAAGCGCCCCAGGGGTGAGTTGTCGAGCAGGCTGTTGGGCCGCGTGCGGCGCCAGCGGGCCACGGCCCAGCCCAGGCTCATCATGGTCATCCAGCGCGCACCGGTGCGAATCACGCCAAAGGCATCGGCGGCGTAAACCTGGTCCACATGGAGGTTCTGCCAGAGGTGCACCAGGCCATCGACCGCCGCGTCGAAATCATCGGCATTGCAGGCCAGGGTGGCGGCATTGATGGCACCAGCCGAGGTGCCGGCCACCACCGGAAACGGGGTCGAGGTCTGCGGGCCACCCAGGCCGGCATCCCGGCGCAGCTGGGCAATGGCCGCCAGCACCCCCACCTGGTAGGCGGCTCGGGCGCCACCGCCTGTGAGGATGAGACCGGTGCGGGGGGAGGACAAGGTGGACGCAGCCATGGTGTGAATCGCGTCACATCATCGCTGAATTCCAGCCCGGACGAAGCCTCGAGAAGCGGGCAAAACACCACGGCCTGCAGCCCAGCCGCCACAGGGCAGGCATGCGGTGGCCCGCGTCATGCGCCTGCAAGAATCACCGTCAACCGGCGTCGTAAATGATTTGCGCCTGCGGCAAGGGCTTGGCCTGGCCTTTCACCGGGCCGCCAAACTGACTCAGGCGCGCCAAGGCCTCGTCGCAGGGCCAGAAGCGGCTGTCTTCGCCCAGCTCCAGCCGGAACTCGGCGCCCTCATGCTCGCCCTGCAAGAAATGGTGGGTCTGGATCTTCAGGCCCTGCAACGTGACGCCCTGCTCGGTCTGCACCTGGCGCGGCGGCCATTGCTTGACCACCTCCTTCAGATCCGGAAGGGTCGCGCCGACCGGCACGTAGAAGTAACGGCCAAATCGCGTGCGTGCCGCAGCCAGGTCCCAGATGGCCTGGACATTGAAGCGGTAGCCGCCAGCAAAGCGGTCGATCTGCACCTTGCCCTGCAGGATCAAGAGCTCGTCGTCGACCAGCAGCTCCTTGTGCAGATTGAGCAGTTCCTCGTTGGCCACGGCTTCGATGATGTCGCTCTTGTCGTCGAGCTTGAAGATCGCAACGCGGCCGCGGTTGCCGTTGATCACGCGCAGATCGCTGACGATGCCGGCCAGCATCACCACCTCGCGGCTCAGCGCGGCGGCCTCGACATTGGCAATGCGGCGCTTGACCATGCGCCGCACCTCGTCGCCGCTCTGGTCAAACAGATGGCCGCTGAGGTAATAGCCGATGGCCGTCTTCTCCAGCGTCAGCCGCTCCTTGATGCTCCAGGACGGCACGTCCACCAGATCGGGCTCGGCGGTGGACGAGCCATGGGTGTCGCCAAAGTCGAACAGGCCGCCCTGGTCGGCATTGGCCTCCTGGGTTTCGGCATGGGTGTAGCCGCGCGCCACGCTGGCCAGCAGGCGGGCGCGGTCGGGCTCCAGGCTGTCGAAAGCGCCGGCCTTGATCAGCGCTTCCACCACCCGCTTGTTGCAGGCCTTGCGGTCGATGCGGCAGCAGAAATCGTAGAAGCTCTTGAAGGGGCCGTCCTTCTGGCGCACCGCGACGATGGAGTCGATCGCGCCCTTGCCCGTGCCCTTGATGGCGCCCAGGCCGTAATTGATGCGCTTGGGCCGGCCGCCCGGCGTGCCTGGCGCTGCCCAGTTCGGGAACACCCCGTCGCCCGGCATGATGGGCTCGAAACGGTGCACACCGAGGTTGACGTTCGGCGGCTCGAAATCGATGCCGAAGAGCTTGGCGTCATTCAACAAGACTTTGAGCTTGTCGGTGTCGTCCATTTCAATCGTCATGTTCGCGGCGAAGAACTCGGCCGTGAAATGAACCTTGAGCCAGCCCGTGTGGTACGCCAGCAAGGAGTAGGCGGCGGCGTGCGACTTGTTGAAGCCGTAGCCCGCGAACTTCTCCATCAGGTCGAAGACTTCGTCGGCCTGTTTCTCGTCGAGGCCATTGACGGCCGCGCCCTTGCGGAAGATGGCCCGGTGCTCGGCCATCTCCTCGGCCTTTTTCTTGCCCATGGCCCGGCGCAGCATGTCGGCGCCGCCGAGGCTGTAACCGCCCAGCACCTGGGCGGTCTGCATCACCTGCTCCTGGTAGACCATGATGCCGTAGGTCTCGGCCAGCACAGGCTCGGTCAAGGGGTGCGGATACTCGACCACTTCCTTGCCGTGCTTGCGCGCCACAAAGGTCGGGATCAGGTCCATGGGACCGGGTCGATAGAGCGCGTTCAGGGCGATCAGGTCTTCCAGTCGCGAGGGTTTCGCGTCCTTCAACATGCGCTGCATGCCGGTCGATTCAAACTGGAACACGGACTCGGTCAAACCATCCGAGAACAGCTTGTAGGTGCGCCGGTCGTCGAGCGGAATGGTCTCGAAGGCGAAGTTCTTCTGGTCCGGGTAGCGCGCGACGATGAAGTCCTTGGCCAGTTCCAGAATCGTCAGCGTGGCCAGGCCCAAGAAGTCGAACTTCACCAGACCGGCAGCCTCC
>NKIM01000043.1 GCA_002255955.1 Burkholderiales bacterium PBB2 | reverse complement strand
GCAAACACCGACAGACCGCTGTGGGCCTTGGCGATGTTGTTGATGAGTTCCATCATGTTCACGGTCTTGCCCACACCGGCGCCACCGAACAGACCCACCTTGCCGCCCTTGGCGAACGGGCAGATCAAGTCGATCACCTTGATGCCGGTTTCCAGCAGGTCTTGCGAGGGGCTCAGTTCGTCATAGGCGGGAGCAGCGCGGTGGATCGAAGCGATTTGCGCTTGATCAACCGGGCCACGCTCGTCGATGGGAGCGCCCAGCACGTCCATGATGCGACCCAGGGTGGCCTTGCCGACCGGCACCTGAATGTTTTCGCCGGTGTTGTACACCTGCGAACCGCGACGCAGACCGTCCGACGAGCCCAGAGCAATGGTACGCACCACGCCGTCGCCCAGTTGTTGCTGAACTTCCAGCGTCAGGGCGGAGCCTTCCATCTTCAGCGCGTCATAGATCTTCGGCATCTGGTTGCGCGGGAACTCCACGTCCACCACGGCGCCAATGCACTGAACGATCTTGCCAACCGCGTTGGTTTGAGTGTTCGACATATCGATTCCTTCAATCAGTATTCGTTGCGTATGGTTTGGCGAGCAGCGGGATTTATCAACCCACCGCGGCCGCGCCACTGACGATTTCGCTCAGTTCCTTGGTGATGGCGGCCTGGCGGGTCTTGTTGTAGACCAGCTTCAGCTCACCAATCAAGGTGCCGGCGTTGTCGGTTGCGGCCTTCATCGCCACCATGCGTGCCGATTGCTCGGACGCCATGTTTTCCGCCACAGCCTGATAAACCAGCGCTTCGGTGTAACGCACCAAGAGCTCGTCGATCACGGTCGCCGCGTCGGGTTCGTAGATGTAATCCCAAGCGTGCGAGGCCTTGGAGCCTTCAGCGCCACCGGCCAGACCCTCGGTGCTCAGCGGCAGCAGCTGCTGCACAACCGGCTCCTGCTTCATCGTGTTGATGAAACGGGTGTAGCACAGGTAAACCGCCGAGAGCTTGCCTTCCGCGTACGCGTCGAGCAAAACCTTGACCGGGCCGATGATCTTCTCGATGTGCGGCTGGTCACCCATCTGCGTCACATGCGAGACGACCTTGGCTCCGATGCGGTTCATGAAGCCCAAGCCCTTGTTGCCGATGGCAACGACTTCAGCCTTCTGACCGCCCGCTTCCAGGTCTTTCAACTTGGCCGTGGCTGCGCGCAACAGATTGGTGTTCAAACCGCCGCACAGACCCTTGTCCGTCGTGACCACCACGAAACCGACCTGCTTGGCCGACTCGTTCGTCACCATGAAGGGGTGCTGGTACTCGGGGTTGGCCTTGGAGAGATTGGCAGCGATGCTGCCAATCTTCTCGCTGTAGGGCCGAGCCGAGCGCATCCGTTCCTGCGCCTTGCGCATCTTGGACGCAGCGACCATTTCCATGGCCTTGGTGATCTTCTTGGTGTTCTCGACCGACTTGATCTTGCCGCGAATTTCCTTGCTTGATGCCATGATTTCTCCTGTTCAGATGGGGCGGTTCAGCGCGTGGTGCTTGTTCCGCCCCGTCATGGGCATTAAGCGAAGGACTTCTTGAACGTCGTGATGGCGGCGTTCAACTCGGTTTCCGCATCCTTGTCCATGGCCTTGTCGGCTTCCAGCTTGGCCAGCAGAGCGGCGTGGCTGGTCTTCAGGAACTGGTGCAGGCCGTGTTCGAAAGCCAGAACCTTCTTCACGTCCAGGCTGTCCATGAAGCCCTTGTTCACCGCGTACAGCGTGGCAGCCATCAGGCTGATCGGCAGCGGCGAGTACTGAGCTTGCTTCAGCAGTTCGGTCACGCGGGCACCGCGGTCCAGCTGCTTGCGGGTGGACTCGTCCAGATCGGAAGCGAACTGCGCGAACGCAGCCAGTTCACGGTACTGCGCCAGGTCGGTACGGATACCGCCGGACAGGCCCTTGATCAGCTTGGTCTGAGCAGCGCCACCGACGCGCGACACCGAGATACCGGCGTTGATCGCGGGGCGGATGCCGGCGTTGAACAGATTGGTTTCCAGGAAGATCTGGCCGTCGGTGATCGAGATCACGTTGGTCGGCACGAAGGCGGACACGTCACCGGCTTGGGTTTCGATGATGGGCAGAGCGGTCAGCGAACCGGTCTTGCCCTTCACTTCACCCTTGGTGAATGCTTCGACGTAGTCGGCATTCACGCGAGCGGCACGCTCCAGCAGACGGCTGTGCAGGTAGAACACGTCGCCCGGGTAGGCTTCACGGCCCGGCGGACGGCGCAGCAGCAGCGAGACCTGACGGTAGGCCACAGCTTGCTTGGACAGATCGTCATAAATGATCAGCGCATCTTGACCGCGGTCGCGGAAGTACTCGCCCATCGTGCAGCCCGAGTAGGCCGAGACGTACTGCATGGCTGCCGATTCAGACGCAGAGGCGGCCACGACGATGGTGTAGTCCATCGCGCCGTTGGCTTCCAGAGCACGCACCACGTTCTTGATCGACGAAGCCTTCTGGCCGATCGCGACGTAGATACAGGTCATGTTCTGACCCTTCTGGGCCAGGATGGCGTCGATGGCGACGGCGGTCTTGCCGGTCTGGCGGTCACCGATGATCAGCTCGCGCTGGCCACGGCCGACGGGCACCATGGAGTCGATGGACTTCAGACCGGTTTGCACCGGCTGGTCCACGGACTTACGTGCGATCACGCCCGGTGCGACCTTTTCGATCACGTCGGTCAGCTTGGCGTTGATCGGGCCCTTGCCGTCGATCGGCTCGCCCAGGGCGTTGACGACGCGACCCACCAGCTCGGGGCCGACGGGCACTTCCAGAATGCGACCCGTGCACTTGACGGTGTTGCCTTCGGAGATGTGCTCGTACGCGCCCAGAATCACGGCGCCGACGGAGTCGCGCTCGAGGTTCAGAGCCAGGCCGTAGGTCGGCTTGCCATCGGCACCGGCCGGGAACTCCAGCATTTCGCCTTGCATCACGTCAGACAGACCATGGATGCGGCAGATGCCGTCGGACACGGACACGACCGTGCCCTGGTTGCGGACGTCCGTCGATGCACCCAGACCCTCGATGCGGGACTTGATGACTTCGGAAATTTCAGCAGGATTCAAATTCATTGCTATGGCTCCCATCTGGACTAGCGTCTGTTGCCAGAGCGGTAGACACAGGGATGAACGAAAGGGGGTGGCGTTGCGCTCGTGCCCGAAACTCAGGCGGTGAGCGCCACTTTCATGCGCTCCAGGCGGGACTTGACCGAGGTGTCGAGCACCTCATCGCCAACCACCACCCGGATGCCGCCAATCAATGCCGGCTCCAGCGTGACTTGGGCTTGCAGCTTGCGAGCGAAGCGCTTTTCCAGCGCCGCCACGACTTCGGCCAGCTGAGCCGGCTCGATCGGGTAGGCGCTGTAAATGGTCGCATCAGCCACACCTGCGGCGGCATTGGCGAGCGCATGAAACTGCGCTGCCACGGCCGGCAAGGCTGCCAGGCGACCATTGGCGATCACTTCACGCAGAAAGCTCTGCATGCCGTCGGCCAAGGCCAGGCCCGTGGCTGCCGTCATGATGGCAAGCACTTGCTCGGGCTGGGCCTTGGGGCTGTCAGCGAACTGGCGCAGCTCGGCGTCTTGCGCCACCTGGGCCAGCGCAGAAATCTGCTGGCCCCAGGCCTTGACGTCAGACTTCAGCGCCACTTGGTAGAGCGCTTCCGCGTAAGGACGGGCAATGGTTGCGAGCTCAGCCATGATTACAGCTCCGTCTTCAGACGGCCCAGCAACTCGGCATGGACGCTGGCGTTGACCTCGCGCTGCAGAATTTGCTCGGCACCCTTGACGGCCAGTGCGGCGACCTGCTCGCGCAGGGCCTCACGGGCACGTGCGGCTTGCTGCTCGGCTTCAGCCTTGGCAGCGGCCACGATCTTGGCGCCTTCTTCTTCTGCACGCACTTTGGCAGCGTCCACGATGGCAGCGGCACGCTTTTCAGCGTCAGCCAATTGCTTGGTGGTTTCACCGCGCGCTTGGGCCAGTTGCTCGTCGACCTTCTTGTTGGCCGTGGCCAATTCAGACTTGGCCAGTTCAGCCGCCTTCAGACCGTCGGCGATCTTCTGCGCACGCTCATCCAGCGCCTTGGTGATCGGCGGCCAGATGAAGCGCATGGTGAACCAAACAAGGATCGCAAAAACGATCGCTTGCAGGAACAGGGTTGCGTTGATATTCACAGCACGATCCTTTCAACCGTGAAAGGTTGGCCGTTCAATTAGATGGCGAAGGGCTTGGCGAATGCGAACAGCAGAGCGATAGCCACGCCGATCAGGAAAGCAGCGTCGATCAGACCAGCCAAGATGAACATCTTGGTTTGCAGTTCGTTCATCAGCTCAGGCTGGCGAGCCGAAGATTCCAGGAACTTGCCGCCCATCAGTGCGATACCGATCGAAGCGCCCAGAGCGCCCAGACCAACGATGAGACCGCAAGCCAGCGCGACGAGACCGAGGATGTTTTCCATGATTAGCTCCAGAAGGGATAGAAAAAAGAAAAGGGAAAGGGAAAGGTCAAACGAAAAACTACAAACTGACTGCGATCAGTGCGCGTCGTGCGCCTGGCCGGTGTAGATCAGGGTCAGCATCATGAAGATGAAGGCCTGCAAGGTGATGATCAGGATGTGGAACAGCGTCCACACCGTACCTGCCACCAAGTGACCCAGACCCAGCCAGAAGCCGCCCGACAAGGGGTTCAGCTCCCAGGCCCACACACCGCCCATCAAGGCAATCAGCATGAACACCAGTTCGCCGGCAAACATATTGCCGAACAGTCGCATGCCGTGAGACACGGTCTTGGCCGCGAACTCGATCATCTGCATCAGGAAATTGATCGGATACAGGAACCACTTGTCGCCGAAGGGCGCAGCCAGCAGTTCATGCGTCCAGCCGCCAATGCCCTTGATCTTCACGCTGTACCAGAAGCACACCAGCAGCACGCTGGTGGACAGGCCCAGGGTGGTCGACAGGTCGGCCGAGGGCACGACACGCATGTAAGCGTGGTGTGCGTCATGGCCCATGGCGGCGTAAGCGTGGGTCCAGGCAACCGGCAGCAGATCGACCGGCAGCATGTCCATGAAGTTCATCAGGAAGATCCAGACGAAGACGGTCAGCGCCAGGGGCGAGATCACCTTGCGGCTGGCGGCGTTGTGGATCACGCCCTTGGCTTGGTTCTCAACCATTTCAGCCAGGATTTCCACGGCAGCCTGGAAGCGGCCCGGCACGCCCGACGTGGCCTTGCGCGCGGCGCGCCACAGGAAGAAGCAGCCGATCACGCCCAGCAGCACCGAGTAGATCAGCGAGTCGAGGTTGAACAGGCTGAAATCGACGATGTCGGTTTGCTTGACCGCTTGGCCCGCAAAGTTCACTTGCATGTGCTGCAAGTGATGCTGGATGTATTCGCCCGCGTTCGGCGCGTGTCCTTCGGCTGCCATTGTCAGTTTCCGTCCCGCTTGGCGTGGCTTGCGGCCACGCGATTTTTGCTGAAACGACCCTGCAGAAGCAGGGCCACCCAATTAACTTTCAAACACCCGATCAGCCCAACCAGCAGTGCTGGCCAGTACAGCCCGGGCATCCATTTCGCAGCCGCCGCCAAGATGGCAACGGCCAGCATGATCTTGATCAACTCCCAGAACATGAAGCCCAGCACCGCAGCGCCAGGAATCCCCCTGAAGAGCCCGGTCATGCCCCATGCCATCAAGGCATTGGGCAGAACCACCGCGGCCACGCCACACAGGGCCGACCGCGCTTTCTCCATTCCACCGAGGCTGCTGTCGCCCATCAACCAGGCACCCAGCCCCCAGAGCACGGCCAGCAGCACGCCGATCACGGCCTGCGCCCCCACCACCCGCCAGGGCGACAAAGGCGGATGCTGCGCCACCAGGGCTTGAGCCTCCTCACGCGTGAGCGTCTTGAAAGCAGCCTCGGTGGCCCCATCCTGGGAACCATCCTCAGACAACTCGTCATCCCAAGCCAGCTGCCTGAACTTGCGCTCAGGCGAAGACCCCGGCGACAGGGTCAGCGAACTTGCAGGCTGGGCTGTTTTCGAACCTTCGGCTGGGCTGGGCTTCGACGATCGCTCTGACCGCTGACCCCCTGCCCTGGCACCCGAATGTCCGCCCAGTTCATCGCCTTCAAATTCGCTCATGAATGGATGACGGCTGTCGGCAAAACCCAAAGATTATATGTGGAAACCCGTAGCCTGGGAAAGCCAGCGCTACCGGGAGCCCTCCCAAACCCCTGCCGCAGCCCCTCGCCCGAGGCCGAAAAACCGATGCCAAGCAAGCGTCAAAGCGCCCGCCGGCCGGCCTTTCCAGGCCCGGCGGCATGATCTTCACAGACCATGACTTTTGGCTGACAGCCCTGCAAAACGAAGGGAATGGGCGCCCGATTTTGGGGCGCCTGCAGTTCAGAGCTTGAGTCGATTCGGCGCCCAACCGGGCACCTCGACCCGCATCTGCAGCACACAGCCGGCCCAGGGCTGGGCGGCGCGCTCCTCGGCCGGGCGGCCGTCGCTGGCGGTGGTGATGTAGAGCGTACGCAGATCGGCACCACCGAAAGTCGGCATGGTCGGGCAACGCACCGGCAGCTTGACCTCCATCAAGACCTGACCCTCGGGCGAGAGCCGCAGCAGGCGCTGGCCTTCGTACATGGCCACCCAGTAGCAGCCCTCTTGGTCCACAGCCGCGCCGTCGGGCCGGCCGCCGTAGCTGTCCAGCGACTGGCCAGCCGCACGCGGCTCGAAGCGCACCCAGGTTTGGCGCACTCCCAACGCACCGGTCTCGGCATCGAAAGGCAGGCGGTAGATTTCATGCGCCTTGGTGTCGGACCAGTACATCCAGGCCTGATCCGGGCTCCAGGCCAGGCCGTTCGAGGTGGTGATGCCGCCTTCGGCGCGCACAAAGCCGGCTGACCCATAACGGTACAGCGCAGCGTCAGGCGCGCGGGCATCGTCGATGCCGCCGACCCAGAGCCGGCCCTTCGCATCCGGCTTGCCGTCGTTGAAGCGCTGGCGCGCCGGGTCGTAAGGCGGCGGCGCCAGCAGACTGCAGGCACCGCTTTCCGGATCCAGTCGAAACAGCCCCTGGCGCTGCGCCACGGCCAATCCACCGCCCTCGATCAGCGCGATACAGCCTGGCTCACTGGCCATGGGCCATTGCCGCAACTCGCCCGAGGCGGGATGCAGGCGCAACACCTGCTTGGCCGGAATGTCGACGTAGTAGAGCGCCTGCTCCTCCACGCTCCACAGCGGCGATTCACCCAGCAAGGCCGGCGTCGGGCCAGCAGGCGTGATGGTGTAGGGCGGGGTCGAGGTTTCTGAATTCATGGCGATCGAAGCGGGGTCGGAGGCGGGATGCAACACCCCATGCTACGACCGTAACCCGATGAAACTCAGACCCGAGCCGCGATTGCTGCGCGGCAACCCTCAAGCCAGTTCGACGCGGAGGTAGTGCGCACCCGGAATCGGGTTGAAGTAGTAAGGCGGCACGGCCTCGAAACCCAGGCTCTCGTACAGGCCGCGGGCGGCCTCCATATCGTCCAGAGTGTCCAGCAGCATGCTGGAATAGCCGGCCTGGGTGGCGCGGTCGATCAAGGCCTGGGCCAGCATGCGCCCGAGGCCGAAGCGTCGAAAGGCCGGGCGCACAAACAGGCGCTTCATTTCGCAGGCGTTGGGGTAATCGACCTCAGGCAGGTTGCGAAACCCGCCGCAACCGGCCACGGCGCCGTCCACCAGCGCCAGCAGCATCAAGCCGCCGGGCGGCTCATACTGGCCGGGCAGCGAGGCCAGTTCGGCCTCGAAATCCTGGAAGCACAGATCCACCTGCAAGCTGGCGCTGTAATCGCGCAGGATCTCGCGCGTGGCGGACCAGGCTTCAGCGTCGTCCGGGGTGATCAGGGTGATGCGAGGGCTTTCCATGCAGCGCCGCAGTGTACTGGCCACATGCCTCACGTGAGCGGGGCCGGCGTCACCAGCAGATAGACCCCGGCGGCACAGGCCAGCAACAAGGTCAGCGCAAACACTCGTGTGGCCCAGTTGTCGGCACTGGCCGGTACAGCGACCGGCAACTGCTTGTCGCCCGACAGCATGGGCCCGATCAAATCCTGGCGGCGCCAGCGGTAAAAGGCGATAGCCAGCAGGTGCAAGCCCAGCAGCAGGAACAACCCCCATTGCCCGTAGCTCTTGTGATAGTGGGTCCAGGCCAGACTCACCTCAGAGCTGACCCAGGCGACCAGCGGGCCGCTGAAGGCGATCTCGTCATCGGCGATCAGGCCCGAGCCCACTTGCAGGCCCAGCCAGGCCAGCATGGCCAGCACCGAGAAGGCCCCCAGTGGGTTGTGCCCCACATCGAAATGATCACCCTCGCGGGGCTGTCCGCGCAGATAACGCAGCAGGGCCGCAGGGCTGTAGAGAAAGCTGCCAAAGCGCGACCAGCGCCCGCCCACCAGACCCCAAGCCAGGCGGAAGCCCAGCAAGGCCAGCACCGCATAGCCCAGGCGCGCATGCCAGATCATGGCGTTGCCCCCGATCTTGGCGCTGAGCACCGAACCCAGCACGCACAGCACCAGAGCCCAATGGAACAAACGGGTCGGCAGGTCCCAGACCCGCACCCGCACCTGCACACGCGTCATCGTCGAGTCCTCAGACATGGACGGACCTCCTTTTGCCACCCGGCAACGCAAGCACCCGAGCATGCGGCCTCACAGCTGACAACGATAACCCAGCGGCGACGCGGCCGCAGCCCCGCACAAGTTCCAGGTCTTCCGTACACTCAGCGCGCCGGCCCCGGGCCGACGCTTCGTTCTCTTGTTGTTCGTTCATCCCTGCCCTCCTTCCTCTGCCACAAGGACCTCACGCACCATGAAGAAGATCTCGATGAAGCACACCCTCAGCCTGACCCTCCTGAGCGTCGCCGCCCTGGGCGCCAGCCTGCCGGCGCAGGCCCAGTTTCAAAAACCCGAGGATGCCGTCAAGTACCGCAAAGCGGCATTCACCCTGATTGGCGCGCATTTCAGCCGCATGGGCGCCATGGTCCAGGGCCGCGCCCCGTTTGATGCCGCCGCTGCGGCCAGCAATGCCGAGATCGTGGCCAGCCTCTCGCGCCTGCCCTTCCACGGCTTTGTCGAAGGCACGGCCAGCAAGGACAAGGGCGGCGCCAAGGCCGAGATCTGGAGTGAGCGCGCCAAGTTCGACGAAGCCGCCAAGAAGATGCAGGACGAAGTGGCCAAGCTGGCCGCCGCCAAGCCCGCCACGGTGGAGCAGCTGAAGGCCAGCTTCGGCCCGGCCGCCAGCACCTGCAAGTCCTGCCACGACAACTTCCGCAACGAATAAGCGGCCGGGCTGACGGGCCGCCCTGGATTTCAGGGCTGACCGTTGGCGCCGTGGGCCATGAAGGCCGGGCGCTGCTCCAGACGCTGCAGATAGGCGCGAGCCGCCGGCACCTCGGGTCGGCCCGCCTCGTCCAGCGGCGCCACACGCCAGCGTTGCAGAGACAGGCCCAGCACCACATCAGCCAGGGTGAAGGTCTCGCCGCAGACAAAGGCGCCGGTCCGGGCTAGTTGCGCGTCGAGGATCTGCACATGGCGGTGCCAGCCCGCCACGCCTTGGGCCAGCAGTTGCGGGTCCTGGTGCGCCGGGCTCTGGCGCACCAGGCTCATGAAGGCATAGCGCCAGGCGTTGTTGAACTCGCCGGCCTGCCAATCCATCCACTGCTCAACCTGCGCTCGCGCCCGCGGCGCTTGCGGCAGGAGCTCATGGCGCTGCTCGCGCGCCACCAAGTAGCGGCAGATGCTGTTGCTCTCCCAGAGCACGAAATCGCCGTCGCACAGCACCGGCACCAGGGCATTGGGGTTGAGGCGGCGGAACTCGGGCGTGTCGGTGGTGGCAAAGCCCGCGCCCCAGTCCTGGCGCTCAAACTCAAGCCCCAGCTCGGTCAAGGTCCACAGCACCTTGCGGACATTGATGGAGCTGGCCTTGCCCAGCAGTTGCAGCGTCATGGCGCAGTTGTCCCTTCAAACATCCATCAAAGGCGGACTTCGCCTTCGATCAAGGGCACGACATCGCCGCCGATCCAGGTGGCCTCGTCATCGCGCAAGACATGGATGCGGCCGGCACGCGCCAGCTTGGCGCCCTGGGCTGCGGTGTAACGCATGGGCGCCAGGCCCGCATCCATCAACCACAGGGCCAGGCCCGCGTTGAAGCTGCCGGTGACCGGGTCTTCCGGCACACCGAGATCCGGCACAAAGGCCCGCACCTCGAACTGCTGGGGCGAGCCCGAAGGGTAGGCGCCGACCACGCCGAGCTTCAGGCCCTGCATGGCCGCGAAGTCGGGCTGCAAGGCCAGCACCGCCTCGGCCGAGGCCAGGCGGGCCGCGATCCAGCCCGGGCCGTTGTCCACCCATACCACATCGTGCACCGCCTCGGCGGGCAGGCGCAGCGCGCGCAAGACCTGCTCATGCAGCTCCGGCGCCACCGGGCCCGAGCGCTTGAGCGGCGGGGCCGCAAAAGCCAGGCGTTCGCGCTTGTGATCGCCGCCACGCTTGATCGTCACCAGACCGATCTTGCATTCCTGCACCACGCGCCCCTTGTGCTTGGGCACACCGCCGGCGCCCAGCCAGCAATGGGCCGAGCCCAGCGTCGGGTGGCCGGCAAAAGGCAGCTCGCCACCGGGGGTGAAGATGCGCAGCCGGTAATCCGCCTCCGGCTGCGTGGGCGGCAGCAGAAAGGTGGTTTCGCTGAGGTTGGTCCAGCGGGCAAAGCTGGCCATGGCGGCGTCGCTGAGCCCCTCGCCGTCGATGACGACGGCCAGGGCATTGCCCAGCAAGGGCATGGCGGTGAAGACGTCGACTTGGGCGAAGCGGCGGCTTTGCAAGCTCATGGCGTGGGCTGCGCGCCGTTGTCCAGCGCGTCGCGCAGCACCTTGCCCAGGATGGCAACGCCTTCTTCGATCTGCGGCGGCGTCAGGGTCACAAAGGACAGACGCAGGGTGCGCGGGTCGGGGTTCTGGGCGTAGAAGGCCGCGCCGGGCACGAAGGCGATGCCGGCATCCACCGCCTTGGGCAGCAGATCCATGGCATTCAGACCTTCGGGCAGACGGATCCAGAAGAACATGCCGCCCTTGGGGCTCTGCCAGACGCAGCCCGGCGGCAGGTGCTTCTTCAGGCCCTCGGCCATGGCATCACGGTTGGCCTTGTAGCGGGCGCGGATCAGCGGCACATGCTCGTCGAGGAAGCCGTTCTTGACCACCTCGTAGACCACGCGCTGGTTGAAGCCCGGGGTGTGCAGGTCGGCCGCTTGCTTGGCTTGCAGCAGCTTGGGGTAGAGCTCGCTCGGGGCGATGATGAAGCCCAGGCGGAAGCCGGGCGTCAGCACCTTGGAGAAGCTGCCCAGGTAGATGGTGCCTTCCGGCCAGAAGGAGGCCAGGGCCGGCAGCGGCGGCTCGTCGAACCAGAGGTCGCCGTAGGGGTTGTCTTCGATCACCGGCACGCCGGCGGCCTTGGCCGCGGCCATCACGGCCTGGCGGCGCTCCAGGCTCATCACACGACCGGTGGGGTTCTGGTAGTTGGGCAGCAGGTAGGCAAAGCGGGTGCCGGGCGCGTCGTGCGGCAGGCGGGCAAACTCGGCCGGGTCCACACCTTGCTCGTCACTGGCCAGGCTCACGAAGTTGGGCTCGTAGGGCGTGAAGGCCTGCAGGGCGCCGAGGTAAGTGGGCGTCTCCACGGCCACCGGCGCGCCGGCATCGCAGAGGATCTTGCCGACCAGATCCAGGCCTTGCTGGGAGCCGCTGGTGATCAGCACCTGATCCGGGCTGACCGTCATGCCCAGGCTGGCCATGCGCTGGGCCACCCATTCGCGCAACGGCGCAAAACCTTCGCTGGCGGCGTACTGCAGGGCTTCCTTGGCGTTGTGGCTGAGCACCTGATCGCAGGCAGCTTTGAGCGCATCGACCGGGAAGGTATCGGCCGAAGGCAGGCCCCCGGCCATGGACAGGATGCCCGGCTTTTCGGTGACCTTGAGGATCTCGCGAATGATGGACGGGTTCATGCGCGCGGCGCGGCGGGCTTGGTTCCAGATGCTGCTCATGCTTCTTGTCTCCTGCGGATTCATCAACAATTCATTCAAGGAAGGCGATTCGGTCAAGGCGTGGATTCTTGCGTGCCTGAGGTCGGCGCGGCCTGCGTGGGGACAAGCTCACCCTGGCTTTTACCACCGTGCGGGGCGATCTCGGCGTCGGCCAACATCCAATCGACCGCCGCGCGTGCCTGCAGCACGGTCGAGTCGAAAAAAGGCAGGGGGCTCAGCGCCTGCGCCGCGTCATCGAGCAAGAGCCCGACCTCGGTGCAGCCCAGGATCACGCCCTCGGCGCCGCGCGCGGCCAGCTCGGCGACGCAAGCCAGGTAGTGCGCCTTCGACGACGCGCTCAACTGGCCACGGCACAGCTCTTCGTAAATGATGCGGTGGACCTCGGCCGCCGCCTCCGGCGGTGGGGTCAGCAACTCGATGCCGTGGCGGGCCATGCGCTGCTGGTAGAAGGAGTCAGCCGCCATGGTGTAGCGGGTGGCCAGCAGGCCGACGTGACGCAGGCCCTGGGCCTGCAAGGCCGCGCCGGTGGCGTCGACGATGTGCAGCAGGGGCAAACCGGCCTGCGCCTGCAGCTCATCGGCCACTTTGTGCATGGTGTTGGTGGCCAGCAGCAAGGCCTGGGCGCCGGCGGCCTTGAGCCCGGCGCCGGCCTCGCCCAGCAGGCGGGCGGCCGCGGCCCAATCACCGCGCGCCTGCATCGCTTCGATCTCGGCAAAGTCCACGCTGTGCATCACGAGGCGGGCGCTGTGCAAGCCGCCCAGGCGGGCCGCCACCTCACGGTTGAGCAGCGCGTACAGATGCGCACTCGATTCCCAACTCATGCCCCCGAGGATGCCCAGCAATGTCATGAGCCCAGTCTAGCGGCCCAAACCAATACAGAACCAATACACTTGTCCGGACAACCTCAGAATCTGTATCGGTATGAGCACCAGCACAGCCCTGTCCCGCAGCGCCAGCCTGCCCTTGGCCCAGCAGCTGGCCTTGCGGTTTTCCGAGCGTATCCAGCAGCGCCTGATCCTGCCCGGCGCCCGCCTGCCCTCGGTGCGCGAATGCGCGCGCCACCATGGCGTCAGCCCCTACACCGTGGTGGCGGCCTACGACCAGCTGCTGGCTGCCGGCCTGCTCGAAGCGCGCAAGCAGCGCGGCTTTTTTGTGCGCGATGTCCATGCCCCCAAGGCCAAGACCACGCCGGCCCAAACGGTGGCCACGCCCGCAACACCGATTGATGCCAGCGCCCTGATCCGCGGCATGTTCCAGGCCGATGCGCGCCACGCGCCGGGCCTGGGCACCCTGCCCGGCGAATGGCTGGACCTTCCCATGCTGCAAAGCGCCATGCGCCGCGTCGTCAGCCAGAGCGAAGAGCCCGATCAGCTGGCGCTCCAGTACGGCGAGCCGGGCGGTGACCCGCGCCTGCGCAGCGCTTTGAGCCGGCGGCTGGAAGACCTGGGCGTGCATGCCGCACCCGAGCAGATCGTCAGCACCGTAGGCGCCACCCATGCCCTGGACCTGATCACCCGCTGCCTGCTGACGCCCGGTGACGCGGTGCTGGTGGACGACCCCGGCTGGGCCATCGAGTACGCGCGGCTGTCGCAAGCTGGCATGCGCCTGCTGCCGGTGCCACGCGGGCCGCAGGGGCCGGATCTGGAGGTCATGGCCCGGCTGATCGCCGAGCACCGGCCGCGCATGTATGTGACCGTCTCGGTGCTGCACAACCCCACGGGCAACAGCTTGTCACTCGCCAGCGCGCACCAGATCCTCAAGCTGGTCGAGGCGGCCGACATGCTGGTGGTCGAGGACGACACCTATGCCTTCCTGGCACCCAACCATGCGCCGCGGCTCTCGGCCTTGGACGGGCTCAAGCGCACGATTTACGTCTCGGGCTTTTCCAAGATCCTGACGCCGGCCTGGCGGGTCGGCTTTGTGGCCGCCAGCGCCCAGGTCGTGCACCAGCTGACCGAGCTGAAGTTGCTGTCCACCCTGACCACCAGCCCCATGATGGACCGCGCCGTGGCCATCTGCCTGGAGCAGGGCCAGCTGCGCCGCCATGCCGAGCGGGTGATTTCACGCCTGGATGCCGCGCGGCAGCGGGCGGTGCGCCTGGCCGAGGAGGCCGGCTGCCAGTTCGTCACGCCGCCGCACGGCCTGTTCGGCTGGCTGGAGGTGGGGGTGGACACCGAGCGCTTGGCCCAGCGCATGCTGGACGCCGGCTGGCTGATCGCGCCGGGTTTGCTGTTCAGCCCGACCCGGCGCGCGGGCACGCTGATGCGCATCAACTTCGCCACCTCGCAGGATGCGCGCTTCTGGCGCCTGCTGGCCGAGCTGCGCGAGTCCTGAGCTGAGGCAAGAGGGTTCGTCGGTCAGCGCTTCAGGCCAGGCAGCGTCGCAGGGCCGGGCTGCAATAGGTGTCGGTCACCGGCTCGTTGATCGGCACCGGCAAAGAAGCATCGGCCTCGACGGGCCGCGCGGCCAGCTCGCCCATACCACTGCCGCAGGACGCCAAGCTCAGGGCCAAGGCAGCCACGGCCACTGCAGGGCACAGCCAGATCAGCTCGCGCAAGCCGGCACGCAGCCACTCCTGTTTGGTCTTGGTTTGCATGGTTTCGGGCCCTCCAGCCTGATGGATTTTTTAATATCGTGGGAAATTATCCCACTCGCACAGCTTGCAGCTCAAGTGCTGCGCGGAGATCAGGCGCACACCGGGGCGGCATTCGTACATATCCCAGGCTGCTGAATGCGCCTTCACGTGCCGAAAACACAAGCTCGGGGGGCTAACATCGGCCCTCCTGCGCCCCTCTTGAAGGGGCGCCCATCGTTTCGTGCCGCTGACCCTCCCCGACCCTTGCTCATGAGTGCCCCCGCGAACACCGAGCTGCGTTTCTTGATCGTCGATGCTCTGGCCGGCGTGCAAACCTTCGCCCGCCAGTTGCTGGAAGGCTTCGGCTTCCCCTCCCACTCCATCCGCAATGCCAGCGACACCGCCTCGGCCCTGAGCCTGGGCCTGGAATTCAAGCCGGACTTTCTGATCACCGACTGGTTCCCCAAATCCGACCTCAGCGGCATTGCGCTGTACCAGCGCCTCAAGACCGTCAACCCCGGCTGCCGCCTGTCCTTGCTGAGCTTCGAGATCTCGCCCGCCCATGAGGCCGAAGCCAAGGCCGCGGGTTCGCGCTTTCTGCTGCGCAAGCCCTTCACGGCCGACGACCTGAAATCCACCATGCGCCGCTCGCTGGAACAGCTGGCCCAGGAGCGGCCGGAACTGGCCCAGCGCCTGAATGCGGTGATGAAGTCACAACAAGGCCCTGGCCATCTGCCGCCCAAAATCGTGCTGCCGCCCCTGCCACCGCAGCTGCGCGCCGGCGACAAGGTCAAGTTCGAGGGGCAGACCGACACCGTTCAGTTCGTCGTGGTGCGCAGCGGCGAGCTGGTGGTGCAGCTCAAAGGCAAGTCCGAGCTGGTGCCGGCCCACAAACTGCAACGCCTGTGAACACCCTGGATCTCAACACCCGCATCGGCGAGAACCTGCCGGCGGCTCTGGCGGCCGCCTGGGGGGGCGGGCCTGCGCTCGATGCCAGCCTGTGGCCGACCGAAGCGCCGGACACGACTTTAGTCGCCCGTGCCCAAGCCGAATTGGCGCGCCGCCTGGGCTGCGGCCAGGCCCATGAGCCCCAGGCCTGGAAGAGCGGCGGCCCCTCGCGCGAGGCCGCGCTGGGCCATGCCGCCCTGCCCCCACGCGGCGTGCGCCGCAGCCCGGCCACTCTGGATGATTTGCGCTTGAACCGCCCCGGCATCGAGGCCGAAATCGCCCTGCGCCTGGGCCAGGATGTGGATGCGGCAAGCGCCGCCACGCTGGACGGCCTGCAGGCCACGGCCCTGGTGGACGGCATGGCCGTCTCGGCCGAGCTGGTCAGCTCACGTTGGCTGCAAGCTCAAGCTGCACCGGCCTGGCTGCGCCAGGTCGATGCGCTCTCGCATGGCGCCCTGGTGCTCGGCGACTGGTTGCCGCCGCAAACCGGGCGCGACTGGGCCCAGCAGACCTGCGAAATCCAGCGCAACGACGAGGCACCGCAGCGCGCCCGCGGCAGCCATTCCCTGGGCGATCCCTTCTGGCTGCTGCCGCAGTGGCTGCGCCATGCCACCCGCGAGGGTCAGGTCTTGCCTGCCGGCTCGGTGGTCACCACCGGCGCCTGGCTGGTGATGCCCGATCTGGCGGCGGGCGACCGGCTGTGGGTCCGCTTCGAAGGGCTCGGCGAAGTGCAGGTTCAGCTCTGAACCGCCACGCCGCCCGAGCCCTCAAGCTCTCAAACAAAGGCCAGGGCCAGCAGCAAGACCGGATACGGCAAGGCCACGGTCGGGCGCAAGGCCGACTTCAGGTATTCCAGCATCAGCGCCACGCTGCCCGGCCGCTGCTGCAGCCACTCGCTGTGCAGCTGAAACGCTGCAGCTGTCGGGGCGGGCTCACGCAGCAGCTGTTCCACGCGCAGCAGGCGATCGGACAAGCGCGACTGGAAAGTCTTGAGCACGCCCTCCTGCAGCCACAGCAGCGGCAACAGCACCCAGAGCCAGCTCGCACCCCAGGCCAGGCCGCACAAGACCAGGGCGGAGAGTTTCAGCGCCAAGGCACCGAACTCGTAGCACTCATGCGCGCGGAACAAGGCCTGCCATTCCTGGCCCAAGGCCTGAGCGCGGTCCGGGTCCGCCGGCGCCGTCATTTCGCTTCCAGCACTTCCCAGCGCTCCATCAGGCCCAGCAGTTCGTCATCGATCTGCGCGGCGCGGTCGGTCACTTCGGCGATGCGGGCTGCCCCCTGGCTGTAGAGCTCGGTGCCGCCCAGCAGCGCGTGCAGTTGCTTCTGCTCGGCTTCCAGCGCCGCCACCTTGGCGGGCAGCTCGTCCAGCTCGCGCTGCTCTTTGTAGCTGAGCTTTTTCTTGTTGGCCACCACAGGTGCGGGCGCCGCTGCGGCGACCGGTGCGGGGGCCGGAGCAGCTGCGGGCGCCGACTTGGCAGCCAGGGCCGCCGCGCGCTTGGACTGGATCAACCAGTCCTGCACGCCGCCCTCGTACTCGCGCCAGCGGCCATCGCCTTCGTTGACGATGGTCGAGGTGACCACGTTATCGAGGAAGCGGCGGTCATGGCTGACCAGGAAGACCGTGCCGTCGTAATCGGCCAGCAGCTCTTCGAGCAGCTCGAGGGTTTCGATGTCGAGGTCGTTGGTCGGCTCGTCCAGCACCAGCACATTGGCCGGGCGGGCAAACAGGCGGGCCAGCAGCAAGCGGTTGCGCTCGCCGCCGGAGAGGCTCTTGACCGGCGAATTGGCGCGCGCGGGCGAGAACAGGAAGTCGCCCAGGTAGCTCTTCACATGCTTTTTCTGCGTGCCGATCTCGATCCACTCGCTGCCGGGGCTGATGGTGTCGGCCAACGTGGCGTCGAGGTTCAGCGTGTCGCGCATCTGGTCGAAATAGGCCACCGTCAGGCGCGAGCCCTGGCGCACCTCGCCGCTGTCGGGCGCCAGTTCACCGAGGATCATCTTCAGCAGGGTGGTCTTGCCGGCACCGTTGGAGCCGACCAGGCCGACCTTGTCGCCGCGCAGGATGGTGGCGGTGAAGTCGCGCACGATGACGCGGTCGCCATAGCTCTTGCTGACGTTTTCCAGCTCGGCCACGATCTTGCCGCTGGCCGCGCCGGTGTCGATGTCCAGCTTGGCCTTGCCCTGCACATCGCGGCGCGCGGCGTGGGCCAGGCGCATGGCCTCCAGGCGCTGGATGCGGGCCACACTGCGGGTGCGGCGGGCTTCCACGCCCTTGCGGATCCAAACCTCTTCCTGGGCCAGCAGCTTGTCAAAGCGGGCGTTGAACAGGGCCTCGTTTTCCAGCTCGTAGGCTTTGGCGGCGGTGAAGGCCGCGAAATTGCCCGGGTAGCCGCGCAACTGGCCACGGTCCAGCTCGACGATGCGATTGGCCACGTTGTCCAGAAAGGCCCGGTCGTGGGTGATCAGCAGCAGCGAGCCCTTGAAATCATTGAGCAGACCTTCGAGCCAGGTGATGGCATCCAGGTCCAGGTGGTTGGTGGGTTCGTCCAGCAGCAGCACATCGGGCTGAGCGACCAGGGCGCGGCCCAGGGCCACGCGCTTTTTCAAACCCCCGGAGAGCGAACCGACCAGGCGCGAGCCATCTAGGCCCAGGCGCTGCAAGGTTTCATCCACGCGCTGCTCCCAGGTCCAGCCACCGATGTGCTCGATGCGCTCGCCCACCCACTCGAGATCGTCGTTGGGGTCGTGGATTTCGTAGCGCTCGCGCAAGGCCTTGGCCTCGGCCACGCCTTCGCTGACCACGTCGAAGATGGTGGCCTCAGGCCGCAACAGTGGTTCCTGAGGCACATAAACGCTGGTCAGGCCTTGCTGCAGTTGCAACAGCCCGTCATCGAGTTTCTCGATTTGAGCCAGCACTTTGAGCAGGGACGATTTGCCGGTGCCATTCCGGCCAATGAGGCCGACGCGCTCACCCATTTCGAGCGAGAAAGAAGCGCCATCCAGCAGCGGCACATGGCCGAACGCGAGATGGGCATTGGAGATGGATAGGACTGCCATGGCGCGCATTGTCCCCGATGGGCGAGGCCGGCCCCGAAACGGGACAGCCCGCGTGTAGCGGGGGCAGCGCAGTTGCTGGTTTCCCCTCCCCTTGATCCGGTGGGGCCCCCAGGGATTTCATGGGTTTGTCATCTCGAGGGAGCGGGTACAAGGGAAACACGTGCAGTCCTGCACACTTTCAGCAGCACGCAGGACCGCCGACGACCTTGCCGGGCGCATGACGCACGGCCTCTCGCCAACGCTTTTGAGGAGAACCTATGTCTGCACGTTCCATCTTTGCCCGCGCCCTGGTGCCGGCCGTGATCGCCGCCCTGGCTGCCGGCAATGCCGCTGCGGCCGAACTGACCGAAGGCTTCGACACCGTCCTGCCCGCCGGCTGGGCCCAGAAGAACAACAGCGCGCCCATCGGCACCACCAACTGGTTCCAAGGCAACGCCACCGTCTTCACCTCGTATTCGGGCGCGGCCAATTCCTACATCGGCGCCAACTTCAACAACACGGCCGGCGCCGGCGAAATCAGCAACTGGCTGATCACCCCGACCCTGAGCTTCAACAACGGCGACACCCTGACCTTCTGGAGCCGCAGCGTCACCGATTCGCTGTACCCCGACCGCCTGGAAGTGCGCTTCAGCAATGTCGGCGGCACCGATGTCGGCAACACCGACACCAGCGTCGGCAGCTTCACCACCCTGCTGCTGAGCATCAACCCCAATCTGGAGCAAGGCGGCTACCCCGGTGAGTGGACCCAGTACAGCGCCACCATCAGCGGCCTGAGCGGCGCCACCAACGGTGCCATCGCCTTCCGCTACACCGTGAACTCGGGTGGCCCTGCTGGCGACAACTCCGACTACATCGGCATCGACAGCGTCAGCATCACTGCCGCCGTGCCGGAACCCAGCACCTACGCCCTGATGGCCCTGGGCCTGGGCGCCATCGGCCTGCGCCGCCGCAAGCAGCTGCAAGACCGCTGATCGCCAGGCGACCCCTCGGCCAGGCACCTGGCCGAGACAGCCACACAGCAACGCCCCGCTCTGCGGGGCGTTTTCATTGCGGGCGCTGATGTGCGCGCCGTCGCTCAGGCCTGCAGCTCGACGCGATTGCGCCCGCCGGCCTTGGCGCGGTAGAGCGCACGGTCGGCGCGGCCAAACAGGCGGTCCGCATGATCGCCGGGCTGCCACAGCGCCACGCCGATGCTGGCGCTGCGCACGCCGGGCTCGGGCGAAGCCAGGTCGGTGGCCAACACCGCGCGCAAGGCTTCGGCCTGCGCCAAGGCTTGCGTGGCATCGGCTGCCGCCAGCATCACGGTGAACTCTTCGCCGCCGTAGCGATAGGCGCGGCCCTGGGCTGGCAGCTGCATGCGCAGGCGTGCGGCGAACTGGCGCAGGGCGGCATCGCCGGCGCGGTGACCGTGCTGGTCGTTGAAGGCCTTGAAGTGGTCGATGTCGATCATCAGCACCGCGAACGATCGCCCCGACTGCGTGGCCGCATTCAGGGCCTGGGTCATGTCCTCGTCGAGGGCGCGGCGGTTGGCCAGTCCGGTCAGGCCATCGGTCAGCGCCAGCTCACGCACCACCTGCTCGGCGCGCATCTTGCACATCAGCAAGAAGCCCAGGCAGCAGATCACCAGGTAGACAAAGCTGAAGACAAACACCGGTTGCTGCCAGCCACTGCTGAGGTCAAGGTAATCGGGCCGCGCCGCGCCCAGCGCCAGCAAGAGCGCACGCGCCGGCAAGACCAGACCCATCAGCAAATGCGCCAGCGCCACCAGGCCCTGCACCCGCGCCAGGCCGTCCGAAGCCTGGGTCGACGCGCCACTGCGACGCAGGCGCCAGAGCACATGGGCATTGAGCAGCTGCAGCAGGCCGTAGACAAAGCCATTGAAGATGGTGGCGCCCACATAGCGACCACCAAAGGCCGTCCCAACCACGGTGACGGCCAGGCCCATCAAAAACAAGGGCAACCAGCGCCAGCGCAGGCCGAGAAACTGCCGGATGGCCACGAACAGCAAGGCCACGCTCAGCGCCCCCAGGGCATTGGCCACCCCGCCCGACAGCCAGGCCGGCAGGTGGCCCGCACCGGCCAGCAGGGAGTAGGCCAGCCCCTCGGCAGCGATGCCCCAGGTCCAGCAACGCAAACCATTGGCCTCGTCCGCCACGCCGCGCGCCAGCCACAACATCACGGCGATGGTGACCAGCAGGGCCGTCTGGGCCAGGAACAGGGTGCGAAGGTCCACAGCGGGTGATGGAAGGCAGTCAGTCAGGCAAGCAGGCAGAGAACCGGGGGATGAATCCAAGCCAGCGGCGTCAGCTGGGCGCCCGCAAGGCCCGCCATCCTAGCCGCCTGGTGGCGGCGCGTTCGTCTGAATTGCGCGCCCTGCGCTCGAACCCGAGGTTTGCGTGCGCCAGCGCACGGCGCAGCAGCCCGGTGGCCGCGCATGCTCGGGCCTCGATTCACCCCGGGGTTGACTCCAACCCCATTCAGCGAGGTCACCCCATGTCCAAAGGTCAACGCGGCAACAAGGAAGTCAAGAAGCCCAAGCAAGCGGCCCATGCGCCGGCCAAGCCCAGCGATTCGCCGGCCTTGTCGACCCTGGTGCCGCCGGCACCCCAGCGCGCCGAGATGGGGCGCAAAAAGCCCTGAGTCCGGAGCGCCGTCACGCGCTGCTCGCGACTCAGGGCTCAGGGCACAGCGAGCTGGGGCAAGCGCACAGCTGACGGGCGTGGTGGCGCAGGTGCTCGTCCACGAAGCTGGCGATGAAGTAGTAGCCGTGGTCGTAGCCGGCATGGCGGCGCAGGGTCAGGTCTTGCCCGGCCACGGCACAGGCCGCTTCGAAGGCCTCAGGGTGCAGCTGCTCGGCCAGGAATCGATCGGCCAGGCCCTGATCGATCAGGATGCCGCCCGGGAACTGCGGCCGCCGTGATTTGGCATGCATCAACATCAAGGCCGTCGCATCATGGGCCGCCCAATCGGCGGCATCGCCGCCGAGATAGCCCTGAAACGCCTTCTGCCCCCAGGGGCACTGCATGGGCGCGGCAATCGGCGAGAAGGCCGAGAGCGAGCGGAACGCGCCGGGATGGCGCTGCGCCAGCACCAGGGCGCCATGCCCGCCCATGGAGTGGCCGAAGATGCCGGTGCGCTCGGCCGCCAGGCCGAACTCACGCTGCACGCCCGGCAGCAACTCGTGCATCAAGTAGCTCTCCATGCGCCAGTGGCGCGCCCAGGGCTGCTGCTTGGCGTCGAGGTAGAAGCCAGCGCCGACCCCGAAGTCCCAGTCCTTGGCCTCGTCCAGCACCTGCGCACCGCGCGGGCTGGTGTCGGGCATCAGCAGGGCCAGGCCCAACTCGGCGGCGAGGCGCTGGGCGCCGGCCTTCATGGTGAAGGTTTCTTCGGTGCAGGTCAGGCCGGCCAGAAACACCAGCAGCGCCTTCGGCTCGGGCGGCAGGAAGAGCGCAAAGCGCATGGGCAGGCCGATCTCGGCCGAGGCATGGCGGTAAAAGCGCTGACGCCCGCCGAAACAGCCATGCTCGCTGAGCAGCTCCAGCGCTTGCAGCTCGGCCATGCTCAGAACTCCACCACGGCGCGGATCGACTCGCCGCGCTTCATCAGATCGAAGCCTTCGTTGATCTGCTCCAGCTTGAGCTTGTGCGTGATCAGTGAGTCGATATTGAGCTTGCCGTCCATGTACCAGTCGACGATCTTGGGCACGTCGGTGCGGCCGCGGGCGCCGCCGAAGGCGCTGCCTTCCCATTTGCGGCCGGTCACCAGCTGGAAGGGTCGGGTGCTGATCTCGGCGCCGGCCTCGGCCACGCCGATGATGATGGAGCGACCCCAGCCCTTGTGCGTGCACTCGAGCGCGTCGCGCATGACCTTGGTGTTGCCGATGCACTCGAAGGAGTAGTCGGCGCCGCCATCGGTCAGCTGCACGATGTGGTCGACCACGTTGCCGACCTCCTTGGGGTTGATGAAGTGGGTCATGCCGAACTGGCGCGCCATGGCCTCACGGCCCGGATTCAAGTCCACGCCGATGATCTTGTCGGCGCCCACCATCTTGGCGCCCTGGATCACGTTCAGGCCGATGCCGCCGAGGCCGAAGACCACCACATTGGCGCCCGCCTCCACCTTGGCGGTGAACAGCACGGCGCCCACGCCGGTGGTGACGCCGCAGCCGATGTAGCAGACCTTGTCAAAAGGCGCGTCCTCGCGGATTTTGGCCAGGGCGATGCCGGGCACGACGATGTGGTTGGAGAAAGTGGACGTACCCATGTAGTGGAAGATGGGCTGGCCGTCGATCGAGAAGCGCGCGCTGCCGTCCGGCATCAGGCCCTTGCCCTGGGTGCTGCGGATGGCCTGGCAGAGGTTGGTCTTGCGCGAGAGGCAGAACTTGCACTGGCGACATTCCGGCGTGTAGAGCGGGATCACATGGTCACCCGGCTTCAGCCAGGTGACGCCCTCGCCCACTTCCAGCACCACGCCGGCGCCCTCATGGCCCAGGATGGCCGGGAAGATGCCCTCCGGATCGGCGCCCGAGAGCGTGTAGTAGTCGGTATGGCAGATGCCGGTGGCCTTGATTTCGACCAGCACTTCACCAGCGCGTGGGCCGTCCAGCTGCACCTCTTCGATGCTCAGAGGGGCGCCGGCTTTCCAGGCAACGGCGGCACGGGTCTTGATCATGGGGGGCTCCAAAAACAGGGGGAATGGGATGCTGAAACTTCAAGCTGCCGCAGCATAAACGGCCTGCTGCGACTCTGCAGCTGCGGGCCATCATGCCCCGGGAACCGTGAACAAATGCACAAAGCGGTGCTGCACTGCTCTCACCGATTCAAGGGGGATTGGCCCTGGATTTTGTGACAAATTTCACGAATCAAGGAGCACCCCCCTCGGGCACACGATGGCTCGTTCGACAGGCCATCCCTAGGATTCGCAGCGTTGCACCAATACCACCCGAATACCAGGGATCTCCATGAACTTCCGTTTTCTTGCCCTCAGCGCCCTGCTGGGTCTGAGCAGCGCCGCCAGCTTGGCTGCCCCCGTCACCACCGTGGACTTCGGCGCCTTGAACGCCAACACGGCCCTGAAAGCTGTCGCCTCGGTGACCGAAGATGACTTTATCGTCCGCAATGACTGCGCCGGCGTGAAGCTGCTTGGCAAACCGGTGACCAACTGCTTGATGAGCAAGAGCTCGGGCAGCGGCAAGAACAAGAACACGGTGGCGTACAACTTCTACGCCAACAGCCGCAACAGCCTGGCCCGCGTCGACGGTCATGCCTTCAACTTCGAAAGCATCGATCTCGACGACATGATCAACAACACCGGCTGGCTGTCGTCGGTGTACAGCGACTACTCCATCGACTTCAGCTTCAGCTACGTCGACGGCAGCAGCGCCAAGAAGACCGTCAATCTGGACCGCAAGAGCGGCCTGCAGACTTTCGCGCTGAACGAGCGCAATCTGCTGAGCGCGAGCTGGGTCTCGTCCAAAGGCCTGTACTTCGACAACCTCAAGACCAGCAACGTCCCCGAGCCCGCATCCCTGGCCCTGACCCTGCTGGCCCTCGGCGGCCTGGCTTACAGCCGTCGCAACAGCAAGCGCGCTTGAACGCAGGCGGCTTGAGGCCGCCTTGCTTCACTCGCCCGCCAAGAGCACCGTCAGCCCAGGCTACACGGTGCTTTTTTCTTTGGACGGCGTCAGACCGCAGGCGCTGCCAGCGCGCTCTCCAGCGCGTCAATGAACATGGCAGCCACATCGAAGCCGGTCTGGTCGAAGATTTCCTGGAAGCAGGTCGGGCTGGTGACATTGACTTCGGTCAGGTGATCGCCGATCACATCCAGGCCCACCAGCAAGAGGCCGCGTGCCGCCAGCAGCGGGCCGACGGCTTCAGCGATCTCGCGGTCGCGCGCGCTGATGGGCTGGGCCACGCCCTTGCCGCCCGCAGCCAGATTGCCGCGCACCTCGCCGCCCTGCGGAATGCGCGCCAGGCAGAAGGGCACGACCTTGCCGCCGATCACCAGCACGCGCTTGTCGCCGTCCTTGATGGCGGGCAGATAACGCTGAACCATGACGGTCTCGGCGCCGTCCTTGTTCAGGGTCTCGATGATGGCGCCCAAGTTGAGGCCATCGGCACCGACGCGGAAGATGCCCATGCCGCCCATGCCGTCCAGCGGCTTGAGGATGATGTCGCCCTGCTCGGCATGGAAGGCGCGAATCGCCGCCTCGCTCCGCGTCACCAGCGTGGTCGGGCAAAACTGAGGAAACTCCATCAGCGCCAGCTTTTCGGGATGGTCGCGCAGCGCGGCCGGTTTGTTGAAGACGCGCGCGCCCTCGCGCTCGGCCTGGCCCAGCAGATGGGTGGCGTAGAAGAACTCGCTGTCGAACGGCGGGTCCTTGCGCATGACGATGGCGTCGGTCTCGGCCAGCACCAGCTCCTGGGTGGCCAGCACCTCAAACCAGGGCGCCGTCTGGCCGGTCAGCGCGATCGCGCGGGCCTGGCGCGCCACCACGCGGCCGCCGCTGCGCCAGACCAGATCCTGCGGCTCGCAGGCCCAGATCTGGTGGCCGCGGCGCAAGGCCTCGCGCATCATCACAAAGGTCGTGTCCTTGTGGATCTTGAAGGACTCCAGGGGGTCGGCGACAAACAGCAGTTTCATGGCGGATTCACTCACGAGAAGAGCAGAAAAGAAAAAAGGGTCAGGTCTTGCGCAGCTTCTGCACCGCCAGGGCGGCCGAGCCGGCCACCACGCCCCAGAAGGCGGCGCCGATGCCCAGCAGGCTCAGGCCCGAGAGCGTAACGAGAAAGGTCAGCATGGCCGCATCGCGATGCTCAGGCTCGGCCAGGGCGCTGTGCAGGCCGCCGGCAATCGTGCCCAGCAAGGCCAGGCCGGCCACGGCCGCCACCAGCTCACGCGGAAAGGCCACCAGCAGCCCGACGACGGCGCCGCCCGCCAGGCCCAGGGCGATGTAGAACAGGCCGGCCGCCATGGCCGCGGTGTAGCGCCGGGCCGGGTCTTCATGGGCCTCGCGGCCCATGCAGATGGCGGCGGTGATGGCGGCCAGATTGAGCGCATAGCCGCCAAACGGCGCCAGCAGCAGGCTGGCTGCGCCGGTGGCCGCAATGCTGGCCGACACCGGCGTGCGGTAGCCCGCTGCGCGCTGCGCCGCCACGCCGGGCAAGTTCTGCGAAGCCATGGTCACCAGGAACAGCGGCAGGCCCACGCCCACCAGGGCGGCAAGACTGAACTGCGGCGCGGTCCAGACCGGCGCGGCCCAGGCCCATTCGACGGCATCCAGGTGCAAGCGCCCCTGCACTGCCGCCACGGCCACGCCGGCCAGCAGCACGCCCGGCACGGCGTAGCGAGCCCAGAAACGCCGGCCCAGCAGATAGGCCGCGGCCATGACCAGCACCAGCTCGGGCGCGCTCTTGACCGTCAGCACCGCATCGAGCCCGAAGCGGGCCAGCACACCCGCCAGCAAGGCCGCAGCCACGGCCAAGGGGATGCGATCCATCAGGCGCTCGAACCAGCCGGTCAGGCCGAAGAGCAGGATCAGCGCGGCGCAGAACAGGAACGCGCCCACCGCCTCCGGCATGCTCAAGCCCGAGGTGGCGGCCAGCAAGGCGGCGCCGGGCGTGGACCAGGCGGTCAGGATGGGCTGGCGCGACCACCAGGACAGGCCCAGGCTGGTCAGCCCCATGCCCAGGCCCAGGGCCCACATCCAGGAGCTGGTCTGGGCCGGGGTCGCACCAAGCGCTTGCGCGGCCTGAAAGACGATGGCCACCGAGCTGGTGAAGCCCACCAGCACGGCCACAAAACCGGCCACCGCCGTGGACAGGGAAAGATCCCGGAACCAGTCGTTTTTTGTCTGCATGCGCGCAGCATAGCGGGCTGCCTGCGCCCGTGTTGTGGCAAGCTCAAGCTCGAACTTTGACGCCGCTGCAGCCATGTGCCGTTTTCTTGCCTACCTCGGTGACACGATCTTTCTCGACGAGCTGGTGTGCAAACCCCAGCACTCCCTGGTGCGGCAGTCCTTGCGCGCCGATCAGGCCAAGGCGGTGACCAATGGCGACGGCTTCGGCATCGGCTGGTATGGCGAGCGCCAGACCCCGGGCGTCTACCGCGAGGTGATGCCGGCCTGGTCGGACGAGAACCTGCTGGCCCTGTGCGCCAATGTGCGCTCCCACCTGTTCTTCGCCCATGTGCGGGCCGCCACCGGCACCGGCATCGCGCGGCAGAACTGCCACCCGTTTCACTACGGGCCTTACCTCTTCATGCACAACGGCCAGATCGGCGGCTATGGCCAGATCCGCCGCGCGATGGAAGCGCGATTGCCCGACCACCTCTACGCCCAGCGCAAGGGCGCCACCGATTCGGAGCTGCTGTTCCTGCTCATCATCGCCCGCATGGAGATGGGCGAATCGGTGCCCGATGCGGTCAACCAGGTGCTCAACGAAACCCTGGCCATGATGCAGGTGCTGCAGATCCACGAGCCCCTGCGTTTTGCCGCCGCCCTGGCCGATGGCGAGCAGGTGCATGCCTTCCGCTTCTCCAGCGACAAGCGCGCGCCCACGCTCTATATGCGCGAAGCGAGCGAGGCTGAGGGCGGACGCGGCCTGGTCGTGGCCTCCGAGCCCCTGGCCGACGAGCAGCAGGGCTGGGAGCTGATTCCCCAGGGCATGGTGCTGCGCCTGGGGCGCGAGGGTTTCAGCCGGCTGGCGCTGGGCTGAGGGGCGCTGCCCCAAGCCGGCCCGCACGGGCCGGCAGCGAGCTCAGATCTCGACCTTGGAGCCCAACTCGACGATGCGGTTGGTCGGCAGGTGCAGGAAGTCGGCCGCGGCGGCTGCATTGCGGTGCATGCTGGCGAACAGCTTTTCGCGCCACAGCGCCATGCCGCTGCCGATCGTCGGGATGACGATATCGCGCGAGAGGAAGTAGCTGGTCTCCATCTCGTCGAGGTGCACGCCGTTCTGCTCCAGCATCTTCAGCGCATAGGGCACATCGGGCTCGTTCTTGAAACCGAAGTGCAGGCTGACGGCCCAGCAGGCATTGCCCAGCGGCTCCACATGGACCCGCTTGTCGAAGCCCACCCAAGGCACCTCGTGGTGCTTGACCGTGACGAACAGGTTCTGCGCATGCAGCACCTTGTTGTGCTTGAGGTTGTGCAGCAAGGCATTGGGTGTCACACCGGCCTCGGCAGACAGGAACACCGCCGTGCCTTCGACACGCTGTGGCGGGCTGACGAACACGGCCTCCAGAAAGCTCTTGAGGTCGATCGCGTCCTCGCGCAGCTTGCTGCTGAGCAGGCGGCGGCCCTGCTTCCAAGTCAGCATCAGCGTGAACATGCCGATGCCGATCATCAGCGGGAACCAGCCACCGGCGAACAGCTTGAGCAGGTTGGAGCCGAGGAAGATCACATCGATGATGAAGAAGAAACCGGTGGCCAGCAGACACAGCGGCAGCGGGTACTTCCAGCCGTAGCGGATGACGAAGAAGGTCATGACCGTGGTGATGGTCATGTCGATGGTCACCGCGATGCCGTAGGCACCGGCCAGCTTGCTGGACGAGCCGAACAGCACCACCGCCAGCACGATGAAGACGAACAGGCCCCAGTTGACGAAGGGCACGTAGATCTGGCCTGTGTCACGCACGGAGGTGTGCAGGATGCGCATGCGCGGCAGGATGCCCAGTTGCACCGCCTGCTTGGTGACCGAGAAGGCGGCCGTGATCAGGGCTTGGGACGCCACCACCGCGGCGCAGGTGGCCAGGATGAAGAGCGGGATCTCCGCCCAGGCCGGCGCCAGATTGAAGAAGGGGTTGCTGACCGAGGCCGGCTCGTCCAGCAGCATGGCACCCTGGCCGAAGTAGTTGATCACCAGCGAGGGCATGACGATGCCATACCAGGCGATGCGGATGGGCTGCTTGCCGAAGTGGCCCAGGTCGGCGTAGAGCGCCTCGCCGCCGGTCACCACCAGCACCACGGCGCCCAGGGCCACGAAGGCCACCCATTTGTATTCCAGGCAAAAGGCCACCGCATAGGCCGGATTGACCGCCACCAGCACATGCGGGTTGGCGATCACATGGGGCAGGCCCAGCAGGGCCAGCGCGGCGAACCAGAGCAGCATCACCGGACCGAAGGCCTTGCCAATGCCACCAGTGCCAAAGCGCTGCACGGCGAACAAGCCCGCCAGCACCACCAGGGTCATGGGCAGGATGGCGTCATGCAGCTTGGGTGCGTAGACATCGATGCCCTCCACGGCACCCAACACCGTCATGGCCGGTGTGATCACCGCATCACCGTAAAAGATGGCGGTGCCGAACAGGCCCACCAGCATCAGCACCCGCCGCAAGCGCGGGCTGCTGTTCACCGCATTGGTGGCCAGGGCCAGCATGGCGATCAGGCCGCCTTCGCCGTTGTTGTCGGCGCGCAGGATCAGCATCACGTACTTGAGCGAGACGATGATGGTCATCGTCCAGAACAGCAGCGAGAGCACGCCGAGTATGTTGTCCGGCGTGGTGGCGACATGGCCCCCGTGGAAGACTTCTTTGAGCGCGTAGAGCGGGCTGGTGCCAATGTCGCCGTAGACGACGCCCAGAGCACCGAGGGTCAGGCCGGCCAAGGCGGAGGGCGTGCGGGCCGTGTTGGAAGAACTCACGTGTTGTTGCAGCGCGCATGCGGCGCTGGCGAGCCAAAAGCGCTATTTTGCGCCTGCTTTGCTGCGCTGCGTCAAAGCTGATGAAACATCGGCATCAGTCTCCACAGACTGGGCATCGGGCCCGGCATCAGGCGGCACTGCCGCCAGCGCCTGCTGCACAAAGGCCACGGTGGCGCTGAACAGATAGTCGCGGTTCTCGGCCCGGCTGAAGCTGTGGCCCTCATCCTCGGCCGTCAGGAACCAGACCGGGGTGCCGGCCGCCCGCACTGCCGCCACCATCTGCGTGGCCTCGCCGTAGGGCACGCGCGGATCGTTGCGGCCGTGGATGATGAACAGCGGCTTGCGCACCGCCGCCGCTCGGCTCAGGGGCGAGATGCGCTGCAGAAAAGCGCGCATGCCCGGGTCGCGCTCGTCGCCGTACTCGGCGCGGCGGCTGTCGCGCCGGTAGCTCTCGGTGTTCTCCAGAAAAGAGACGAAATTGGCGATGCCGACGCGGCAGATGCTGCCGGCAATGCGGGCCGACTCGCGCGTGGCCACCGCCAGCGACATATAGCCGCCATAGCTGCCACCCGAGACGATGACGCGGCGCGCGTCCATTTCGGGCCGGGCGGCGATCAGGTCCAGCAAGGCGCTGATGTCACGCACGGCATCCTCACGCTGGCGGCCGTTGTCGAGCTTGAGAAAGCGCTGGCCAAAGCCCTCGGAGCCCCGCACATTGGGCAGGATCAGGTGCATGCCCAGGGTCTCAACCAGGTAGCGCAGGCTGCCCGACAGGTGCGTGGGCCGCGCCTGCGAGCTGGGACCGCCATGGATGCTGATGAACACCGGCCGCGGGCCTTTGAATTGAGGCGGCGGCGCGACATGCAGTCCGCTGATCTCCAGGCCGTCAAAACTCTTCCAGCGCAGGGGGACGTAATCGGGCTTCCACGCACCGGCCCCTGCATCCTTCTCTGCTTCAGCCTCGCGGCCCGACCAGGCTTGCACGCCGGCGTCCTCAGGCGACCAACTGAGGATTCGGCCCGGGCTGCTCGCCGAGCTGTGGTTGAAAGCCAGCAAGGGCAGGCGCGGGTGCCACTGCGGGCCCTGGATCACGCCGGCAGGCAGCTCAGCCGCCACCCGCTGCAGCGGCGGCTCGCTACCCGGCCGCGCCAGGCGCAGCACCGACACGCCCGCCTCGTTGTGCACCAGGGCTAAGGGCATGGCGCTGCCCGTCGGCGGCGCAGCCAGGGCTTCCAGATCGCCGGCCAAGGCGGGCAACTTCACCGTCTGGCGCAGGCCGCTGTTCAAGCGCAGCAGCACCAGCTGGCGAAAGTCCCCACCCATGGCCTGGCGTTGCAACAGCACATCGTCCTCGCGCAGCTCGGCGCCGCCAGGGGCGCCCAGGGCCCGGCCGCCCGGCGGGGTCGCCGGGTCCAGATCGAAGCGCAAGGTCTGGCTGCGCCCCTGGCGGGTGTGCAGGGCCACCACCGTGCCGGCGGCGCTGACACGCAGATCGGTGTAGCGGCCACCGACGCTGTCGCCGAGCAGGCGCGCGCTCTCGGGCCGCCGCGCGTCCATCCAGAACAGCTGGCTGCGGGCCTTGCGCGCGCTGCCGGGCTGCGCCGATGGCGACGCGGCCGAATCCGCCTCCTCATCGCCCTCGGCGTCCACACTCGCTTTCGTCGCCGGGCTGCGGCGGCCATCGAGTTGGTCCAGCACATAGACCAAGCCCTGCCCTTGCGGCAGGAACTGGAAGGCGCTGACGCGTGCGCCCTCGGGCGTCAGCGCCACCGGCTCGGCGAGTGCATCCCGCCTGGAATCGGGGGGCTGCAGGCGGTAGAGCCGGAAGGCCTCATCGCCCCCGCGATCGCGGCTGAACACCAGGTACTCGCCGCGCTGCGGCTCCCACTGCGCGCTGTCCACCCGCTCGCGGCCGCCGGTCAGCGCCTGCGGGCGCGCGCCGGGCTCGGCCAGGCGGTGCAGCTGCTGGCTGCCGCCGGCGCTGGCCAGCACCAACATCTCGCGCCGCTGCGGATGCCAGCCGAGAAAGCGCAGCACCGGCGCCTCGGCGCGGGTCGCTGCCTGCACACGCTCCAAGGCTGGCAGTCCATCGGCCTGCAGGCCGGGCGGCGGCACCAAGGGTCGGGCTGTGGCCGGGGCCAGACAGCCCAAGGCCAGCCACAGCAAAGCGGCGAAACAAGACCGGGTTTTGAAATGCAGCCCCATGGCTCAAGACCCTCAACAATAAAAAAGGGGCGGCTGCCTGCGCAGCGCCCCTGAAACCGACGCGGCCACAGCCGCGTTCGGGACTGACTTGCCGATGCGGCGAGCGCAGCCTTACTTGAAGGTGTAGCTCGCGCTCACCGAGAAGCGACGACCCAGCTGACCGGCATTGCCCGCATCGTAGTAAGTCCAGGGCGAGACCGGGCCGTTGGTGTTGGGGTAGGTCCCTTCCAGGTTCAGCACGCTGAAGGACAGCACCAGGTCCTTGAAGCCCTTGTAGCTGCCGCCGATGTCCACGGTGTTGGTGGCCGAGACATAGCAGTAGTCGTTGGCGCGCAGGAAGCTGTTGTAGGCCGAGGTCGAGGTCTGGCAGGTGTCGGTGGTCGAGCTCTTGAGCTTGTCCACATGGTTCAGGCGCGCGAAGCTGCTCCAGTCACCGAGCTTCCAGTTCAGACTGACCGTGGCCTTGGTCTTGGGGATGTCGTTGGTGGTGGTGCCGACCGAGTAGGTGGTGTCGCCATTGGCCAGGATCTTGTAGTCGAAACGGCCGGTGTAGGTGCCTTCGATCTTCAGCTTGAACTCACCGATGGATTCGGTGGGCATGCGTGCCGACAGCTCGTAGTCCAGGCCCGAGGTCTTGGTCCAGTTGTAATTGCCGTACTCACGCACCAGCATCAGGATCGGGCCGCTGTTGGGCACGCCCGGCAGCCAGGTCGCGGGGTTGGGGTCACGGATGACCTGGCGGTTCGGCGTGGCGGGGGACTTGTTGGCGTCCTCCATGATGTCCACCCCGCGCTGCGAGCGGATCTCGTTGTTGCGCTGGAAGTACCAGGCATCCAGGCTCAGGTCCACATACTTGGTCGGTGACAGGATCACGCCCAGGGTGAAGGAACGCGACTTCTCGGGCTTCAGGTTCGGGTTGGCGCTGATGGTGGTGGCAATGCTGCCCGGGTTGGGCGTGCGGGCGCTGAAGCCCAGCACATTGCAGTCACGGTTGTTGGCCGGGTCGGCCTTGCTGACCGGCTTGTCCGGGTTGCTCAGGTCGCAGCGCAGGTTGTCGGCCACGGCGTAGGTGCCGAAGCTGTGGAAGGACGAGGCGTAGGAGTTGCCGATCTGCGAGATCGAGGGCGCGCGGAAGCCGGTGGCGGCCGTGCCGCGCAGGGCCACGAAGGACGGCATGGCGCTCCACTTGAAGCCCAGCTTGCCGGTGTTGGCGCGACCGAAGTCGCTGTACTTCTCGGCACGCAGGGCCGCCTGCAGTTCCAGTGCCTTGTGCACCGGCAGGCTCAGCTCGCCGAAGGCGGCGTAGGAGTTGCGCGCCCCCGAGGTGCCATTGGCCACCAGGCCGATGAAGTCACCGCTGGTGTAGGCCTCGTTCGGGTTGGCGGACAAGGTCTCGCGGCGGAACTCGCCGCCCAAGGCCAGGCCGGCCGTGCCACCGGCCAGGCTGAACAGCTCGCGGCTGGCGCGCACATCGACGGAGGCAATGGTGGCCTTGCCGTCGATCACCGCATCGGACGCCACGCTGGCGATGGCCGCGGCATCGTTGGCCTTGCCGAAGTGGTAGGTGTTCTTGGCGATCGCGTTCTTCAGCAGCGAGGCACGCAGCTCATTGCTGCGCACGCGGCTCATGTCCTGGCGGGTGTAGAGCACGGCGCTGTCGACATCCCAGTCGCCGATCACGCCGCTGATGCCGGCGGTGAAACGCGAGGCCTTGAGCTCGGTGGTGTCGAAGCGCGGCACATCGGCAAAGCGATAGATCAGCTGCACGGCTTCCGGCTTGGCCTTGCCATTGGTCGGGTTGTCCGGGTGGCCCACCGGCAGGATGATGGTCGGGAAGGTCTGCAGCGTGCCGTCCAGCTTGGGCCAGGTGACCGCGGTGTTGGCCGCGTTGCTGCCGTAGATGCTGGTGGTCAGCGTGCGCGGTGCGACAAAGGACTCGGTCGTGGTCTTGGACAGCATGACGTCGGCATACGCCGTCAGCTCCGAGTTGATGGCGAAGGTGCCGCGAACCGTGGCGCCGACTTTGTCCTGCTTGGAGATGGCCTCGGTGGCGCTGTCCACGTCGTAACGGCACTGGCCATTGGGCAGGCTGGCGGTGGTGGCCGAGAAGCCGGGCAGGCGGTTGGGCACGCCCTTGCCCACGGTCAGCTCATCGGGGCAGCCGGCCAGGGAGCCGAGGAAGAATTTGCCCGAGGTGCTGGAGTTGGCCACGCTGATGCCGTTGAGCGTGGTGTTGCCGGCGAGGCTGGCCGGCAGGCTGTAATAGTTGCCCCAGTAGGAGGCCACGCTGGAGGGCGTGAAGCGGCTCAGCGAGCCGTTGAGGTTCAGCGCCTGGTCGTAGAGCCCCGGCGCGCCGCGGTCGCGCAGGTCTGGGTACATGACGCGGTCGCGCTGCGAGATTTCCAGGCCACCGAAGACGTTGAAACGATCACGGCTCAGGTCGCCAAAACCGAAGCTGGCATTGGCGCTCTTGGTGCCGCCCACGCCCTTGTCATTGGCGCTGTAGGTGACGCCGGCCTCGGCGCCCTGGTAGTCCTTGCGCAGCACATAGTTCACCACGCCGACCACGGCGTCCGAGCCATAGATGGCCGAGGCACCGTCCTTGAGGATTTCGATGCGGTCGATGGCGCCCTTGGGGATGGTGTTGACGCTGACCAGGTTGCCGCGGCCGAAGTTCACATCCACCGCAGCAGCCGGCGCAATGCGGCGGCCGTTGATCAGGGTCAGCGTGCCCTGCGAGCCGAAGCCGCGCAGCGAGATGGTGGACAAGCCGCTGACAAAGCCCGAGGCGGCGCCGTCACCGACCGAGCTCAGATCGACCGCGCCGGTCGAGCGCAACAGCTCTTCCACGGACGCAAAGCCGGAGTTCTTGATGTCTTCGCGGCTGATGGTCTGCACCACGGACGGCGTTTCGCGGTCGGTGCGCTTGATCATGGAGCCGGTGATGGTGACCCGCTCCAACTCGGCCTTGGGCGCCGAATCGGCAGCTTGTGCCTGGGCCTGGGTCGATGCCGCCAGGCTCAGGACGGCCAGGGCAATGAGGTGATGACGCTGCTGTTGCACGAAGACTCTCCAACGGTTTTTTGATGGGATGGGTGGCTTGGCACCAGGCTGTGGCGGCCTGGCGTCAGGGCTCGCGCCAACCATAGAAGCGCGTCACAAAATCGACATGAGTAAAGGTTTGTTAAAGTGAAAAAATGGTTATCTCCAGCGCGCCCAAGGCCCAGCCCATCGCCCCCGAAGCCGCTGACAGCTTTGTTCGCAAGCGCCTGAGCCTGCGTCATTTGCGGGTGCTGCAAGCGCTTTCTGAGGCGGGAAGCCTGGGCGCAGTGGCCGATGCCCTGCATGTCACCCAACCCGCGGTCAGCAAGGCGCTGAGCGAAATCGAGCAAGGCCTAGGACAAACCCTGTTTGTGCGCCGCGGGCGCAGCTTGCGCGCCACAGCGCTCGGTGAACGGCTGATCCGGCTGGCGCAAAAACTCGATGCCGACCTGCAGCGCGGCGGCGGCGACATCGCCTCCATCGTGCGCGGTGCTTCGGGGGAATTGCTGATCGGCGCCACGAATGCCGCCCTGCCCCAGGTGCTGCCGGACGCGATGGCGGCCATGAAGCTGGAGTACCCCCACATCACCCTGAGCGTGCGCACCCATGCCCTGACCGGGCTGATCAACGAGCTGCGCGAAGGCCGGCTCGATCTCGTGGTAGCGCGCATCCGCCCGCATGAGGCGCCGCCCGACTTGGAGCCGCTGTGCCTGATCGCCCAGCCCGAGGTGGCGGCCATCAGCACCGTGCACCCCTTGGCCAAGGCCAGCCACAAGCTGGGCTGGGACACGCTCAATCAGCAGGCCTGGATCTGGCCCCTGCCCGGCACCCGCTCGCGCAGCCTGCAAGACCGGCTCTGGCATGACATGGGCCAGCCCCTGCCCACCAATCTGGTCGAAACCGGCGACGTGATGCTGACGCTGAGCCTGCTCAAGCGCATGCCCATCCTGGCCCTGCTGCCCCAGCATGTGGCCAAGCTGGCGGCACAGAACGGCATCGCCAAGATCCTGCCCCTGGACGCAGACCTGGGCCTGGCCGACCTGACGCTCTGGCATCTGCGCGAGCCGCAGAGCGAGGTGGTGGAGCGATTCAAGCAGTTGATGCTGGAGGCCAGCCAGAAGCTGAGCTGAGCTTGCGCTCAGCCCTGTTGATCAGGCGTAGACCTCGGCTTCGGGGTCGGTGACCTCAAGCTCGTAGCTCGCCGCCAGCATGGCCAGGCGGGCGATCACGCCGTACATGTAGAAGCGGTTGGGCGCGCTGGCGCCGGGCTTCTCGCCCGGGCGCGGCAGCTGCGAGCTCTGCGCGAAGGCCAAGGGCACAAAGCTGGAGCCCGGGGCGTTGAGGTTTTCGTCGGCGCCGCGGTCGGCATGGATGCGGTAGAAACCGCCCACCACGTAGCGGTCCATCATGTAGACCACCGGCTCGGCCACCGCATCGTTGACGCGCTCGTGCGTGACCACGCCCTCTTGCACCAGCACCTGGTGCACTTCCTGGCCGTCCTTGATGACGCTCATCTTGTTGCGGCTGCGGCGGTTCAGGTCGACCAGTTCCTTGGCATCGCGCACCGTCATCACGCCCATGCCGTAGGTGCCGGCATCGGGCTTGATCACCGCAAAGGGCTTCTCGTTGATGCCGTATTCCTTGTACTTCTTGCGCGTCTTGCTGAGCACCAGGTCGACCTGCGCTTGCAGGGCTTCCAGGCCCTGACCTTCGCTGAAGTCCACGCCTTCGACCGGCACCGACATCGGATGGATCAACCAGGGGTCCATGCCCAGCAGCTTGCTGAACTTCTTGGCCACTTCTTCATACGCCTTGAAGTGCTGGCTCTTGCGGCGCAGCGCCCAGCCCGCATGCAGGGGCGGCAGCAAATACTGCTCATGCAGATGCTCCAGCACGCGCGGCACGCCGGCGGACAGGTCGTTGTTGAGCAAGATGGTGCAGGGATCGAAATCCTTGAGGCCCAGGCGCCCGCGGTTGCGCACCAGGGGCTCCACCGTCAAGCTGGAACCATCGGCCAGGTTCAGCGCGGTGGGCTCGGTCACCTCCGGGTCCAGCGTGCCCAGGCGCACGTTCAAGCCGGCTTGGGTGAAGATGCGTTTGAGCGTGGCGACATTGCTCAGGTAAAACGTGTTGCGGGTGTGGTTCTCGGGGATCAGCAACAGGTTCTTGGCCTCGGGGCAGATCTTCTCGATCGCAGCCATGGCTGCTTGCACCGACAGCGGCAGCATGTCCGCCGTCAGGTTGTTGAAGCCACCGGGGAACAGATTGGTGTCCACCGGTGCCAGCTTGAAGCCGGCGTTGCGCAAATCCACCGAGGTGTAAAACGGCGGCGTGTGCTCCATCCATTCCAGGCGGAACCAGCGCTCGATGGCGGGCATGGATTCCAAGATGCGCTGCTCCAGCTCGTTGATGGGGCCGGTCAGCGCGGTGGTGAGGTGGGGAACCATGTGCGGGGGTCTCGGGTCGGGCCGGAAATGCGGCGGTTCAGGGGGACAGGCGTTTTGATTCTAGGAGGGTGCATGTGGGGGCAGTGGCGTCAATGCCAAGTCCTGCACGGGAAAGTTTTCAGCCAGACGATATGCTTGCCGCCGATGCCCCCGAAGACGCTGCAACCGTGATGAAGAAGGCCAAGATTCTGATCGTCGAAGACCAGGCTGACATCCGCCGCCTGATCCGCTGGGCGCTGGAAGACACCGGCCACCAGCTTTACGAAGCCCCCAATGGGAGCCTGGCCCTGGACCTGGCCCGCACCATGCAGCCGGACCTGGTTTACCTCGATGTGATGATGCCCGGCGGCATCGATGGCGTGGAGGTCTGCCGCCAGATGCGCGCCGAACCCCAGCTCGCCCAGGCCCTGATCGTCATGCTCACCGCCGACGCCAGCCCAGCCACCAAGACCCGCGCCCTCGAAGCCGGTGCCAACTTCTTTCTCGCCAAACCCTTCAGCCCCGCCAAGCTGCTGGAGTTGACCGAGGTCCTGATCAAGAAGCGCCAACAGCAAAGCGCCCCGCCCGATCCGGGGCCGTGAGGTCACGGGCTTCAGCAGCGCTCAGGTCGGACGCAGGACCGGATTCGGCACGAAGTTGTCTTTGGTTTTACTCGTGAGGCCCTGCAGCCCGTGCCGCCACCGGGCTCATGGTTCCGGGGTCGGCCCGGGCGGGCCGACTTCCCTGCGCTGCTCGCGCCTCGGGGCTGGCGCATAACTCACTCCGCTCCCTGCGTTCGCTTCGTTCAGACAGAAGCGCCAAGTCAGAGCTTGAAGCGCACGAGTACGTGCGCGCCCCGAGGCGCTGCGCTGCTCGGCCCTTCACAAATCGCCCTGCAGCGGCACGGGCTGCAGGGCGCTTGCATCGCGGGCGATGT
>NKIM01000042.1 GCA_002255955.1 Burkholderiales bacterium PBB2 | reverse complement strand
GATTCGGGCGTCGTGAACCTCGAGAAGCTCGAAGACTCCAAGGTCGCCATGGTCTACGGTCAGATGAACGAGCCTCCGGGCAACCGTCTGCGCGTGGCCCTGACCGGTCTGACCATTGCGGAATCCTTCCGTGACGAAGGCCGTGACGTGCTGTTCTTCGTGGACAACATCTACCGCTACACCCTGGCCGGTACCGAAGTGTCCGCACTGCTGGGCCGTATGCCTTCCGCCGTGGGCTATCAGCCGACGCTGGCCGAGGAAATGGGCCGTCTGCAAGAGCGGATCACCTCGACCAAGGTCGGTTCGATCACCTCCATCCAGGCCGTGTACGTGCCAGCGGATGACTTGACCGACCCCTCGCCTGCCACGACCTTCGCCCACTTGGACGCCACCGTCGTGTTGTCGCGTGACATCGCTTCGCTGGGTATCTACCCCGCTGTGGACCCGCTGGACTCGACCTCGCGTCAGATCGACCCGAACGTGATCGGCGAAGAGCACTACTCGACCACCCGTGCGGTGCAGGGCATCCTGCAGCGCTACAAGGAACTGCGCGACATCATCGCCATTCTGGGTATGGACGAGCTGGCACCGGAAGACAAGCTGATCGTGGCTCGCGCCCGTAAGATCCAGCGCTTCCTGTCGCAGCCCTTCCACGTCGCTGAAGTGTTCACCGGTTCGCCGGGCAAGTACGTGCCGCTGAAGGAAACCATCCGTGGTTTCAAGATGATCGTGGCTGGCGAGTGCGATCACCTGCCGGAACAAGCGTTCTACATGGTTGGCACCATCGACGAAGCGTTCGAAAAGGCGAAGAAGCTGGGTTGATGGAAGTTCGCCGCCGCGGGGCTCAAGCCCTCGGCGGCAGTTCCCTCTAACTCTCTTTTTCAACGCTAAGGACGATACAAATCATGGCAACCATTCATGTTGACGTGGTCTCCGCCGAAGAGCAGATCTTCTCCGGCGAAGCCAAGTTCGTCGCGCTGCCGGGTGAAGGTGGTGAGCTGGGCATCCTGCCCAAGCACACCCCGCTGATCACGCGCATCAAGCCGGGTGCCGTGCGCATCGAGAAGGCTGATGGCAGCGAAGAGTTCGTCTTCGTCGCTGGCGGCATTCTGGAAGTGCAGCCGGGCACGGTGACCGTGCTGGCCGACACCGCCATCCGCGGCAAGGACCTGGACGAAGCCAAGGCCACCGAAGCCAAGAAGTTGGCCGAGGAAGCGATGAAGAACGCCAAGAGCGACATCGACTTTGCCGCCGCGCAAAGCGAGTTCGCCGCCATGGCGGCCCAGATCGCGGCGCTGCGCAAGTTCCGTCAGAAGTAATTCGCACACGCCAGGGTCGCGAGGCAACACGCCAGCGCCCCTGAGCCCAGCGCCCGCCGACGCAAGTCAGGCGGGCGTTGTCTTTTGAAAACATCAGAACACTATCCCCCATTGCGGAGAGCCTCGCCATGACAGCCATCAACGCCGTGTCGCCCAAGTCCATTGCCATCACCCGCCATCAAGGCCTCGATGCGATCGAACTCTTGTCGCCGGATGGCGCGCGTGCCACGGTGCTGCTGCACGGCGCGCACCTGCTCTCCTGGGTGCCTGCCGGCGGCGAGGAGCAGCTCTACGTGTCGCCCAAGACGGCGTATGCCAATGGCGAGGCGATCCGCGGCGGCGTGCCGGTGATCTTTCCCCAGTTCTCCACTCGCGGCCCGCTCAAGCGCCATGGCTTCGCCCGCAGCAAGCCCTGGCAGCTGGTGTCGGCCGAGCAGGGCGCGGATGACGCGCTGGCCGTGCTGCGCCTGAGCGACGATGCCGCCAGCCGCATGTTCTGGCCCCATGCCTTTGAGCTGGAGCTGAGCGTGCGCATCAGCGGCCGCGAGCTGCAGATCGAGCTGGCCTGTGAGAACAAGGGGGACACTGCCTTCGACTTCACCAGCGCGCTGCACACCTATTTGCGTGTCCACGACCTGGACTCCAGCAGTGTTGAAGGCCTGAGCGGCTTGCAGTACGAGGACAGCGCTGCCGGCGGCGAGCTCAAGCGCCAGCGGGTCGAACTCTTGCTGCCGGGCGGCGATCTCGACCGCATCTACCACGGGCTCAAGCAAGACCTGACCCTCAAGGAACAGCTGATCAACCGCAGCCGCCAGCTGCTGATCCGCCAGCAGGGTTTCGAGGACACCGTGGTCTGGAACCCCGGTGCCGAAAAATGCGCCCAGCTGCCGGACATGCCGGCCGATGGCTACCAGCACATGCTCTGCATCGAAGCGGCCCAGATCCGCCAGCCCGTGCAGCTCGCGCCCGGTGAGAGCTGGGTGGGCATGCAGACCTTGGTGCAGGTCTGAGGCTGGTGCGCCGAGTGGCTGCGCTCGGCGGCAGGACATAAAAAAGGCACCTCACGGAGGTGCCTCTTGCTGTGGCCGCGGGCCAAGACTCAGGGTGCGGTGCTGCCGGCGTCGATGGCGGGAGTCGGCTGGCCTTCTTTTTCGAGGCTGCGGTCGAACACCGAGCTCTTGCCAAACACCAGCTGAACCCAGGTCGGGTAGGTGTAGGCCGTGCCCTTGTTGTGGTCGATCAGGGCGCCAATGCCGCCGCCCAGAATGATGTTGCCGTACATGCCGCCGTTGGCGCGCGAGATGGCGCGGGCCGTGGCTTCCGGGTTGGTCGGGTGCTTGCAGACGATGTCCAAGTCTTTGCTGGAGCGGCGCACCGGCGCCGTGTCGCCCGACTTCACATTGATGCTGCCGTAGTCATTGGTCAGCTTGCATTCAGCGCCCGAGACCAGCTCACCGTTGGCCGCCTTGGTTTCCACCTTCATCGGGTGGGTGGCGTCGTTCATCACCGAGGCGCAACCGGTGCAGGCCACAGCGATGGCCAGAGAAATAAAGCTTGCTTTCATGGGAACCCTGATTTGTAACGTTATGTAGCGCAATTGGCGCGGCGCGATTCTGGCATAGCGGGGGCCCACTTCGGCTCCTTGTTTGTGCCTATTCAGTTCAGGCAGCGAGAACACGGCCTGCTGCGAGGGTTAAGCTCCGATCCTTCTTCCAAGACCACAGAGCGCATGACCATGGCCAAGCAAAAAGAGCTCAAGCCCGCATCGAAGCTCAGCAAGTCCGAATACCTCGAGCGCATGGCGCCGCTGCAGCTGGAGCTCAATGCCATGGCGCAGTGGCTGCAGCACAGTGGCAAGCGCCTGGTGGTGCTGGTCGAGGGGCGCGACACGGCCGGCAAGGGCGGCACGATCGCAGCGATCTCGGAGACCTTGAACCCGCGCCAGTGCCACACCGTGGCCCTGGGCAAGCCCAGCGAGCGGGAGCAGGGCGCCTGGTACTTTCAGCGCTATGTGCCGTATCTGCCCTCCGCGGGCGAGATCGCGCTGTTCGACCGCAGCTGGTACAACCGCGCCGGGGTGGAGAGCGTCATGGGCTTTTGCACGCCGGCCCAGACCGAGGCTTTTTTGCAGCAGGCGCCGGTGTTCGAGAAGCTCTTGGTGGACGATGGCATCCTTTTGCTCAAGTACTGGCTCTGTGTGGACCAGGAGCAGCAGGAGCTGCGCTTTGCCGAGCGCCTGGCCGACCCGCTCAAGCGCTGGAAGCTCTCGCCCATCGACCTGGAGGCGCGCACCCGCTATGCCGAGTACGGCCAGGCCCGTGAGCGCATGCTGGCGGCCACACACAAGAAGTACGCGCCTTGGACCCTGGTGGATTTCAATGACCAGCGCCTGGGTCGCTTGACCTTGATCCGCCACCTGCTCGATCAGCTGCCGGATGTGCGCGTGCCCCAGGCCAAGCTCAAATTTCCGCCGCTGGGGCACAAGCCGCTGACGGAGACGTTCAGCGGCAGGCTCAAGCCGCTTCGAACGCAGGGCGGTGCGGCTGCGGGCAAAGGGTCAAAGGCGTAGCACGGCGTCGGGCAGTTCGCTGCGGGCGGTCTCGCCGTCCCGCAGCGGGAAATGCTGACAGAGCAGCTCACTCACACCGTTCACCGCGGCCGCCAGGCCGGGCTCGAACTGGCCGGCCTTCAAAGCCTCGCCGAGCGAGCCCACCAGGGCTTGCCATTGTTGCGGGCTCACGCAGGGCTTGAGGCCGCGATCGGCCACCACCTCGATGGCCCGGTCGGCCAGCAGCAGATAGATCAGCACGCCGTTGTTGGCCTCGGTGTCCCAGACCCGCAGCTTGCCGAACAAGGTGATCGCGCGGTCACGCGCCTGCAGCCCTTTCCACAAATAGGAGGTGGGCAGACCAGCTTCGACACAGACGCAGATCTGACCTTGGTGGCGGGACTCGCTGGCGCGCACCAGGGCCTCGATGCGCGCCAGTGCCGCATCGGGCAGGGTGCGCTCGGCATCCCGGCTGTCCATCCAGCGGTGGCGCCACCAGCGCAGCCAGCCCTGTTTGCGTTTGCTTGCTGTAGCCGCTTCGCTCATCACCAGTCCCCCGAGGCGCCGCCGCCGCCAAAATCGCCGCCACCGCCTGAACTGAAACCGCCGCCACCGCCGCTGTCGCTGCTGCCTCCGCCGCCCCAGGAGCCGGCCGATCCGCCCCAGATGACGGGGCTGCTGTCGCTCATGCCACCCCGCCCACTGCGACCCCGCCGCACGCTGCGGTTGTTCGAGTTGCCCACACCCATCACGCCCACCAGGATCAAGGCCACGAAGCCGACCACGCCTCCGATCAAGGCGCTGGAGGCCATCCAGCCGGCGGCCGAGCCCGCCACCGCGCTGGTGAACAGGCTGCCGAGCTTGCGCCCGAAGACGCTGCTCAAAAGGGCGCCCAAGATGGGCACGCCGATGAAGAAGAGGGCGCCCAGGGCTTCGAAATCAAAGCCGCTGTCGCCAGGCGCAGCCGGAGCTGGCGCCACACCCGGCGTGGGCGCTGGCAGCGCTTCGCCGCGAATGCGTGCCTGCAACTGATCCACCGCCTGGTTCAAGCCGCCGGCGTAGTCACCGGCCTTGAAGGCGGGGCTGAGGGCGCTCTGGATGATCTGGCGTGCGGCCAGATCGGGCACGGCGCCTTCCAGCGCCTTGGCCACTTCGATGCGCACCTTGCGGTCGTTCTTGGCCACCACGATCAGCAGGCCGTCGCCCACATCCTTGCGGCCGATCTTCCAGGCATCGCCGACGCGCTGCGCGAAGGCGGCAATGTCCTCGGGCTGGCTGCTGGCCACGATCAGGATCACCAGCTGCGAGCCGTTCTCGCGCTCGAAGCGCTCCAGCTTGCTCGTCAGAGCCTCGCGCTGCGCGGCGCTGAGCGTGCCGGTCTGGTCGATCACCTGCTGGGTCAGGACTGGCACGGGGCGCAGCTCCTGCGCGCGCGCCGGCTCGCCGGCCAGTGCCAGCAGCAGGCTGAGCAGCCCGCCGAGCAGGAGCAGCGGGTGCAGCTGCAGTGCCTTGCTCACGGCCGGCCTACTTGGACGCCGGTTTGTCGAAGCTCACGGCCGGGGCGTTGCTGATCGCCGCCTCGTTCTGCACCGCGAAGTTGGGCTTGACCTCATAACCAAACACCTTGGCGGTCAGGTTGTTGGGGAACTGGCGGGTGTGCACGTTGTAGTCGGCCACCGACTTGATGTAACGGTTGCGCGCCACGGTGATGCGGTTCTCGGTGCCTTCCAGCTGCACGCGCAGATCCTGGAAGCCCTGGTTGGCTTTGAGGTTGGGGTAGTTCTCGCTGACGACCAGCAGGCGAGACAGCGCGCTCGACACCTCGCCCTGGGCGGCCTGGAACTTCTTCAGCGCCTCCGGATCCTTGGCCAGCTCCGGTGTGACCTGGATGCTGGTGGCCTTGGCGCGCGCCTCGATCACCTTGGTGAGCGTCTCTTGCTCGAAGTTGGCTTCGCCCTTGACGGTGTTGACGATGTTGGGGATCAGGTCGGCCCGGCGCTGGTACTGGCTCAACACCTCGGCCCAGTTGGCATTGACCTGCTCGTCCAGGGTCTGGAATTCGTTGTAGCCGCAGCCGCTGAGCGAGAGCGTCAGGGCGAGTGCCGCAGCGGCGGTGAGGGCGCTGCGGGTGTTGCGTGAGGTCTTCGAGATGGCCGACATGGAAATCCTCCGGTGTGGAATCGTTCAAGGGGCAGCGCTTCAGGTGGCGGCCCGCTCTGCGAAATCAAGTGCCGCCCCAGTATCGCAGCGTGCGGTGACGGGCTTGCTGCGCAAGGCTTGCATTGGGGCGAGGCAGAACGTTCGCGGCATCGGATAATCCGCGCATGAATGCACCTCTGCAAAACGACACCTTCCTGCGCGCCTGCCTGCGCCAGCCCACTGACTACACCCCTGTCTGGCTGATGCGTCAGGCCGGCCGCTACCTGCCGGAGTACCGCGACACGCGGGCCAAGGCCGGTAGCTTCATGGGTCTGGCCACCAACACGGACTATGCGACCGAGGTGACCCTGCAGCCGCTGGAGCGCTACCAGCTCGATGCAGCCATTCTGTTCAGCGACATCCTGACCGTGCCCGATGCCATGGGCCTGGGCCTGTCCTTTGCCATCGGCGAGGGCCCGAAGTTTGCCCAGGTCGTGCGTGACGAGGCCGCCGTGGCCGCCCTGGCCGTGCCGGACATGGACAGGCTTCGCTATGTCTTTGACGCGGTCAGCTCCATCCGCAAGGCCTTGAACGGCCGCGTGCCCCTGATCGGTTTCTCCGGCAGCCCCTGGACCCTGGCCTGCTATATGGTCGAAGGCGGCGGCTCGGACGACTACCGCCAGGTCAAGAGCCTGATGTACGCCCGCCCCGACCTGATGCACCGCATCCTGCAGGTCAATGCCGATGCCGTGGCTCAGTACCTGAACGCCCAGATCGAAGCCGGCGCCCAGGCCGTGATGCTGTTCGACAGTTGGGGTGGCGTGCTGGCCGACGGCATGTTCCAGCGCTTCAGCCTGGAGTACTCGCGCCGCGTGCTGGCCCAGGTCAAGACCGAGCATGAAGGCCAGCGCATCCCGCGTATCCTGTTCACCAAGGGCGGCGCGCTCTGGCTGGATGAGATTGCCGATGCCGGCGCCGATGTGGTGGGCCTGGACTGGACGGCCAACCTCGGCCGCGCCCGCGCTCAAGTCGGCAGCCGGGTCGCCCTGCAAGGCAATCTCGACCCGAATGTCTTGTTCGCGCCGCCGGATGCCATTCGCGAGCAGGTCCGTTCGGTGCTGGACAGCTTCGGCAATCCGCAGCGCGCCGACGGTGGCTGGGACGGCCATGTGTTCAATCTGGGACATGGCATCAGCCAGCACACCCCGCCCGAGCATGTCACCGCCCTGGTGGACGAGGTGCATGCCCATTCGCGTCGTCTGCGCAGCGGCCGCTGAGCCGATTGCGGGCCCGGCCGCCCAGCCGGCCGGGCCAAAACACACGGCCACGAAACGTGAAGTAAGCACTCAGGGTAGAGACTTATCCCCAAAAATCCCGAAGCGGGACAGGCCCTGGTTTCATGCTGCGCTGCAGCTCCGTGTTTTCCCGGTTGAAGGCTAAGTGCTTGATTCATAACAAGTCCGCGCCGCTAGCCCGTGAATGGTCTGGGATCGGTACGCTGGGTGACAAAGCGGGCTCGGCCGGCTTCTTCGAACGTTCCCCACAAAGTTATCCACAGTTTTGGTGCATTGTTTTCTGAGCCCTTTCAAATCATGCACTTAGGCTTCAAAGCTCATTCAAACTCGCAGGAGCGACCGCTTCGGCACCGGCGCCATGGCTGAATTGCCGGCGCAGCGCATTCGTGTCGCCGTGGAGGCGCCGCAGCACAGCGGCCTCAGCGGCCCGCTGGACTATCTGAGTGAGCGTGCGCTCGCACCGGGCAGCCTGGTGCGTGTGCCACTGGGGCGGCGCGAGCTCATGGGCATCGTCTGGCCCGGTGAGCCCGACGGGGGGGCCGAGGCGTCGGCCCTTCGGCCCATCCTGGCCGAGCTGGACGGCCTGCCGCCGCTGAGCGCCAGCTGGTGCCAGCTGGTCGAGTTTGCTGCCAGCTATTACCAGCGCAGCATTGGCGAGCTGGCCCTGGCCGTGCTGCCGCCCCAGCTGCGCGAACTGGACAACACCCAGCTGCGGGCGCGGCTGAAGAAGCTGGGCAAGTTCCTCGCCACCCCCGCCGAGGCGCAGGGCAGCGCGCCGGAGGCGGGCGAAGCCCCGGCCGGCCGACCGACCCTGAGCCCGGCCCAGCAGCAGGTGCTGGATGAACTCGACGCGCTGCTCGATGCCGCGCGCAACAGCGCCCCCGCGCCCGTGCTGCTCTACGGCATCACCGGCAGCGGCAAGACCGAGGTGTACCTGCGCGCCGCCGAGCATGCGCTGGCGCAAGGTCGCCAGGTGCTGGTGCTGGTGCCCGAGATCAATCTGACGCCTCAGCTGGAAGCCCGTTTTGCCGAGCGTTTTGGCGGCTCATCTGCCAGCGGCGGCACGGCGCATCGCATCGTCTCCCTGCACAGCGCCCTGACCCCGGCCCAGCGCCTGCGCAACTGGCTGGCCGCCCATCTGGGCGAAGCCGATCTGGTGCTGGGCACGCGGCTGGCGGTGTTCGCCTCCATGCCGCGCCTGGGCCTGATCGTGGTGGACGAGGAGCATGACCCGTCCTACAAGCAGCAGGACGGCGCGCGCTACTCGGCCCGAGACTTGGCCATCTACCGCGCCCATCAGGAGAAGATCCCGGTCATCCTGGGCTCGGCCACGCCCTCGCTGGAGAGCTGGCAGCGCGCCAACGAAGGGCGCTACAAGCGACTCTTGTTGCCGGGCCGCATCGGCGGCGGCGCCTTGCCGCGCGTGCGCCTCTTTGACATGAAGCGCATGCCGCTGAGCAAAGGCGTCACGACGGCGCTGACCACGCCCCTGCTGGACGCCCTTCGCCTGCGTCTGGAGCGCGGCGAGCAAAGCCTGATCTTCCTGAACCGGCGCGGCTATGCCCCGGTGCTGCACTGCGCCGAATGCAATTGGAAAAGCGATTGCCCGCACTGCAGCGCCTGGCGCGTGTTCCACAAGGGCGACCGCACCCTGCGCTGCCACCACTGCGGTTTCACCGAGCGGGTGCCCAGCGCCTGCCCGAGCTGCGGCAACCAGGACATTGCCCCGCTGGGCCGCGGCACCGAGCGCCTGGAAGAGCAGCTGCAGGAACAGCTGCCCGGCGCCCGCGTGCTGCGCATCGATGCCGACAGCACCAAGCACAAGGGCGAGCTGGAGGCACAGCTGGCCGCCGTGCACAGCGGCGAGGTGGACATCCTGGTCGGCACGCAGATGGTGACCAAGGGGCACGACTTCCGCCGCATCACCCTGGTGGCAGCGGTCAACCCAGATGGCGCCTTGTTCAGCAGCGATTTCCGCGCACCCGAGCGCCTGTTCGCCCTGCTGATGCAGGCCGGCGGCCGGGCCGGGCGTGATGCCGAGGCGGCGGCCCGAAGCGAGATGTGGGTGCAGACCTGGCACCCCGAGCATGCGCTCTACCAGGCGCTCAAGCAGCATGACTTCGAAGCCTTCGCCAAGAGCCAGCTGGCCGAGCGCGAATCGGCCGGCCTGCCGCCTTTTGCCCATCTGGCCCTGCTGCGGGCCGAGGGGCGCACGGTCGAGGCCGCGCAGGGCTTTTTGAAGGCCGCTGCGGCTTTTGCCCAGGCCATGCCCGAGGCGCAGGGCTGCCTGGTCTACCCTGCCATTCCCATGAGCGTGGCCCGGGTGGCCAATGTCGAGCGCATGCAGATGCTGGTCGAGGCCGGCAGCCGCGGCGCCTTGCAGCGCCTGCTCTGGCACTGGATGCCCGAGCTGCACGCCCTCAAGCGCGAGCACAAAGGCTTGCTGCGCTGGGCGCTGGACGTGGACCCGCTGGCGATCTGAGCCGCACCCCCGTGCGGCCTCAGAAGCTCTCCCACTGCGCGTCGTGGGTGCCGGTGGCGGCTGGCTTGCTGGCCTGAGCCAGGGGCGCGGCCATGGGGGCAGCCGAGGCCTTGAATTCGGGCCGGACCACGTTCTGCGCGCGCTCGGCGCTGCGGCGTTCCTGACCGGCCCAGCCGGCGTTGGCGGCCGCCGCGGGCTGGAACTTGCGCTTGTGGGCCACGGCCTTGAACTCGGCCGCTGCCGGGTTCTGTGCCTGGTTGCACAGGCGGAACACGGCCACCGATTGCACCAGACCGGCCGCTTGCGAGCGCAGGCTGTCAGCCGCGGCCGCACTTTCCTCGACCAGGGCGGCGTTCTGCTGGGTGGTCTGGTCCATCTGCGTGACGGCGTCGCTGATCTGGCTCATGCCGGTGTTCTGCTCCACGCTGGCGGCGCTGATTTCGCCCATGATGTCGGTCACACGCTGGATGGCGCGCACCACCTCGTCCATGGTGGCACCGGCTTCGTCCACCAGCAGCGAGCCTTTTTCCACCCGCTCGACGCTGGCGGTGATCAGGCTCTTGATCTCCTTGGCCGCCTCGGCGCTGCGCTGCGCCAGATGGCGCACCTCGCTGGCCACCACGGCGAAGCCGCGGCCCTGCTCGCCGGCCCGGGCCGACTCGACGGCGGCGTTCAGCGCTAGGATGTTGGTCTGGAATGCAATGCTGTCGATCACGCTGATGATGTCGGCGATGCGCTGTGAGGCCTCGTTGATGTCGCGCATGGTGCTGACCACCTGGCCCACCACATGGCCGCCCTTGATGGCGACCTGGCTGGCACCTTGGGCCAGCTGATTGGCCTGTTGGGCGTTCTCGCTGTTCTGGCGCACGGTGGCGCCCAGCTGTTCCATTGAGGCCGCCGTCTGTTGCAGCGCGCTGGCTTGTTCTTCGGTGCGGCTGGACAGCTCCAGATTGCCCTGTGCAATCTCGCTGCTGGCCGTGGCCACGCATTCGGAACTGCCGCGCACCTGCGTGACCAGGTCCGACAGGCCCGATTGCATCTGCTGCAGGGCCTGCAGCAGGGGGCTGAACTCATCGCGCCGCGTGTCGTCGGCGAGCGGAGTCAGGTCGCCATCGCGCACCCGCTCGGCCACCGTGCGCGCCAAGCCGACACGCTGCCGCAGGGCCCGGCCGATCAGGAAGGTGGAGCTCAGCAGCAGCAGGATGCAGCCGATGACCAGGGCTTCCAGTCCGCGCTCAATTTGGGCGGTGCGGGTCTCGACGCTTTGCAGGTCGTGCACCAGCAAATCGGTTTGGTAGTGGACCAAGGGCTCCAGCACGGCCAGCACCTCGTTGCGCTTGGGCACGGTCTGGTCGGCCAGATGGGCAAAGGCCTCGGCCTTCTGGCCTGCTTCGAGCATGCGGATGTCTTGCTCGGCGGTCTGCCAGAAGCTCTGCAGCTTGCCCGGCAAACCGGCAAACATCTGCCGGCCCTTGTCGGTGCTGAGGTGCTTTTCGAAGCCGTCCAGCTCTTCCTGGATCAGCTGGCGACGGGCCTTGATCTCCGACAGGGCTTTGGCCTGCTCCTCGGGGGTGCGCGCCAGGATGGCATGCCGCAGCTCCAAGGAGGCGCGCGTCATATTGAGCTCCATCTGGCTCATGCGCGACAGCTGGGGCACGCGCACGGTTTCGGTTTGCAGGGCGGTGGCCGTGACCGAACCCAGATTGGACCAGGCATACACCGTCACCGCCGCCAGGCTGCCGCACACCACGGCAGACACAAGGTAGAGGCGCTGGGTGATGCCCAGCGAGGCGATCAGCTTCATGGCGAGTCTCCGGCGTGGTGGCAGTGGACGAGGGTGCAGGCGCGGTTTGTGGGCGCGGGCATCGAGCGAAGGGTGTTCATGGCTCAGTTCAGCGGCAGCAGTTCGGCCGGCAGCAGGCCCATGGCGGCACCGCCGAGCAGGCGCTCGATGTCCAGCAGCAGCAGCATGCGCTGGGTGTCCTCGGCATCCGGCGTGCCGATGCCGGCGATGTAGCTGGCATCCAGCGCATGGCTGAAGCTCGGGGCGGGCTTGATCTGTGCGGCGCTCAGGGCCAGCACATCGCTGACCGAATCGACCACCACGCCGATCACGCGCTCGCGCAGCTGCAGCACCACGGTCACGGTCAGGGCGTCATAGTTCACCGGGCTGAGGCCGAAGCTCATGCGCAGGTCCACGATGGGCACGATCACGCCGCGCAGATCGACGATGCCCTTGACCCAGGCGGGTGCGTTGGCGATCTGGGTGGGCGCCTCGTAGGAGCGGATTTCCTGCACGCAGCGCAGCGGGATGCCGTAGGACACGCCGCCCAGCTGGCAGCTCAAGAACTCCTGGCTGCGGCCACGGTCCAGATGCTCTTGCATCGGGGTCAGCGTGTGGCTGCTGGTCTCAGGGATCACTTGAAGCGCGCTCATGTCGAAGTCCTTGGTGGGTCAGTACAGGCCTCCACTTTAAATAATCAAAATGATAAAAACCAGCTTTATCAAATGATAAGGCCGCCAGCCGTGCGCTTGTTCACGCAGGTTCAGGCGGCCTCAAAGCTCTCATTCCATCGGGGTCTGCCTGCGCAGACTCGGTGGCAAGGACTTGTCAGTTTTGCGGTTTTCGCGGCGGTGCTCAGCCCTTGGGTGTGGCCATGTCCTTGTTCTCGGCCGAGCGTCGGGTAGCGCCCCAGGCCAGCAGCCCCAGCCCGCCCAGCAGCAAGGCGCTGCTGCTCGGTTCCGGCACGGCGGCCACGGTGCCCAGCACCAAATCGTTGGCGGCCACCCAGGTCAGGCCGTCCGCCGGTTGCACGGCGCTGATCTCAAAGTAGCGGATCAGGCTGGTCGAGGCAAAACCGTAGAAGCTGCCGGGCTGGGCGTTCTCGATGATCACCACCTGCTCCACGCCGTCGGCATCCAGGGCATTGAGCTTGATGCTCTGCCCCGGCTGGAAGGCGCCCAGCATGTCGGAGCCGAAGAAGAAACCACCGACGCCGTAGACCTTGTCGCCGCCGGTGAAGTCAAAGCTGATGACGTCGGTGGCCTGGTCGGTGGACAGCCAGACATCGTCGTCGCTGCCAGCGTTGTAGAAGCTCGAGTAGTCGCTGCCGTCGAACTTCAGCGCATTGACCACATAGCTGTAGCCGCCGCCGGGTTCGCGGTACAGCGCATTCGGGCCCTGGGCCCAGAAGAGGTCATTGAAGCTGTCCGTGACCGGTGCCGAGATGGCGGCGTTGAAGGCGGCTTGCGAGCTGTAGAAGCTCATGTCCGCCTGGGCGGGCAGGGCGCTGCACAGCAGGGCGGCGCAGGCCAGGGCCGGGGCGGCGAGGCGTGTGGAAGCAAAGAGATTCATGCGTAGATCTGCCTGGTTGGTTTCATGTGTGGAGAGGTGGGCGGCGCGCGGGATCAAAGCGGCTCATAGCTTTTCGCAGCGGCCCATGCGTGCGCCGGCCTTGACCTGGTCGCGGAACTCATCGGGGAAGCGGGTCGGCAGCGACTGGCCGGCGCGGCAGACGTAGGCCGTGCTCAGGTCGATGCGCCAGGTGGCCTGCACGCCGGTCATGCCGCCCATCAAGACCTGACCCTTGCCGCTCAGGGCGATGGGGTTCTCCAGGCCGTACTTCTCGGCCTCGACCACGCCTTGCTTCTTCAGGAAGTCGTTCAGGCCGATCCAGCCGATGTCTTCCACCCACATGAAGCCGGCGAACATGGTGAAGAAGTCCCCGGCCCGGGCCAGCACCACGCGTCCGTCATCGCTGATGGCGCTGATGTTGAGCGGCGGCGTGCCGGCATTGGCCTCCACCCAGGCTGCGCCTTCGACCGCGCAGTGGTCGATGCCATCCCAGCTGATGAAGGGCATGTCGATGCAGTACTTGGGGCTGCTGCGCGGCGTGAAGGCATCGGGGCCGGTGCCTTTGAGCGCGTTCCACATCACCATGCCTTGCGCGGTGGCCAGGGGCACGCGGCTGCCGTCGTAGTTGACCGCGTCCGCGCTGATCGAACCTGTCAGCGCGGTCAGGTCCACCGGGTTGGCGTCGCCCACCCAGGCGATGGCGCGGTCGTAGTTGGCCGTGCCCACCACCACGCGGCCGTCGCCGGAGATGGCGTCGGCGCGCATCCAGGGCAGGCCGCGCAGGTCCAGGCCGTCCAGCTTCAGGGCTTGGCCGCCGCCGGCCGCTGTCCAGCGGTAGGGCACGACTTGCAGGCCGAGGTCGGTGTTCCAGTCGTAGGTGACGCAGCTGCCGTCGGCATTCTTGTGGCCGCTGTAGCCCACGGCGGCCGTGCCCGCAGCGTTCATGCCGAAGCCGTAGCTGCTGGTCACGCCGGCGGCGCCGCCCAGGCCGCACTCATCGCTGAGCGCACCCATGGGGCTGGCCTGGCCGGTGTCGAAGTCCCACAGCGCCATCTGTTTGATGGTGTAGCTGTAGCCATCCGGGTCGGTGTGGACGATGCCGTCGAAATTGGCTTCCACCAGCATCTTGCGGCCATCGGCCGAGAGGTTGCTGCGCGAGGAGGCGAGCAGGTCCAGGCTGTCGGGGAAGAGCTGGATGCCGTTCTGCGCGTCCCAGAACAGCGGATAGCCGAAGCCGTAGCCGCCGCCGGCGCGCTGGCCGTCTTCTGAGAGGCTGCTCAGGAACACGCCGCCGATGAAGTCGTACTGCACGCCGTCGCGGTGGCCGTTGAAAACTATGTCGGCCTGGGCGACCTGGCCAGCCTGCACCTCGATGGCACTGGCCTTGCAGGGCGTGTCCAGTGCCGGGTCGTGGCTCTCGCCGGCGTTCCAGTATTCGGCCTGCGAGAGCAGCATGGCCGGCCGGGTCGGGTAGCCACCGCCGCTGATCTCCTCGATGTAGAGCTGGTAGCGCTCGCCCGGCTTCAGGTTGTTGATGCGGAAGCGCCCGTCCGGGCCCAACTTGCCCTGGCTCTGGTCACCCGACATGGCCGAGACCGCGTCGCCCAGCGGGTCGCGCACATTGCGTGCCACCACATTGATGCCGCTGTAGCCGGTCTTGCCGTCCTTGAGCAGCAGGCTGCCGGCGATGGAGCCGGTGCGCGCCAGGTAGTCGGCCGTGGGGTAGAGGTTGGAGATGCCGGCGATGTCGTCGGGCCGGTCCACCGTGCTCATCTCCTGGCCGATCGAGCGGCCCTTGGCCACGTTCTGCGGGTCGATGAAGGGGAACATGGTCTCGACCTGCTTGGGGTCGATGTGGCTGGCGGCCGGGCCGTTCAGCCAGTGGTGCACCGGGGCCACGCAGCCGGGCACGCCGGGGTAGAGGTCGCGGTTGTAGCTGGGCTGGCTCATGAAGGCGAGCTGGCCATTGACCTGCGAATGCGAGAGGTTGATGGCGTGGCCGAACTCGTGGGTGAAGACGCCGGCATAACGCGCGCCCTTGACGTCCGCCGGTGGTGCCGAGCGCTGGCCGATGGGCGGGTTCTCGTGGCTGACCATCCAGCCGTTCATCAAGGCCGTGGCCTTGACGATGGTCTCGGGGTAGCCGTCGCCGTCGCGGTCTTCGGCGATCTCGGGCATGGCGATGCCCAGCACCTGGTCGCGCGGCACGCCGAAGAAGTCTTCCAGCACCCGGCCGTCATCGTCGTAGATGACGTAGAAGCCGCCCTGGTTGTACTGGCCGTAGACCAGCTGGGCGCTGGCGGCATCATTGACATCGCGGCCGATGCTGGGCACGGCGGTGAAGGGGGTGAACTGCGCCGGGTCGGTCTGGGCGCGCCAGGTCGAGGTGGCCACCGAACTCCACTGCTGCAGCGCAAAGGCGGTGATGGCATTGGCCTGCTCGGCGCTCAGGAAGATGCTGCCGTCGTTCTTGCGGGTGAACACGCCGACATCGGTGTAGACCTTGATCGGGCCTTGCGTCGTGTCCCAGCGCAGGGGCTGCGGGTCACCGGGCTTGTCGTTCAGGTAAAGCGGGCCGGCGGCCTGGCTGCTGGCGGCCAGCAGCACAAGTGCCGCGAGCACCGTGCGGCGCAGCGGATTTCGTTTGGGGTGGGTGAAGAAGGTGTTCATCAGCGCATCGCTCCCGTGGCCAGCCAGTTGTTCTTGACGGTGCGTTGCACCAGACCTTGCAAGGTGTTCAGGTCCACGCCGCCGGCGCGGTTTTCCAGCATGCGGGCCTCGTTGCGGCGCAGCAGACCCGGCGTCACTTCCAGGCCATCGAACAGGCCGACGTTGTTGAAGCCGTTGGTGGCCTTGTTGCCATTGATGGTCAGCTTGCCCTGGGCCAGGCCCACGGGGGTGCTGAAGCCCGAGCGGGCGGCCGGCTTGTTCATGAAGGCCATGACCTTCTCGCCCACCTGCCAGTTCGGCATGCCTTCGATCTTGGCCGGCAGCAGGTAGCGGCCGTCGTCCATCTTGCGGGCGCGCAGCAGGCCGTACTGGCGGAAGGTGTAGGCGCTTTGCGGCGCCAGGGTCTTCTTGGCGCTGCTGCTGACCTTGAGCGTGATCTCGGTGTAGGGCAGGCCGTCCTGGATGCCGTCTTTCAGGGCCGTGACCTGGCCGCTGACGATCAGGTCGGCGCGGCCGATCAGCTGGGCCAGGTTCTGGTTCGGCAGCTGGGTGGCCTGGGCCGCTTGCGGCAGCAGCAGGGTCAAGCCAGCAATCAGGGCCAGGCCGGCGCCAAGGCGCGCGCTCCCGGCCAGGGGGCTGTGGTTCATGGGGGAATCCTCCGTTGCGGTTCGGTGTATGCCAGGGTGGGCCGGGCCGGCCCAGTGCATGCCCGCACCTTAGCCAGCGGGGTCGGGCCCCACCCCCCCCGCCGCGGGTGGTGGGGTGGCCACGGCCCACCCGGGAAAACCTGAGCCCTCGTGGGCGTGCCGGGCACCGCTCTGGTGCAAAGTGATGCAGCACGGGGCGGACTGGGGCTGACCCCAAGGGTTTTGGAGGCCCGGCCGGACCCCATGGGTGGGGGCTTTGCCTGAGGCGGCAGACCCGGGGCTGCCCCTAGACTTTGGCCATGAAGTTCGAGCTGTGCGATGAGGAGTTGGCCGGGCTGGAGCAGGAGCTGGAGGACGCCGGCGGCCTGGCCCGTTTGCAAGCCCTGGCCGAGATGGCCTGGCATCTGCGCCAGCGCGACAGCCTGCGCGCCCTCAAGCTGATCGCCGAGAGCGAGCGCCGCCTGGCCATCGCCCAGGCCGCCGGCAAGCCCCTGCCGCCGCCGTTGGCCGCGCGCCTGGGCTTGCGCCTGTCCCTGGCGGCCAGCGAGATTGCCGTGCATTTCTGCCGTTTGGACGAGGCCCACACCCAGCTGCGCCGGGCGCGTGCCTGCCTGCTTGGCCTGAGCGAGGCCGATTACGCCTGGGCCGTGGGTGACTGCTGGCTGGTCGAGGCGGCCCTGGCCAAGGCCAGCGGTGAGCGCAGCCGCGAGCTGCAGGCCTTGCGCCAGGCCGAGGCGGTCTGCGCCGCCAGCGGCGACGCCCAGCGCGCCGGCATTGCCCGCGGCGTGGCCTGCAGTGAGTTCAGCATCAGCCAGTCGGCCGATGAACATGCGCCCGCCACCAGCGGTGCCCCGGTCGCCGGCGGCCCGGCGGCCGAAGCCTGGCAGCTGGCAGCCCAGGCCTTCCCCTTGTGCCTGCGCGAGCCGGCCACCGCTGCGGGCCTGTTCCTGCGCGCGGCCGAGCTGGCGCGCGGCATGGGCATGCGGCGCTTTGTCTGCATCGTCACCATGAATGCCGGCAATGCCTGGCTGGAGCTTGGTGACCTGAACAATGCCGCCAGCTGCTTCGAGCAGGCGGCCGAGCTGGCCGCGCGGACCGGCTGGCCGGTGCTGATGGGCACCAGCCAGACGCAGATCGGCCGGGTGCTGCGCCATCTGGGCCGCTTCGAGGAAAGCCAGACCGTGCTGCACGAAGCCCTGGCCCTGCTGCGGGTGGCGCCGCCCGGCACCATCAAGGCCTTTGCCTGCAGCGAGCTGGCCTTGACTCTGCTGTCCCTGGGCCAGGCGCCGGCCTCGGTGGCGGTGATGGACGAGGCCATCGCCCTCTACCGCGCTGCCCAGTCGAATGTGAACCTGGCGTTGAACCTGGTGCGCCAGGCCCGCGCCCAGGCCCAGCTGGGCGCCACCGAGGCGGCCCTGGCTGCGGCCGGCGAGGCGCAGGCGCTGATCGAACGCTTTGGCTACACGGCGCTGGCGGTCGAGCTGGCCGAGGCCCTGGCCGAGGTGCACCGCCATGGCGGCGCCAAGCTGCCGCCGCCGCCCGGCATGACCGCGCCCAGTGCCACCATCCATTTCGCCCAGACCGCCTTGCACCGCGGCATGAGCATCCCGGGCTGGAAGCCGCCGCCGGCCCTGCTGGCCTATCTGGCCGATGCCTGGGCCGAGGCCGACGAGATGGCCCAGGCCTACTCCTACGCCCGCCTGGCCCGCCTGGCCCACGAGCAGGGCGATGCGCTCAAGCTCAAGGACCCACGCACCATGCTGCATCTGCTGGGCTACCGCAGCCTGCTGGCCGCGCGTGCCAGCGAGCCGGTGGCGCCCCCGCCCTTGCGGCCGGCCGTGGAACCTACCCCGCCGGCGCCCGGCCCGCTCAGCGCCGGCCCCGAGTCCCTCACGCCCAAGGAGGGCGAGATCCTGCAGCTGCTGGCGCGCAACTACTCCAACAAGGAAATTGCGCAAGCCCTGGGCGTCAGCGCCGAAACGGTGAAGTGGCACCTCAAAGGCCTGTACGGCAAGCTGGCCGCGGGCTCGCGCCGCCATGCCGTGACGCGGGCGCGCACCTTGGGCATGCTGCACAGCGGCGCCTGATCCTGCCGCCGGCCTGCCCCCCCTAGTTCGTGGAGACCGGCATGTCCGGTTCAGCTGCCAGGTCTTCGTTGGTTCCTGCTGAGTGCGCCCCCTGCGCGATTCACCACCCTCAAGGAGTCACGAACATGAAGCCATTGCCTTCCCCCACCCGGGCTGCCCCCGCCTTGCTGCTGGGTCTTGCCCTGCTGTTCAGCGCGCCCGCTCAGGCACAGAACTACCAGATCACCGGCAACGTCAACACGGTGGCCTCTCTGTTTTCACCCGGGCCGCGCGAGGACCAGCAGCATGCCGCTGATTTCAACTGGTACGACCGGCCCGAGGCACGGGTGCTGCAGTCGCTGGACCAGTTCTCCCAGGTCAGCAACGGCGGCTTTGGCCGGGCCACGCTCTCGGCCGGCATGGGTGAGCTGCGCGCCTTTGCGCATGCGGCCTACCCGAGCGGCATCCCGGAGCCGCATTACTACGGCTATTCCTTCGGCACCGCCCAGGCGAGCTTTGCCGACACGGTGCGCGTGCAGGGCGCAGGTCTGGCCGTGGGCACGCCGGTGCGCTACGAGCTGAGCCTGTGGATCGACGGCCAGCTGAGCAGCCCCAACTTCGAGATCGGCGGCGCGCTCAGTGCCAACGGCCTGGCCCAGATGCAGCTGATCGACCGCAGCACCAATCTGCGCGAGAGCTTGAGCTGGGACGCCAAGCGCGACGCCACCGGCTGGTACCGCATCGGCCTCAACACGGTGGTCGGGCATGAGCTGATGATCACCGGCATGCTCTACGCCGGCGCCGACATCTCCTCCAGCGCCACCCTGGCGCGCGAGGTCGTGGCGGATTTCGGCCACACCGCGCGCTACTACCTGCAGACCTCGGAGCCCGGCCTCAACACCACCGGGATGAGCGGCCATGACTTCAACATCAGCGCCGTGCCGGAGCCGGGCTCGGGGCTGCTGCTGGGCGCCGGGCTGCTGACCTTGCTGGGCTGGCTGCAACGGCGTCGCCACTGAGCGAGGAACGGAGAAAGGCGGCAGGTTCGGCCCTGGCATGATGGCCAGCCATGACACGCCTGCCCTGCGCGCCCGAGCACTGGACCGAGTTCTCGGCCCTGCTCGATGCGGCCTTGGATCTGCCGGCCGCCGAGCGGGCAGCCTGGCTGCAGGGCTTGCCGCCGGAGTCCGCGCACCTGCAGCCGGCGCTGAGTCGGGTGCTGCGTCAGGACGAGCCGGGTGCGCCGCAGCTGGAACTGCCGCATCTGGCCGGGGTGGGTGAAGACAAGGGGTGTGGCATCGAGTTGCGGCCCCAGCAGGTTCTCGGCCCCTGGCGCCTTTTGCGCCGGCTGGGCCTGGGCGGCATGGGCGAGGTCTGGCTGGCCGAACGCTGCGACGGCGCCTACCAGCGCCAGGTGGCGCTCAAGCTGCCCCATGCCCAGGCCCTGGCCGGCCCCGGGCGGCAACGTTTTGCCCGCGAGCGCGACATCCTGGCCGCGCTTCAGCACCCCCACATCGCCCAGTTTTTCGATGCCGGCACGGCCGAGGACGCCGCCGGCCAGGATCAACCTTGGCTGGCGCTGGAGTATGTCGAGGGCCAGTCCATCGCCGAGGATTGCAAGGCCCGGCACCTGCCGCTGCGCGAGCGCCTGCTGCTGATGCTGCAGGTGATGGAGGCGGTGCAGCATGCCCATGGCCGGCTGCTGGTGCACCGCGATTTGAAGCCGTCGAACGTGATGGTCACGGCCCAGGGCCAGGTCAAGCTGCTGGACTTCGGCATCGCCAAGCTGCTCGGTGCCGACGGCGATGCGCCCGGCGGCGCCGAGGCCACCCGCCTGCTGATGGCCACGCCTGCCTATGCCGCCCCCGAGCAGCTGAACGGCAGCCCCATCACCGTGGCCACCGATGTTTTTGCCCTCGGCGCCTTGTCGCACACCCTTTTGTGCGGCCAGCCGCCAGCGCGCGGCGGCGGTGATCGTTTGGCCTCGCAAAGCGTGAGCGAGGGGCATGCCGAAGGCTGCGGCCTGAGCCGGCGCCGGCTGCAGCGGGCTTTGCGCGGCGATCTCGATGCCTGGCTGGCCAAGGCCCTGGCCGAGAACCCGTCAGACCGCTACGGCAGCGTCCAAGCCATGAGCGAGGACCTGCGCCGCTATCTTGCCGGGCGGCCGCTGCAGGCGCGCCGCATCGGCGCCTGGTCGCGGCTGCGCCTGGCCTGGCGGCGTCATTGGCTGATGGTCACCCTGCTCACTGCCCTGATCCTGAGCCTGGCGCTGGGTCTGGCGGGCACGGCCTGGCAGGCGCAGCAAGCGCAGCGGCAGGCCCAGCGTGCCGAGGCGATTCAGCGTTATTTGCTGGGTCTTTTCCGCACTCTGGACCCGCGTGAGAGCGATGCCCAGGACCCGGCCGCCGCCATGCGCCGCCTTCTGCAGCAGCAGATGGCGCAGATCGAGCAGCAGCTGCCCCAGGACCCCGAAACGGCCGATGCCTTGCTGCGCCTGAGCAGCACGGTGGCCACCTACCTCAGCGACGAGGCCCGCAGCCTGGAACTGGCCGGCCTGCGCTGGCGCCTGCTGCAGCAAAGGCTGGGCCCCGGCCACCCGCGCAGCGGCGAGGCCGGCCTGAGCTGGTTCTGGGCCCTGTGGTCGGGCGGGCAGCGCGCGCAGGCGGCCGAGGTCTTGGCGCTTCTCGACACGCAGCTGCCGGCGCGCGGCCTGTTGCGCGCGGAATGGTGGCTGGCGCGGCACGATGTGCTGGAAGAGCAGGGCGCCGTGCCGGCCGCGCGGCGGGATGCCCTGCAGCAGGCGCTGCAGCGCTACCAGGGCGAGGCGCCGCAGGACAGCGGCCATGTGGTGGTGCTGGGGCATCTGGCGCGCTGGCATCTGGCGCAGGGTGAGCGCGCTGAGGCCAAGGCCTGGCTGGACCGGGCTCTGGCTCTGGCGCCACGCGCCGAGCCGCCGATAGCCCTCGACCAGGCGCGGCTGCTGGGCTTGCGCGCCGAGCTCTCGGCGGCCGAGGGCCAGCCTGAGGCGCAAGCGCGCGATCTGGCCGAGGCCGTGCGCTTGCTGCGCAGCAGCCTGGGGCTGGCCAATCCGCTGGGCTGGGCCTTGCTGAGGCAGCAGCTGGCGTTCTTCTGCGAGCACGGGGCCGCGGCGCGTGCCCAGGCCGAGGGCTTGTGGGGCGAACTGCAGCCCGCGGTCGTGGCCAGCCGCGATGCGCGCGGCCGAAGGCTGCTGGCCCAGGCCGAGGCCTGCGGGCTCAGGCGCTGAGCATGCTCAGCAGCAGGGCGCGGGCCTTGAGCCAGTCGCGCCGCACGGTGCGTTCGGTCAGGCCCAGGGCTGCGGCGATCTCGCTTTCGCTGAGGCCGCCGAAGTAACGCATCTCCACCACCTGGGCCAGACGCGGCTCGACCGCCTGCAGGGCGAGCAAGGCCTCGTGCACGGCCAGGGCCTCGGGTTCGGGCGCGGGGCCGGGCAGGGCGGCCAGGCTTTCGGTGTCGAGGCTGAGTGCGCCCTGGCCACCGCCGCGGCGTTCGGCCGCCTGCTCGCGCGCCAGGTCCACCACGACCGAGCGCATCACCCGCGCGGCATAGGCGAGGAAATGGCCGGGGCTGGCGAACTCGGGCGCCGCGGATGCCGGGGCTGCCTCGCTGCGCAAGAGGCGCAGATAGCTCTCGTGCACCAGGGCTGTGGTGTTGAGTTGCAGCTGGGCGGCGCCGGCCCGGCGCAGGCGGGCGCGGGCGATCAGCTTGAGTTCGCCGTACAGCGAGGCGAAGCGGTCCGAGGCGGCGAGCGCGTCTGCTTGCGCCTCGGGGGCCTCGCTGGGCGTCATGGCGCGGGGGCGTCTGCGCTCAAGGCTTGCAGCTGGCCGCTCAGCTCGGCCCATAGGCATTCGGCGCCGGCGGGCCAGGGCTGGCCGGCGGCCAGGGCCGCTTCCAGCTGGCGCTCCAGGCGGCCAGCCAGATCGCTGCTGGCGTCCAGGCCCAGGATCAGCAGCACGCTCTTGAGGCTGTGGGCCAGGCGGCGCACGGTGGCCAGCTCACGGGCGGCGCAGGCGCGCTCGCCCTCGGCGCGGTCCATGCTGAACTGCTGCAGGCTGGCCGCACGAAAGCCGCGGTAGAGCGCCATATCGCCGCCGAAATTGCGCTGGATCGCTTCCAGGTCGGGCGAGGGCGGCGCGCTGGGGTCGGGCCGGGTGTCCAGGTCGTTTCGTGCGAGCGGTGCCGCTGGCAGATCGAGCGTCAGCGGTGCCGGGCCCAGGGCCTCTTCCACGCAGGCTTCCAGCTCGTTCACCGAGCAGGGTTTGAACAGCATGCGCTCCACGCCCAGCGCTTGCAGCTGGCTGCGCACCTGGGGCTGGAGGCCGGCGCTGAAGGCCACCAGATGGGCCTGGCCGCGCAGGGCGGGGCGGGCTTGCAGCTCGGCCAGCAGATCCTGGCCCGAGCGGTCGGGCAGCATCAGGTCGGTGATCAGGAGATCCACCGGCTGCTCGGCCAGGGCTTGCAGGGCGCTGCCGACATCGCCGCAGACCCGCAGCTCGACCGCCAGGTCTTCCAGCACCATGCCGACGAAGCGTTGCAGCGAGGGGTCGTCTTCGACCAGCAGGACCCGGCGCGAACTCATGCCGCTTGCTCCGGCGCGCCCAGGGCTTCGCGCAGGGCCTGCGGCAGGTCCAGCACCAGGCGCGGCTTGTGCACCAGGGGCACGCCGGCCAGGGCGAAGGCGTAGGGCTGGCGCTGGTCTTCGTCCAGCGAGGTGACGACGATCAGGCGGCTGTGCGCGAACTGCACATGCGAGCGCAGGCTGGTGATCAGGGTGGCGCCGTCGATGCCGGGCAAGAGGATGTCCACAATCAGCACCTCTGGCTGCAGCTGGCCCACCATGGCCAGGCCGACGATGCCGTCGTGTGCGGTGTGCAGCTCCACGTCCGGGAACTGCTGCTTGAGCAGCATGGCGATCAGGTTCTGGTAGTGCACCGAGTCTTCGATCACCAGCACGCGGCGCGGCCGGCCGGCGCTGCTCTCCTGCGCGGCCGCGGCTTGCAGGCGGCCGGCGGCCCGGGCCAGGGCGCCCGGCCCCTGGCGTTGCAGCTGCCAGGCCTCGACCGATTCACGCGAAATGCGCCGGTGGCCGCCGGGGGTCTTCCAGGCGGTCAGTTCGCCGCGGTCCACCATCAGCTGCACCGAGCGCACCGCCAGGCCCAGCATGCGGGCCACCTCCATGGTGCTGTAGTCGGGGCTGTCCATCTCTTTGGGGTGTTTGGATTCAGGCATTGTGTGATTTTGCCGAATTTACCGGGCGGGCTCGCGGTTTTTTATCGCGAATCAATTGATACAAATGATAAATTAAACGCACTGATGTTCAGTTTGCTGGAGCCCGCCATGAAAAAGATCTTGATCGTCGATGACCACGCGGACATTCGCCGCCTGATCCGCATGACGCTGGAGTTCGAGGACTATGAGATCCACGAGGCCTCCAACGGCGACAGCGCGCTGGAGCGAGCCCTGGCCCTGCAGCCGGACTTCGTGCTGATGGACGTGATGATGCCCGGCGGCATGGACGGCCTGGAAGCCTGCCGCCGCATCCGCGCCGAGCCCAGCCTGCGCAACACCCATGTGATCCTGCTCAGCGCCCGCGGCCAGTCGCAGGACAAGGAGGCCGGGCTCAAGGCGGGCGCCCACGACTATCTGGTCAAGCCCTTCAGCCCGCTGCGCCTGATCGACGCGCTGGCCTCGCTCTGGTTGGTGGACTGAAGCCATGGCTACCTTGGACCGGTCTGGCTTCCACCAGAATTCCAACTTCGCGGATCTGATGGCCATGAAACCCAACGACACCCCCATCGACTTGCTCGCCGAGCCCGAACGCCTGGCCACCAGCTCGCGCCAGTTTGACACCATGGCCTCGGCGCAGATGGAGTGCATTCTTTCCGACCTGGGCCGCATGTACCAGGAGCGCAATGAGGCCTTGCGCGAAGTGACCCTGGCCCACCACGAGGCCTTGCTGCGCCTGGCCCGGGCGGCTGATTTCCGCGATGACGACACCGGCGTGCACATTCTGCGCATCGGCTTCCTGGCCGAGGCCTTGGCCCTGCTGGCAGGCCAGACGCCGCAGTCGGCCCAGATGCTGCGCTGGGCTGCGCCCATGCACGACATCGGCAAGATCGGCGTGCCTGACCATGTGCTGAAAAAGCCCGGCGCCTACACACCCGAAGAGCGCCAGATCATGAACCGCCATCCGCTGATCGGTGCACAGATCCTGGGCCGCTCGCGCATCCCGCTGTTCCAGCTGGCGGCCGAAGTGGCCATGAACCACCACGAGCGCTGGGACGGCAGCGGTTACCCCATGGGCCTGGCCGGCGCGGCGATTCCGCTGTCAGGACGTATCGTGGCGGTTGTGGACTTCTTCGATGCCCTGACCATGGACCGCTGCTACCGCCCCGCGCTGGATGACGCCACCGCGCTCGAGATGCTGGCCGCCCAGCGCGGCCTGGCCTTTGATCCGCATCTGGTGGATTTGGTGCTCGCCCATGCCGGCGAGTTGATCGAGCTGCGCGAGCGCATCAACAGCGACCCGCCCAGTTTTGAGTCCATGATCGACGCTGGTTGAGATCATGAGCGCCGATGCCGCCTCCTCCATCAGCCCGGGCCACGCCAGGGACCACCAACGTCTCGCGGTCTACACGGCCGCCCTGCTGCTGAGCCTGGCCCTGCTGGCCTCGCTGGCCGGCCTGGCCTGGTACGAGCGCGGCGAGGCGCTGGATGCGGCCCAGGACCGCAGCAAGCTGATGAGCCGGGTGCTGGAGGACCAGATCACCCGTGCCGTGGAGAGCGCGGCACAAAGCCTGCGCAGCCTCGGTGAAAGCCCGGCCCTGGCCAGCGGGCTGCAAGGCGAGGGAGGGGGCGGCGCCCTGCCCAGCGAGGCTCTGAACTTGCAGCTGCGCCAGGTCTTGCAAGGCCAGCCGGTGCTCCGCAATGTGGCGGTGCTCAGCCTCGGCGGCCAGGTGCTGGCCAGCTCCGAGCCCAGCGAAATCGGCCTGCAGCTGAGCGTGCCCCTGCTTGGTGCCCTGCCGTCCGAAGGGGGCGATCGCCTGGCCGCCCTGCTGCCCGGCCGGGGGCTGCGCGATCTGCGCGTCAATGCCGCCCCGTCGCCGGTCTACATGCTGCCGCTGCTGCGCCAGCAACGGCTGCCAGGCGGCCGCCATGTGCTGCTGCTGGCCCTGATCAACCCGGATGCCTTGGCCAATTACCAGAGCCAGGCCTTGGCCGATGCCAAGGGCGCGGCCTTGCTGAGCAGCTTCGACGGCCAGCTGCTGGCGGCCAGCGAATCGGTCAGCCAGGAGCCCGGCACGCGCCTGAGCCACCACCCGGTGTTTGCCCAGTGGCTGCCGGCTCGCGAACATGGCAGCTATGTCGGCCTGGGAGCCATGTCCGGCACCCAGGTGGTGGCCTTCCGCGCCTCGCGCACGCGGCCGCTGGTGGTGCTGGTGGAGGAGCGGGTCGAGCTGGCCCTGCAGGGCTGGCGCGAGCTGCTCCATGTGCTGCTGGCCGTGGCCGGTGCCGGCCTGGTGCTGATCGCCGGCGCCGCCTGGGTGGCCTTGCGCAGCCTGAGCAATGGTGCGCGGGCTCGCGCGGCGCTCGATCGCGCGCACCAGCGTGTGGCCGCGCGTGAACATGATCTGCGCGTGCTGCTCAAGAGCCTGCAGGAGTTTGTCTTCCGCACCGATGCGCAGGGCGCCATCACCTTTGTCAACGCGCGCTGGTCGAGCCTCAGCGCCCTGCCCATCCGCGAGTCACATGGCCTGTACCTGCCCGATCTGGTGGTGCCCCAGCACCGCCAGCGCATGCAGGCCTTGTTTGCCCCGGATGGCCAGCCGGGCGAGTCGCGCAGCGCGCAATTCGCCCTGCAGGCGCCCGATGGCCAGATGCGTCGTTTCGAGATCTCGGTGCTGCCGCTGCGCGACGAGCAGTCCCAGGCCTTGAGCGGCTTTGCCGGCAGCGCGGTCGATGTGACCGAGCGCTGGGTGGCCCAGCAAAGCCTGCAGCACCAGCTGGCCTTCAGCGCCTTGCTGCAGGAGATGAGCCCGCTGCCGGTGTCCATGTTCGATGCCGAGGGCCGCTACGTCACCGTCAACCAGGCCTGGGAAGAGTTCACCGGGCGCAGCCGTCAGGTGACGCTGGGCCAGCCGGTCGGCAATTTCATGCCCAAGGCCGAGCGCCTGGTGCACGACGAACAGGATGCGCGCCTGCTGCGCGAAGGCGGCCGCATCCGCTACGAGACCCAGATCCAGCACCGCGACGGCAGCCTGCGCGACATGCTGATCACCAAGGTGCGCGTGCCCGACCAGAACGGCGGCGTGGCCGGCATTCTGTGCACGCTGGAAGACGTTAGCGAGTTTCGTGCCGCCGAGCGCGCCACCCGTGAGGCGCGCGATGTGGCGCAAGAGGCCTCGCGCGCCAAGAGCGAGTTCGTGGCCAACATCAGCCATGAGCTGCGCACGCCGCTGCAGTCCATCCTGGGCTTCTCAGAGCTGGGCATGGCACGCGGCCGCGACGCGCCCAAGCTGGCCAGCATGTTCGGCGACATCCAGCAGGCTGGTCAGCGCATGCTGGCCCTGGTCAACGATCTGCTTGATGTCTCGAAGATCGAAAGCTCGGTCGGCACCTTCGATCTGGAGCGCTGCGATCTGCGCGGCCTGATCCAGGGCGTGATGCGCGAGCTGGAGCCGCTGATGGCGCGCCGCCATCTGCGTTTGTCGCTGCGCCAGCCGGCCACGCCGCTGGCGGCCAAGGTCGACCCGCTGCGCTTTCAGCAGGTGGTGCGCAATGTCATGGCCAATGCCATCAAGTTCTCGCCCGAGGGCGGGGCGCTCGATGTGCGCGCGCAGCTGACGCCACAGGGCGAGGTGCACATCAGCGTGGCCGACCAGGGCCCGGGCATCCCGCCGGCCGAGCTGGAGAAAATCTTCGATGCCTTTGTGCAATCGAGCCAGACCAAGGATGGCTCCGGCGGCACCGGCCTGGGCCTGGCCATCTGCCGCAAGATCATCGAAATCCACGGCGGCCGCATCTATGCCGAGAACCGCGGCGAGCCTGGCAGCGAGAGCTCAGGCTCGGTCTTCCACATCCTGCTGCCGCTGCGCCAGCAGGGCGATTCGCAGGTCATGAGCACGCTGGATTGAGTTTGAAACGCGGCTTCAGCCGCCGCGGCCCTCGCCGCGCTCGTAGACCACATTGGCCCGGCCCACCAGCAGCGGGTCCAGCGGGCCGATCTTGCTGAGGTCCTTGTTGGTGTAGGGCAGCTGGTGCAGCACATGGCGCAGGGCGTTGAGGCGCGCGCGCTTCTTGCAGTCGGACTTGACCACGGTCCAGGGCGCCTCGGCGATGTCGGTGTGAAAGAACATCGCCTCCTTGGCCTTGGTGTAGCTGTCCCATTTGTCCAGCGAGGCCAGATCGATGGGCGAGAGCTTCCACTGCTTGAGCGGGTGGGCCTCGCGCTCCTTGAAACGGCGGCGCTGCTCCTCGCGGCTGACCGAGAACCAGAGCTTGACCAGATGGGTGCCGCTGCGCACCAGATTGCGCTCGAACTCGGGCGCCTGGCGCATGAACTCCGTGTACTCGTCCTGGCTGCAAAAGCCCATCACCCGCTCGACGCCGGCGCGGTTGTACCAGCTGCGGTCGAACAGCACGATCTCGCCCGCGGTGGGCAGGTGCTGGACATAGCGCTGGAAGTACCACTGACCGCGCTCGACCTCGCTGGGTTTTTCCAGCGCCACGACGCGCGCGCCGCGCGGGTTCACATGTTCCATGAAGCGTTTGATGGTGCCGCCCTTGCCGGCCGCATCGCGGCCTTCGAACAGGATGACCAGGCGCTGGCCGCTGTTCTTGACCCAGGCCTGCAGCTTGAGCAACTCCACCTGCAGCGCGTACTTCTGCTTCTCGTAGCTCTTGCGCGAGAGCAGGTTCTTGTAGGGGTAGGCGCCGCTGCGCCAATGGCTGGACAGCACCTGGTCGGGGTCGGGGCCGGCTGCGCCATCTTCGGGCGCTTGCAGCTCTTGCAGCAGGGCCTGGCGCAGGGCTTGCGCATCGTCCGGCGCGCAGCCGGCGACGATAGCCCGCACCGAGGACGCCAGGGCCGCCGGACCCTGGCTGGCGACGATGTCCTTCAGCGCCTCCAGCTCGCGGGCCTGGGCGGCATCCACGGCTTTCTGGATCACCTGGCGGGCGATGCCCTGGCTGCTGTGGCCGCTGGTGGTGTCGCCGCTGCGGCTGGGGCGGGGCGCGCTTTTCTTGCGTGCGGCGCGTGGGGGGGTGTTCGAAGTCTTGGCTGCGCTGGTGCTCATGGCGGGTGGGGGTGCTGTCATGAATCCGGCACATTCTCACCCTTGCGGCTGCTTTGTCTTGATGCAACTCAAGAAGCGGCGCTTGTGCGGGCGCAGCCGGCGGCCGGCTGCGCAGTGCGTCACACCGCCGGGCCCAGCGGATGGGTCTGCAGCCACCAGGCCAGGCCGCTGAAGCTGAGGAAGGCCAGGCTGGTGCTGGCCAGGATGATGCGGGCGATGCGGCCGTTGTCGGCGCCATAACGCTCGGCCAGCAGGGACACATTGCTGGCGCTGGGCAGGGCAGCGGCCAGGGTCAGCACCGTCAGTTCGAAGGAACCCAGCTCCGCCCCGAGGCGCTGCGCGGCGAGACCCAGGCCCAGCACCAGGGCCGGATGCAGCAGCAGCTTGAGCGCAGCCACCGGCAGATAGAGCGCCGGCGGCGTGCGGCTGTGGGCATGCTGCTCCGCGCGCCAGAGCACGGCGCCGATGGTAAAGAGGGCCACCGGCGAGGCCGCATCGGCCAGCATCTGGATGACGCGGTCCAGCGGACCCGGCGGCCGCAAGCCCGTGGCGCTGGCCAGGGCGCCCAGCGCAATCGCCCAGGGCAGGGGGTTGGAGAGGGCGCCGCGCAAGGCCTGCGTCGCGGCCAGCCGAGCGGCGCTGCGGCCGGGTGCGCCGGCCACCGCATCGTGGGCGCGCGCCAGAGCGATGCACAGCGAGCTGGTCACAAACAGATCGGCCAGGATGGTGCAGATCACCGGCCCGGCCGCCGCCGGCCCGAGCAGGGCCACCAGCAGGGGCACGCCCATGAAGCCGGTGTTGGGAAAGGCGGCGACCAGGGCGCCGAAGGCCGCATCTTTGAGCTGCACCCGCGGCGACAGGGTCAAGGCGATGCACAGGCCGACGATCAGCAAGGCCGCGGCCAGGTAGACCCCCAGCACGGTCGGATTCAGCAGCTGCAGCACCGGCGTGTTCATGCCGAAGCGGAACAGCAGGCAGGGCAGGGCGAAGAAAAGCACAAAGCCATTCAGCCCCGGAATCGCCGTCTCGGCCAGCAGGCCCTGGCGGGCGGCGACATAACCGCACAGGACCAGGGCGAAAAAGGGCAGCGTGACGGCGAGAATGGCGCTCATATGAGGCTTCAGTATCGCAAGGGTCAGGTTCTCACTTCGCAGCGCATTTGGCCCGCTGGGCGGGCTGGTGGGCGCCTGGCGTGGGCCGACCATCGCTTTGGGGGGTGTGAATAAGCCCCAAATCGCGTGAGCAAATGCGCATCGCCCCCCGGTTCAAGGGCTGATGCGCTTCCCCAAGCGGGGCGCTATCCCCTAGCATGTCAGCACAAACCCTATGCGAATGCCCGAACTTGCCCTTCCCCCCCCGGCAGCTCCGACCACGTTGAGCGAAGGCACTGCCCTGGGCGTCTGGCGCCTGACCACCGCGCTGCATGGCGCCGATGGCGGCCCCAGCGGCCAGTGGTACCGCGCCCAGCATGCCTTGGCCGCTGACCAGGCCGCGGCCGTGCTGGTGCTGCCGCGCAGCGAGCGCGCCGCCGGCGTGATGCTGCGCTTCGCCGACCAGGCGCTGGACATGGGCCAGCTTTCGCATCCCAGCATTTCCGTGCCCAGCGACAGCGGCGTCACGCCTCTGGGCCAGCCCTACATGATCCTGCGCTGGGCCGAAGGCCAGCCCATCGTGCGGGCTTGCTCTCACCTGCCGCTGCGCGCGCGCCTGAACCTGATCGTCAAGCTCTGCGAGGTGCTGCGCTACGCCCATCAGCAAAGCTGGCTGCTGGCCGAGGTGGACCCCGGCATGATCTGGGTGACGCCCGACCAGCGTCTGACCCTGATGGGCATGGGCCTGATGCGCATGCCCGACCCGGAAGATCCGTTCGAGCGCGGCATGGGCCTGGGCTCGGTGCCCGGCTACGCCAGCCCGGAAGCCCTGGCCGGCGAGCCGCCCAGCCTGGGCAGCGAAGTCTTCGGCCTCGGTGCCTTGCTTTACATGCTGGTCGATGGCCGCCTGCCTTCGGCCTTTGGTGGCGATGTGGACGAGGCCTCGCCCTCGGCCAGTTGGTCCAACCTCAGCGGCGCCGAGCAGTTCAGCCTGGATGCCTTGTTGCACAAGGCTGTGGCGCCGCGCGCCGACCGACGCCATGTCAGCGCCGAGGCGCTGGCCGATGATTTGCGCGCCTGGCTGGCCGGTGAAAACCACTCGGCCCTGACCCTGAATCCCATGCCGGTCGCCGGCAGCGGTGCTGACGCGGCCGACGAGCCCGACACCCTGTCGGCCTCGCCCGAGGCCGCCACCGCCCGCAGCGAGCCGCGCTGGAGCCGCCGCCTGGCCCTGGCCAGTGTGATCACCGCCACCTTGCTGGTGGGCGGTTGGTTGGGCAAGCAGTACCTGCAGGGCCCGGCCACGGCGCAAGGCTCGCCGACCAACACCTCGCTGGCGCGCACCTGAGCGCGGCGCCTGCGCAGGCGGCTCAAGTGCCCTGAATCGCCCCGACCCGCCCGCTTTCCACCGTGAAGCGGGCCGAGGTTTCGAGCGCACTGTCGGCCTTCCACAACTCCTGCACCGAGCGCAGCTCGGCCTCCAGGCGGTCTGGGCGCAAGTGAAACTGCACATAACCATGTTGATCGGCGTGCCCGTAGCGCAGATGCGGGTTGTGCGGCAGGGCGCGTTCGACGCGGCTCTGGTCCAGGCCTTGGCTGCTGATCGAGGTGCCGCAGAACTCGGTGGCCAGCAGCGGGTTGGCGGCGCTCACCGGCGCATCGAAATCGGCGCGCAGATCGGCCACATAGTTGGCGTGCACATCCCCACCCAGCACGACGGTGTTGCGCAGCTTGCGCGCGGCCATCTCGCGAAGCAGGCGCTGGCGGGCCAGCGGGTAGCCATCCCAGCCATCGGTCCAGTAGACACCCGGCTCGCCGGCCTGGGTCTGCCAGTTCATGCGCGCCATCAGGGTCTGCTGGGCCAGCAGGTTCCAGGGCCGTGAGGCGTCCCAGCTTTGCGCCAGCCATTGCTCCTGGGCCGCGCCCAGCAGGCTGCGGCGCGGGTCGAGAAAGTCTGGGCAGTCTTTGAGCGACAAGGTGTTGGAGCCGCCGCGACCGGGTTTGGGGCAGACCTGCGGATCGCGCCATTGCCGGCCGTCCACGCTGATCAGCCGGGCCAGCTGGCCCCAGTCGTAGTGCTCGTGGATGCGGATGTCCTTGCCGCTCGGGCGCAAGGCCTTGGGGAAAGGCATGTGCTCCCAGTAGGCCTTGGCGGCGGCGATGCGGCGCTGCGGGAAGTCAGCCTCCAGGCCTTGTGAGTGGTCGCCGGCCCAGTCGTTGTCGACCTCGTGGTCGTCCCAGGTGACGATCCAGGGCGCACGCGCGTGCATGGCTTGCAAGGACGGGTCGCTTTTGTACTGGGCGTAGCGCTGGCGGTAGTCGTCCAGGCTGCGGCACAGGCCACCCACATGCACGCGCGGCGCCGGGCCGCTGGCCGAGGCGTTGGAGATGGCCGCGCTTTCGTAGATGTAGTCGCCGAGGAAGAGCACCAGATCGAGGTCCTGGCGCGCCATATCGGCCCAGGCGGCGTAGCGGCCATGGTCCCAGCGCTGGCAGGAGGCGATGGCGAAGCGCAGCGAGTTGACTTTGGCATCAGGCGCCGGCGCCGTGCGCGTGCGCCCGATCGGGCTGAGCGCGCCCAGGGCGGTGAAGCGGTACCAGTACCAGCGGTCGGGCTTGAGCCCGGCCGGTTCGGCATGCACGCTGTGCGCATCGGCCACCAGCGCCATCTCATGGCCCTTGGCCACCACGGTCTTGAAGGCCTCGTCTTCGGCCAGCTCCCAGTCCACCGCCACCTGGGCCGGCAGCGCCGGCCCGCTCAGCCGGGTCCACAGCACCAGGCTGCTGGGCCGAGGACAGCCCGAGGCGATGCCGAGGGCGAAGCGCTCGACCGAGTCGGCCGCATGGACGTGGCGGACCCACAGCGGGGCGCTGCCGGCGGCCAGGCCCGCTTGCAGCAGTTGACGTCGTTGGAGGGCAGGGTGGTGCGGTGGCGTGCTCATGGCGAGCAGGATAGCGAAAGAAAATGGCGCCAACTGCCTTCACGAGCAGTGCCGACGCCCGTCATTCCGGAATCCGCACACCCCATTGCCGCGCGAGCTCGCGCAGCGTGCCGTTGTTGCGCAGCGCCTCCAGGCTGCGATCGAGGTTGACTCGGAGCTCCTCGCCACTGGCGTTGCGGCTGTATGCGAAGTGGCCGGCCTGGACCGCGATCGGCGGCTTCAGCACCAGAAACTGGGCGCTCAGGCCCATGGCCTCGAGCACCGGCGCGGTGTTGCGTTCATTGCTGGCGAGCAGATCAATGCGGCCGCGCTGCAACATGCGCAGGCCGGTGGCCACATCGCCAGGGTTGCTGATCAGCAGGCTGCTGCGCGCCTGTTCCACCGCGTCGCCGTAGGCCCAACCCAGAACCAGGCCGACCGAGCGCCCGCTCAAGCGGCTCCAGTCGCCCTGCCACAGCTCCGCCTTGGCGGGGCTGGCGTAGAACACCAGGGCGTCCTCGTAGAACGCCAGCTGTGAAAACAAGAAGCGTTGCAAACGCTCGGGGCTGCGGTAGGGGCCCACCAGCACATCGGCCAGCCCCTGCTCCACCACCAGCTGGGCCCGCGCCCAGGGCAGGCTTTCGAAACGGACCGTGTGGCCCTGTTGGGCAGCCGCGCGGGTCAAGAGGTCCACGGCCAGACCGCGGGCGATGCCCTTGGCATCAAATTCCAGGATGCGCGGGAACTGCGTGCCCACGGCCAGCAGCTCCCGAGCCTGCGCCGCGCCGCCGAACAGCAGGGCGCACAGCAGCATCAGAGCCCAGCTTCGAGTCAAGGCGTTGTTCCGCATGCTGGGCCGATTATGGAGGGCGAAGCCCGCGCCGCGGGTGATTGGCTATCATCGCCCGTTCTCCCTCGCACCCATCATGTCCGACACCCTCAATCCCGCCCAGCTCGAAGCCGTTCACCACCTGAATGGCCCCTGTCTGGTGATCGCCGGGGCGGGCTCGGGCAAGACGCGAGTGATCACCATGAAGATCGCCCGCCTGCTGCAGGCCGGCTATGCGCCCAAGCAGATTGGCGCCATCACCTTCACCAACAAGGCCTCGCAGGAAATGCGCGAGCGGGCCCGCCATCTGGTGGGCGCGCGGGCGGCTAAGGATTTGGTGATCTCGACCTTCCATAGCCTCGGCGTGCGCATCTTGCGCCAGGAGGGCACGCGGGTCGGGTTGAAGGAGCAGTTCTCCATCCTCGACAGCGACGATGTGCTGGGCCTGCTGCGCGATGCCGGCGGCACGGCCGATGCCAACCAGGCCAAGTCCTGGCAATGGACCATCTCGATGTGGAAGAACCAGGGGCTGACCGCCAAGCAAGCCCTGGCCATGGCGCGTGACGACAACGAGCGCGCCGCCGCCATCGTCATGGAGCGCTACCAGGATCGCCTGGCGGCCTACCAGGCGGTGGACTTCGATGACCTGATCAGCCTGCCTTTGCGCCTGCTGAGCGAGGACGCCGAGGCGCGCGGCCGCTGGCAAGACCAACTGCGCTACGTACTGGTTGACGAGTACCAGGACACCAATGCGGTGCAGTACGACCTGCTCAAGGCCCTGGTCGGGCCGCGGGCCATGTTCACCGCCGTGGGTGATGACGACCAGAGCATTTACGGCTGGCGCGGCGCCACCATCGAAAACCTCAAGCGCTTGCCGGTGGACTTTCCGCACCTCAAGGTGATCCCGCTGGAGCAGAACTACCGCTCCACCGGCGCGATCTTGCGCGCCGCCAACAATGTGATCGCCACCAATCCCAAGCTGTTCGAGAAAAAGCTGTGGAGCGATTTTGGTGACGGCGACCCGGTCGTGCTGGTCGAGGCCGATGGCGAGGACCACGAGGCCGAGCGCGCGGTCGCGCGCATCCAGGCCTTGCGTGGCGACGGCAAGGCCAAGGATTTCAAGGAATTCGCCATCCTTTACCGCGCCAACCACCAGGCGCGGGTGTTCGAGCAGGCCTTGCGCCGCGCCAACATTCCCTACAAGGTCTCGGGCGGCCAGAGCTTCTTCGACAAGAGCGAGATCAAGGACTTGTGCGCCTGGCTGCGCCTCCTGGTCAACCAGGACGACGACCCGGCCTTTCTGCGCGCCATCACCACGCCCAAACGCGGCATCGGCCACCAGACCCTGGGTGCGCTGAGCCAGTTTGCCGGGCAGTGGAAGTGCAGCATGTACGAGGCCTTGTTCGCCGAGAGCCTGGGCACGGTGCTGAGCAAGAAGGCCATCGGCTCGCTCCACGAGTTTGGCCGTTATGTCAACGAGCTGGAGTACCGCGCCCGCCACACCGAGGGCGCCGAGCCGGCCAAGGCTTTGTTGCTGGAATGGCTCAAGGACATCGGCTACGAGCAGCACCTGATCGAGAGCGAAGAGAACGAAAAAGTGGGCATGGCCCGCTGGAACAATGTGCTCGACTTCGTCGATTGGGTGGCCAAGCGCTGCGGCGGCCAGGTCACCAACGACGGCGGTGTCACCTTGGAGGCGCAGAAGGAATCGGTGCTGCAAGTGGCGCAGACCATCAGTGTCATCATCTCGCTGTCCGAGCGCAATGAAGAGCAGGACCAGGTCACGCTGACCACGCTCCATGCCTCCAAAGGCCTGGAGTGGCCGCATGTGTTCCTCGCCAGCGTCAACGAGGGATTGCTGCCCTTCAAGGCCGACGACGAGGAGATGACGGCCCAGCGCCTCGAGGAAGAGCGGCGCCTGATGTATGTGGGCATCACCCGCGCGCGCAAGACCCTGGCCGTGAGCACCCTGCGCCGCCGAAAGAAGAGCCGCGAGCTGGTGATGGGCATCCCCAGCCGCTTCATCACCGAGATGCGCTTGAACGAGAGCGAGGTCAAGGAAGACCCGCGCGAAAAGCTCAAGCGCCTGCGCGAGACCTTTGCGGCCAAGGGCGCCGCTTCGGCGGCCGCTCAGGCCCAGGCGCAAAAAGACCAGGGCTGAGGACTTTCAGCCGCTGCGGCAGGCTCAGCCCTCGCTGGATTCGGCTGCCTCGCTACCCGGCTCAGCGCCGCTGCCTTCCTTGGGTGGCCGGCCGCGCGGGCTGCGGTTCACGGCGGGCTTGATGCCGCGCCGCGCCAGGGCTTCGCGCAGCAGGTATTCGATCTGGGCATTGGCCGAGCGCAGCTCCTGCGCGGCCAGGCGCTCGACCTCGGCCCAGAGCGCCGGGTCCATGCGCAGGGCGAAGCTTTTTTTGTCGGGGCTGGCCATGGCCTCAGCGTCTTTGTGGCGGCCGTTGCAGCCGTGGTTCCAGGGCTTGCAGCAGACGCTGGCCTTGCTGGGTACCCAGGCGCAATTGGCGGCCGTTTTTCAGAGTCAGCTGCAGTGCCGAGAGCCCATGGGCGTTGTAAAGCCAACCGCTGGCGGTGATGCGGATGCCCAGGCCCTCGAGCGCGCGGTTGCGTGTCAGCTCGACGCGCTCGATCTCGTCGAAACGCAGCTGCCAGCGCGGCCTGCCCAGCCATCCGAAATGCCAGACCAGGCGGTCACTGCGCACCTCGGTCACCAGGCGGCCCAACAGCAGCAGGGCCAGCAGAGAAACTGCGCAAATCAGACCGGCCTCAGGCAGAGGCAGGGGCCGTTCCCCGAGGCCGAGCGCGCCCAGCGTCAGCAGCCCGACCTGCACCGGTACCAGAGTGGCCCAGAGCAGCCAGCACGGTTGGTTTTCGCGCCAAACCCACTCCTGATTCCCGGAGCGTTCACTCATGAATGAGGTCTCAGCCATGGCTGCAGCTCCTTCAGTTGTACAGCGTGCCGGTGTTGACGATGGGCTGCGTCTCCTTGTCCGAGCACAACACCACCAGCAGGTTGGACACCATGGCGGCCTTGCGTTCGTCGTCCAGCTCGACGATGGAGCGCTCGCTCAGACCCTTGAGCGCTTCCTCCACCATGCTGACCGCACCGAGCACGATCTTCTTGCGGGCGCTGATGATGGCCTCGGCCTGCTGGCGGCGCAGCATCACCTGGGCGATCTCGGGCGCATAGGCCAGGTGGGTGATCTTGGCATCCTGCACTTCCACGCCGGCGTCACCGAAACGCTCCTGCAACTGCTTGACCAGGGCCGCGGCCACTTCGTCCTGGCCGGCGCGCAGGGTGATTTCGCCCGAATGGATGTCGTCGCCCTCGTCGTAGGCGAATTGCGCCGCCAGATGGCGGATGGCCGCCTCTGCCTGGATGCGCACATAGACCTCGAAATCATCGACCTCGAACACCGCGCGCGCCGTGTCCTGCACCCGCCAGACCACGGCGGCGCTGATCTCCACCGGGTTGCCGCGCTTGTCGTTGACCTTGAGCGTGGGGGCATTGAAGTTGCGCGAGCGCAGCGAGATCTTGCGCTTGAGCATCAGCGGGTTGGCCCAACGCAGGCCTTCGCGCCGATCGCTGCCGCAGTAGCGTCCGAACAGGGTCAGGATGCGCGCCTCATTGGGCTGCTGCATGTACAGCCCGGCCAGGGCCAAGATGCCGACCAGCACCAGGCCCAATCCCGGCAGCAAAGCCCAGGGGCCCAGGGCCACGGTGCTGATCACCAAGGCCGTCCCCCCGGCCAGGCCGATCAGGGCCAGGCCCACGGCCAGGGCGCCGCTGTGGGTGCGGGCGGCAGTTTCGGTGCGAAATTCTTGCTGGGTTCTCATCGCGTCCTCCGATTAAAGGTGATATCACTTTAATCTCAATTCGCGCGCTGTCAACTGGGGTGGGATGAACTGCGGAAATCGGCGGTGAATGGTGGTGAATCGCGGCTGGCGGCACGAAGCCGCCTGTGGTTTTGCTCGTGAGGCCCTGCAGCCCGCGCCGCTACCGGGCTCATGGTTCCAGGGTCGGCCCTGACGGGCCGACTTCCCTGCGCTGCTCGCACCTCGGGGCTGGCGCATAACTCACTGCACTCACTGCGTTCGTTCCGTTCAGACAGAAGCGCCAAGTCAGAACTTGAAGCGCACGGGCACGTGCGCGCCCCGAGGCGCTGTGCTGCTCGGCCCTGCACAAATCGCCCGGCAGCGGCACAGGCTGCAGGGCGCTTGCATCGCGATCGATCTGCCCCGCGACGGTGGAGAACGCGCAATTCGAAGGTGGCTCGGCCCGCCGACGGGCGATTTGTGCGCGGCCGAGAGCGCAGCGGAGCGGC
>NKIM01000076.1 GCA_002255955.1 Burkholderiales bacterium PBB2 | reverse complement strand
ATCGGCGCTGATATTGCCTTGCTCGGCTTGCAGCGTGGTGCTTTCACCGGCGCTGGCGTTGTTGCTGATGCTGCGGCCGCTGCGCAGCTGCACTGCGGTGCTGCCGTCGGCGGTGCGGCCGACCAGGTTCACCGTGCCGGCAGCCACCAGGTTCTGCGCCACGTCCACCTGCCCGGCCACCGCCTTCAAGGAAACGCCGCCGGTGGAGTCGATACCACGCGCCGCGTCGCTCGGGGCGGTATAGCCCACCGCGTTGCTGAGGGTCACAACAGGATCGAGGTTAAAACGTCCCAGCGTCAGCGTGCCGGTCAGGTTTTGCAGATCGACATTGCCGCCGTTGGGCGCCTTGGCCGTCAAGGTCAGGGCATCGATTTCCTTGATGTAGGCCGTGCTGCCACTGCCGCCGTTGGCGTTGACGGCCAGGCGGTTGACATGGGTCAGCACACGCTGGTTGCTCGTGCCCATCGAGCCACCGGCAGTCAAGACCGCACCGTCGGCCGACAGCAAGCCGTTGCCGTTGTCGGTGATGTTGGCGACGGCCTCCACAAACGCCTGTCCGGTCGTGGTGGCATTGGCATTCAAAGCCACGCCCTGGCCCTTCAAATTGATCTCGCCCGAACCGGTGTTCACGCCGCTCAGACCACTGGCCGAACCCACAGTCAACACGCCGGCAGCGCCCACCACGACCGCACCATTGAGGTCGGTCGTGGCGGCCAGCACCACATCATTGGCTTCGTTGACAAACTGGTTCCCGCCTGAAGCCATGGCCAGGGTGCCGGCGTCGGTGCGCATGGTTTGGCTGCTGCTGCCGATGGTGGTGGAGGCCGTCATCACCACATGCTCGGCGGTGATGGTGCCGCCGGTGCGGCTGATGGCACCCACACCCACTTCCGTCGCGGCCAGGGTGGCATCGCCGGTGCCGGCGTTGATGTCGGCGGCTTGCAGCACATGGCGCTGCGCCGTGGCCACCACATGGCCACCCGTCAGATGGGTGTCGATGGCACCTTGGATCTTGATGTCGCCGGACATGCCGGTGTTGCCGGCCGTGCTCAGGTTCACCGCCCCGTAGTTGCCGGTCACGCTGCCCGTGCCCGAGGCCTTGGGCTTGCTGCTGATGCCCTCACGCTTCAGCGGCTGATCCGCCGAGTACAAGATGCCGGCCGTGCCATCGAAGGTCACATCGTTGACCTGCGCATTGGTGAAGGTGCCGCCCACCACCAGACCCGCCATTTGCTTGCTGCTGCCGATGATGTTGAAGCTGCCCGTAGGCGTCATGCCGCCGGCCAGCACGCCGGTCATCAAGGGGTTGTCCTGCAGGCTGCCGGTCACGGTAGCCATATTGGTCTTCAGGTCCACGCCACCGCCAGCCACCGCCATCAGGTTGGACGTCCCGGCGCCGGTGCTCGGGCCCAGGGTGTTGTACACCCCATTCACCCGGTTGCTGATCATGCCGCCGGCTAGCAAGGTCGTCAGGGTGCCGCTGCCGCCCAGATTGCTGTTGTTGTTCAGCACCATGTCGCGGGCCGCGCCTATGGTCACATTGCCGCTGGAGCTCAGCGTGCCGGTCGGGTCCAGGTAGACATCCCGGAAGCCCAGGGCCACCAGGTCGCCCGAACCGGCCGTCAGCGCGAAGGCGGAATCCTTGATGGGCTTGGTGTTGACGAAATCGTTGGTCCCCGGATTGGTGAAGATGTTCAAGTCGGCCGGGTCACCGACCCCATAGCCCGGGCCTGCCAGGGCGTGCTTGGGGCCGCTGAAGAGCTTGAGCGCGCCGCCCGCCGTGGTGATGGTGGCCGTGCCCCAGCTGATATCCCAGCCGTTGCCACTGCTGGAGTTGTTGCCGCTTCCGGTCGCCAGCTGGTTCACCTGCGTGGGCGCCGCTTGCGCACCATTCAGATAGCCCGTCGTGCCGTAAATGCTGCCAGGGTTCATCGCGTAGAACTGCCCGGACATGTGCAAACGGCTGTTGCTGCCCGAGACCGGATTGCCGTAGTAGTTGCCGGCCACGCTGGTGTCCACCGGCGTGTCGCCGCTGAGCACCGTGGCCGAAGACGCCAGGCTGGCGCTCACCCCACCAAAGCTGTAGCTCGCGGTATAGCCCAGGCCTTTGGAGACGTAGTCCGGCACTGTGTTGGTGCCATTGGTCGTGGTGTAGCCACCGACCACGTAGAGCAGGCTCTGACCGTTGTTACCGCCGCTGGGATAGGTGTTGGTGATGTTGCCGGCGGGCGCCGTGGTGCTGACCTTGTAAAAGACCTCGGTGTCTTTGGGCAGCAAGACGCCACTGGCATAGGCCGTGCCGGCGCTGTTGTAGAAGGTGTTGGCGGCCGTCACCGTCCAGCCACCCTGGGTGACCGTCGACTTGATGCGGTAGGGTGAGCCGGAGGCGGTGACCAGATCCATCGCCGCGGTCGGGTTGGTCCCGCTGCCCAGCACGATCAGCGTGCCTTGCGGCAGCAGCGTGCTGCTGGCGTAGAGCGTGCCGTCAGGCTTGAAGTAGGTGGTGTTGCCGGCCGGCGTGGTGAAGCCGGCCGCAGCATCCACCACCGCCACTTGCTTGAACACCGGCAGCACCAGCGTGGGCTGGGCCGAGCTCACA
>NKIM01000041.1 GCA_002255955.1 Burkholderiales bacterium PBB2 | reverse complement strand
GAGGGCAAGGCCCTGCTGGACGACCCGAAGAGCGCGAGCCTCGAGATCGACCGCAAGGTCAGCGCCAAGCAGCGTGCCCTCACCGGCGCTGAGACGGCCAATTTCGGCGTGCCCCTGGGCGGCTCGCTGATTCCCTGGATCGACAAGGACCTGGGCAACGGCATGTCCAAGGAAGAGTGGAAGGGCATGGCCGAGACCAACAAGATCCTCGGCCAGGGTGAAGGCTTCGGCACGCCGGCCGTGCCGGTGGACGGCTTCTGCGTGCGCGTGGGCGCCATGCGCTGCCACAGCCAGGCGCTGACCTTCAAGCTCAGGAAGGACGTGCCGCTGGCGGACGTCGAGGCCATGATCGCCGCCGACAACGAGTGGGTGAAGGTGGTGCCCAACACGCGTGAAGCCACGATCAAGGACCTGACCCCGGTGGCCGTGACCGGCACCATGACGATCCCCGTCGGCCGCCTGCGCAAGCTGGCCATGGGTCCGGAGTATCTGGGCGCTTTCACCATCGGTGACCAACTGCTCTGGGGTGCGGCCGAACCGCTGCGCCGCATGCTGCGCATCCTGCTGGACCGCTGAGGCGAGGGGTTTCGCTGAGTGGGGTGCGCAGCGCGCCCGCTCAGTGATATCCCGCATTCACGTTGCCCCCAAGCGACAAGCTGGGGCGGACGGGCGAAACTCAACGGGGGCAAAAGTGCTTTTCAGGCATTGCCTGAGCTTGTGAGCGTATATGCTCGCCGCTATTGAGTTTTCCGGTCCGTGGACCTGGCGCGGACTTGGCGCGAGAGGATGGCATCGTGAGTGCTGTTGTGCGGAGAATCGTGATCGTCGAAACAGGCGGACACCCCTTGGTGCCCGCCTTGTTGCTTTGGGGGATGCCTTGAAACTACATAAAAGCGCCGTGGGTAGCGCACTGGGTCGCACATGGGGCCGTTTTTCTCTGACTCATGTGGCTGCCGCCATGTTGGCCGCCGCGAGCAGCGGAGCGTGGGGCCTAGGTCTGGGCAAGCTGACCGTGCAATCGGCGCTGGGCGAGACGCTCAAGGCCGAAATTGACATCACCAGCATCAGTGCCGAAGAGGCCGGCACCCTCAAAGTGCGTGTGGCGCCGCCCGAGTCCTACCGCGCCACCGGCGTCGAGTACAACGCGGTGCTCACCGGCACCCAGGTGCAGGTGGTGCGCCGTGACGGCCGCAATGTGCTGCGCGTCAGCAGCGATCGCGCTGTGCAGGAGCCGTTTGTCGATGTGATTCTGGAGCTGACCTGGGCCAGCGGCCGCTTGGTGCGCGAATACACCTTGCTGTTCGATCCGCCGGCCAATCCCAAGCCCAGCAGCGCCGCGCCCGCCGTGGCTGCAGCGCCGGTGATTTCTTCGCCGGCTTCGGAGGCCACGCCGCTGCCGGCTGCAGCCAGTCGCCCGCGCCCGCCCGTGCCAGCACCGGCGGTGGCCGAAGCGACCCGGCCGCGCGCTGAAGCACCGGCGCCTCGCCCGGCTCCGGCCCCCGTGCCTGCGCCGGCGCCACGCGCTGCAGCCGCACCGGCCGCGTCCGAGTATGTGGTCAAGCCCGGCGACAGCCTGTCGCGCATTGCCGGCAAGACCCAGCCCGCGGGCATCTCGCTGGACCAGATGCTGGTGGGTCTCTACCGCAACAACGAAGACGCCTTCATCAACGGCAATATGAACCGCCTGAAGGCCGGCAGCGTGCTGCAAGTGCCTTCGGCCGAGAGCCTGGGTTCGGTCAGCACGGCAGAGGCCCGGCAGGTGATCCGCGCCCAGAGCGCCGATTTCAATGCCTACCGCCAGCGCCTCAGCGGCGCCGCGCCGACGATCAAGCAAGACGAGAGCGATCGCCAGGCCAGGGGCCGCGTGCAGACCGCCGTGGACGATCGCAAGCAAGCTGCCGCACCCACGCCGGATAAGCTGACGCTGAGCAAGGCCGCCGACGGCAAGACCGCGGCCGTGTCCAAGGACACCGAGAAGAAAGACTCTGCCGCCCGCGTGGCCGAGCTGACCCGCAATGTGGAAGAGCTGAAAAAGCTCTCCAGCGCGGCCAAGCCCGCCGCCGCACCTGCGCCTGCGCCGGTCGCTGCACCTGCTCCGGCCCCGGCGCCGGTGGTGGCTGCACCCGTGCCAGCTCCGGTGGTCACGCCGCCCGCGCCCGCTCCAGCCCCGACTCCGGTGGCCTCGGCACCCGCGTCGGTGGCCTCCAAGCCGCTGCCCAGCACGGCGGCGCCGGCGGCTTCCAAGCCCGCCAGCGCGGCCCTGCCGCCGGCTCCGGCCGCCGAGGTGGCCGAGCCGAGCCTGCTCGACCATTTGCTGGACAATCCGCTGCTGCCGCTGTCGGCCCTGCTGGTGGCCGCGGCCGGTGGTTTTGGTTTCTACCGTTTCCGCAACCGCAAGGCCCAGGCCAAGTCCGACACGGGCTTCCAGGAAAGCCGCCTGCAGCCCGATTCCTTCTTCGGCGCCACCGGCGGCCAGCGCGTGGACACGCGCGATGCGGCCAACGGTGCCTCGTCGATGAATTACTCGCTGAGCCAGCTGGACGCCATCGGTGATGTCGACCCCGTGGCCGAAGCCGATGTTTACCTGGCCTACGGCCGCGACCTGCAGGCCGAGGAAATCCTCAAGGAAGCCCTGCGCGCCAACCCCGAGCGCATGGCCATCCGCCTCAAGCTGCTCGAGGTCTATGCCAAGCGCCGCGACATCAAGGGCTTCGAGCAACTGGCCATCCAGCTCTACGCCGAGACCCAAGGTCGTGGCGACGACTGGGCCAAGGCGCAGGAACTGGGTCGTCAGATCGATCCCGAGAATCCGCTCTACCAGCCCGGTGGCGCACCGAGCCTGCCGGCCAGCGGCCGCGAAGTGCATCCCGAGCCCATGGATGCCAGCACCTTGCCGCACACCGTGACGGCCGGTCATCTGGCCACCGAGCCGCTGGGCCGCAACGCGCCCGACACCGGCCCGACCAGCGTGTTCGATCTGGATCTCGATCTGGATCTGGATTCGCCGGCGCCTGCGCCGTCGCCGATCTCGATGGAGGCCACGCAAGCCCTGCCCACCACCGTGGATCAGGCGCCCATGGCTATGGACTTCGACCTCTCGCCGCCGGCCACGCCGACGCAAGCGGGCGGTGCCGATCTGGAATTCGATCTGGACGACCTGAGCGACGAGCGCCCGGCCACCGTGGCGCCGGACAGCGGCAACGGCGCCCTGGACTTCGATCTCTCGTCCATCGACCTGGACCTGCCGGCCACGCCCGCGGCCCCGGCCGCACCGATTCCCGCGCCTGAGTCGACTTCGGGTGCCGATCTGGCCGCTGAGTTCGATGCGCTGATGAACCGGGTGCCTGAGCCGGCTGCGCCGCCGGTGGTGCCGGACATCGCCGACCTGGGCCTGGATGATGGCGACCCGCTGCTGCGTCAGCTGGAGCTGGCCGACGAGTTCCGCCAGATCGGTGACACGGAAGGTGCGCGCGAGGTGCTGACCGAGCTGATCTCCAAGACCAGCGGCGCCCTGCGCGACAAGGCGCAAGCCATGCTCAACGAGCTGCGCTGACCGGCCCTTGTGGCATCCTGTGAGGCGCTCGGCTTGGCCGAGCGCCTTTTTCTTTGTGGAGTGAGCGATTGATGTCGGGGCAAGACGAGGCGGGGCAAGACCAGGCGGTGCAGCCGGGCCCGGTGGAAGAGGGCGCAGCTGCCACGGCGGCCGCAGCGCTGCAGCGCGTGGCGCTGGGCGTGTGTTACCGCGGCCAGGGCTACCACGGCTGGCAAAGCCAGAAAGACCGCCGCACGGTGCAGGACGTGCTGGAGCGCGCGCTCAGCGAGTTTGCTGCGGCCGAAGTGCGCACCATCTGCGCCGGCCGCACCGACACCGGCGTGCACGGGCTCAACCAGGTGGTGCATTTCGACACGGCCGTGCGGCGCGAGGCGGCCTCCTGGGTGCGAGGCACCAATCGCTACCTGCCGGCCGATGTGGCGGTGCAGTGGTGCGTGTTCCCGCCGGTCGACTTTCATGCCCGCTTTCTTGCGCGCGGCCGGCGCTACACCTTTGTGCTGCTGGAGTCGCCGGTGCGGCCGGCGGTGGAGGCCGGCTCGGTCGGTTGGGTGTTCCGCCCCTTGAATCTGGAGGCCATGCAGGCTGCCGCGGCCTTGCTGATCGGCGAACATGATTTCAGCAGCTTCCGCTCCTCGGACTGCCAGGCGCTGTCGCCGGTGAAGACGGTGCGCGCGATCGAGATCTCGCGCCGCGGCGCCTACTGGCGCTTTGACTTCGATGCCTCGGCCTTTTTGCACCACATGGTGCGCAACATCATGGGCTGCCTGGTGGCCGTGGGCGCTGGGCAGCGTGACCTGCGCTGGATGGCCGAGGTGCTCGCGGCACGTGATCGCAGCCGTGCGGCGCCGACCTTCTCGCCGGACGGGTTGTACTTCAATGGCCCGTACTACGACGCGGAGTTGGCCATACCGACCCGCACGGCGGCCATGGATTGGCTACCCTGAGCAGGTCCTGACTGAGTTTTCAACACCCCCGTTTTCGCCGAGGCGCCTGCGCATGAGCCGTACCCGAATCAAGATTTGTGGCCTGACCCGCGAGGCCGATGTGCTGGCTGCAGTGGCGGCCGGAGCCGATGCCATCGGTTTTGTGTTCTACGCCAAGAGCGCACGCTTTGTCAGCCCGGCGCGTGCGGCCGAGTTGGCGCGCCTGCTGCCGCCTTTTGTGACGCCCGTGGGCCTCTTCGTGAACGCCAGCGAAGCCGAGGTGCAGGAGGCGCTGGCGGCGCTGCCGAACATGCTGCTGCAGTTCCACGGCGATGAAAGCGCGGCGGATTGCGAGCGTTACGGTCGCCCCTATCTGCGCGCTGCGCGCATGGGGCCGGGTTTCGATTTGCTAGACTACGCCCAACAGTTTTCAACAGCACAAGCCATCCTGCTCGACGCCCACGTCGAAGGCTATGGCGGTGGTGGAAAGGTTTTCGATTGGTCACTCATTCCAAAAAACGTGCCCTCTCCAGTCGTTTTGTCTGGTGGGTTGCATGCCGGAAATGTGCTGACTGGCGTGCTTCAGGTCCGGCCCACGGCCGTTGATGTGAGTTCCGGCGTCGAACAGGCCAAGGGCCTGAAGGACGCTGCCCTGATCCAGCAGTTCTGCGCCGCCGTGCGCGAGGCCGATGCCCAAATCGATCAGCAGATCGATGCCCAAGCGGCTCGCCAGAACTGCGTCTGAAGAGAAGCACGATTCCCACCATGCAAGACTACGCACAGCCCGATGCCCAGGGGCATTTCGGCCCCATCCATGGCCAAACCTATGGCGGCAGCTTTGTCGCCGAGACCCTGGTTCATGCACTCGACGAGTTGAAAGAGGCTTACGCTCATTTCAGCAAGGACCCCGAGTTCATCAAGGAGTTCAAGCGCGAGTTGGCCCATTTTGTCGGCCGCCCGAGCCCGATCTATCACGCCGATCGCCTGAGCCGCGAGCTCGGTGGTGCCCAGGTCTACCTCAAGCGCGAGGACTTGAACCACACCGGCGCGCACAAGATCAACAACACCATCGGCCAGGCCCTGCTCGCCAAGCGCATGGGCAAGAAGCGCATCATTGCTGAGACCGGCGCCGGCCAGCACGGCGTGGCCACGGCCACCATCTGTGCCCGCTATGGCATGGAATGCGTGGTGTACATGGGCAGCGAGGACGTCAAGCGCCAGAGCCCCAATGTCTACCGCATGCATCTGCTGGGCGCCCGCGTGGTGCCGGTGGAGTCGGGCTCCAAGACGCTGAAAGACGCGCTCAACGAGGCCATGCGCGACTGGGTCACCAATGTCGAGTCGACCTTCTACATCATCGGCACCGTGGCCGGCCCGCATCCTTATCCGATGCTGGTGCGCGACTTCCAGCGCGTGATCGGCGACGAGTGCCTGACGCAGATGCCCGAGATGATCGGTCGCCAGCCCGATGCAGTGATTGCCTGTGTGGGCGGCGGCAGCAATGCCATGGGCATTTTCTACCCCTACATCCCCCATTCTGGCACGCGCCTGATCGGCGTGGAGGCTGCCGGGGAGGGCATGGACAGCGGCAAGCATGCGGCCACGCTGAGTGCCGGCAGCCCGGGTGTGCTGCATGGCAACCGCACCTACCTGCTGCAAGACGACAACGGCCAGATCATCGAGACCCATTCGATCTCGGCTGGCCTGGACTACCCCGGCGTCGGCCCCGAGCATGCCTACCTCAAGGACATCGGCCGCGCCGAGTATGTGGGCGTGACCGATGCGGAAGCGCTGGCCGCGTTCCACCACCTGTGCCGCACCGAGGGCATCATCCCGGCGCTGGAGTCCAGCCATGCGGTGGCTTACGCGATGAAACTGGCACCGACGATGCGAGCCGATCAACACCTGCTGGTCAATCTGTCCGGCCGGGGCGACAAGGACATCGGCACCGTGGCCGATCTGTCCAAGGCCGAGTTCTACTGTCGGCCGTCCTGCAAGGGGCAGTCCGTCAAGGGTGGTGAACAGCCGATCCATGTGTTGGCTTCGAAAGGATGCCTGTGATGAGCCGCATCCAAGCCACCTTCGCCCGTCTGGCCGCGCAAGGCCGCAAGGCCTTGATCCCCTTTGTCCACACCGGTGACCCTTACCCCGAAACCACGGTGTCGTTGATGCGTGCCATGGCCGAAGCCGGCGCCGACGTAATCGAGCTCGGCGTGCCCTTTTCTGACCCCATGGCCGACGGCCCGGTGATCCAGCGCGCGGCCGAGCGGGCCTTGCTAAAAGGCATCGGGCTGGCCCGTGTGCTGGCCGATGTGCGCGAATTCCGCCAGGCCGACGATGTCACCCCGGTGGTGCTGATGGGTTACGCCAATCCGATCGAGCGCTACGGCATTGCCCGTTTTGTCGACGATGCGGCGGCAGCAGGTGTCGACGGCGTGCTGGTGGTGGACTATCCGCCGGAGGAATGCGAAACCTTTGCTGCTCTGCTGCAGGCGCGCGGTCTGGATCCGATCTTCCTGCTGGCGCCGACCTCGACCGAGGCGCGCATGGCTCGCATCGGCAAGATCGCCAGCGGCTACGTCTATTACGTCTCGCTCAAGGGCGTGACCGGCGCGGGCCACCTGAACACCGCGGCCGTGGCCGAGATGATCCCGCGCATCCGCCAGCATGTCAGCGTGCCGGTGGGCGTGGGTTTTGGCATCCGTGATGCAGCCACTGCCCGGGCCGTGGCCGATGTTTCGGACGCGGTGGTGATCGGTTCTCGCCTGGTCGAGCTGCTGGAGGCGCAGACACGCGATAATGTCGCTTTGACGGGTGCCCAGTTCATCCGCGAGATCCGCGCTGCGCTCGACGCGTAGCCTGACCTGAGAACCAGAACAAAGGAGTCTGCTTGTGAGTTGGCTTGAGAAACTGTTGCCGCCCAAGATGCAGCAAACCGACCCGACCGAGCGCCGCATGGTGCCGGAAGGTTTGTGGATCAAGTGCCCGTCCTGCGAGACGGTGCTCTACAAGACCGATCTGGAAAAGAACGTCAACGTCTGCCCCAAGTGCAGCCACCACCACCGCATCGGTGCCCGGGCTCGCCTGGATGCATTCCTCGATGGCGAAGGCCGCTACGAGATCGGCCAGGAAGTGCTGCCGGTGGACGCGCTGAAGTTCAAAGACAGCAAGAAGTACCCCGATCGCCTGAAGGAAGCGTTGGAGCACACCGGCGAAACCGACGCGCTGATCGTCATGGGCGGCGCCGTGATGACGCTGCCGGTGGTGGTGGCCTGCTTCGAGTTCAACTTCATGGGCGGCTCCATGGGTTCGGTGGTCGGTGAGCGTTTTGTGCGTGGCGTGGAAACCGCCATCGAGCAAAAGACGCCCTTCATTTGCTACACGGCCACCGGCGGTGCCCGTATGCAGGAAGGCCTTCTGAGCCTGATGCAGATGGCCAAGACCAATGCGGCCCTGACCCGCCTGGCCAAAGCCAAGCTGCCCTACATCAGCGTGCTGACCGACCCGACCATGGGCGGCGTGTCGGCCTCCTTTGCCTTTGTCGGTGATGTGGTGATCGCCGAGCCCAAGGCGCTGATCGGCTTTGCCGGCCCGCGCGTGATCGAGAACACCGTGCGTGAGAAGCTGCCGGCTGGCTTCCAGCGCGCCGAGTTCCTGATGGAAAAGGGCGCCGTGGACATGATCGTGGACCGCCGCGAACTGCGCGAGACCATCGCCCGCTCGCTGGCCATGCTGCAACGCCAGAGCTCGGACGCCGTGGCCTGAGCTGCCTTGGCAGCCGCTGTCTGAGCCCTCGCTCCTCACCCCACACGGCCAGGCCCACAAGGTCTGGCCGTCTTTCTTTGCTGGAAGCGTTTTCCTCGCCATGACCTCTCAGAACCTCACGCCCGTGCCCGCCACTCTGGACGACTGGCTGGCCCATTGCGAACGCCTGCATCCCAAGACCATCGACATGACCCTGGACCGGGTCACCACCTTGCGCGAGCGCCTGGGATTGAACTTCGAGCCGCCCGTGGTGGTGGTGGCTGGCACCAATGGCAAGGGTTCGACCTGCGCCATGCTCGAGTCCATCGCCCTGCAGGCGGGCTACCGCGTGGGCCTCTACATCAAGCCCCATCTGGTTCATTTCCAGGAGCGCTGCCGGGTGGGCGGGGCGCCGGTAGAGGCCGAGAGCCTGCTGCCGCATTTCGAGGCGGTGGAGGCGGCGCGCGGCGAGATGACCCTGAGCTACTTCGAGTTCACCACCCTGGCCATCATGCGCCGCCTGGCGGCCGAGCCGCTGGATCTGGTGATTCTCGAGGTGGGTCTGGGTGGGCGCCTGGATGCCGTCAACTGCATCGACGGTGATTGTGCTGTCATCACCAGCATCGACCTGGATCACACCGAGTACCTGGGGCCAGACCGTGAGTCGGTGGGCCGCGAGAAGGCCGGCATCATGCGCGCCGGCCGCACCGTGATCGTCAGCGACCCCATGCCGCCGGACAGCCTGGCGGCACGCGCCGCCGAGATCGGCGCCGATCTGCGCCAGCTGGGCGTTGATTTCAGCTACAGCGGCGATCGCCAGCAGTGGCAATGGTCAGGCCGCGAGCGCCGCTTCAGCGGCCTGGCTTATCCGGCGCTGCGCGGCGTCAATCAGCTGCTCAATGCGGCGGGCGTGCTGGCGGTGTTCGAGGCTTTGTACGAGCGTTTGCCGATCAGTGCGCAGGCGGTGCGCACCGGCTTGGCCTTGGTCGAATTGCCTGGGCGCTTCCAGGTCGTGGCCGGCCAGCCGGCCCTGGTGCTGGACGTGGCGCACAACCCGCATGCGGTGGCGGCCCTGGCCCAGAATCTGGACCAGATGGGCTTCTACCCGCGCACCCATGCTGTCTTTGGCGCCATGGCCGACAAAGACCTGGCCAACATCTTCCTGCGCATGGCCCCGCTGGTTGACGTCTGGCATTTCTGCAATCTGGAACTGCCCCGTGCCGCCAGCGCCGCCGATTTGCAGGCCCAGTTCGCCGTCCTGCAGGCCGAAGGGCGCCTGAAGGCGCCGCCGCAGGTGCGGCTGCACACCCATGCGCAGCCGCTCGACGCCCTGGCAGCTGCGGCGGCCGAGGCAGACCCCGCTGATAGAATTCTGGTCTTCGGTTCCTTCTACACAGTGGGTGGCGTACTCAAGAACGGTGTCCCCCGTTTGCAGTCCCACAAACCGCCGTCAGAAGCGGTGCCGCCACCGCAATTCCCCACCGCCTGATCGGGCTGGGTCGCCAGATTCGCCGGGCGGCCGGGCGGGGTGTTCGGTGCGGCGCTGAAGCGCCGAGGCCGGACGCCTCACCCGCTCCGGTGCTTCGCTTTCCATCGTCAACGCTGTCCTTCACCTCGGCGCAGGCCGGATTTCTTGCCATGGGTTTGCTGTCCTTTTTCAAGCGCGACAAGGCCGCACCGGCTGCCAAGCGGGTGTCGGATTCGGCCGATGCGGTGCAGCAGCTGCGCCTGCGCGCCCGCCATCGCTTGATCGGCGCTGCGGTGCTGGTGGGTGTGGGCGTGATTGGCTTCCCGCTGGTGTTTGAAACCCAGCCGCGGCCCATCCCGGTGGACCTGCCGATCCAGATCCCCAGCAAGGACGGCGCGGCGCCTCTGGCGATTCCGCAGGCCCGGCCGGCTCAGGCGCAGCAGCCTCAGCAAAGCCTGCCGACACTGGCCTCCGAGGACGAATTCGAGGTGGCCAAGTCTTCGGCCAACACCGCCGCAGGCAGCAGCCGTGCCAGCGAGGGCAAGGCGGCGTCCAACGCGGCGCCGACCCCGCTGCCGGCCCCCGCTCCGGCCAAGGTGGCTGAAAAGGCGATCGAAAGGGCGGCAGAAAAAGTGGCCGAGAAGCCTGCGGTCAAGCCGATCGAGCGACTGGTCGATAAGCCCGCCGAGAAGCTGGCTGACAAGCACACCGACAAGACCAGCACCAAGCCGAGCACAGAGAAGCCCGCCGACAAGGCCGCCGAAAAACGCAATGCCGCCGCCACCAGCAGCAACCACAGCCCTGAGGCCGCCCGTGTGCAGGCTTTGCTTGAGGGCCGCAGCGCCGCATCGGCCAGCAAGCCCGGCGAGGCCGCGACCGGCGCACGCCACATCTTGCAGATCGGCGCCTACGCCGATAGCAAATCGGCGCAGGAGGTTCGCATGAAGGTCGAGCGTCTGGGCCTCAAGACCTACACCCAGGCTGTGGACACCGCCGCAGGCAAGCGCATCCGCGTGCGCCTGGGCCCGTATGCCAGCCGAGAGGAGGCCGACAAGGCCGCCGCCAAGCTCAAGTCCGCCGGTTTGTCGGCCGCGGTGCTGACACTTTGATGCTGCCCAAGGTCGCCTTGCTGGGGCATGCGCGGCTTGCGCGGGAGCATGGCGCACCATGAGCTGGGTGGACCTGACCCTGCTGAGCCTCTTGCTGCTGTCCGTGCTGGTTGGCCTGTGGCGGGGTTTGGTGTTCGAGTTGCTGTCGCTGGCCGGCTGGCTGGTGGCCTACCTGGCCGCGCCGCATGTGTCGCCGTGGCTGCAGGCCTGGTTGCCCCAGCAGCGTCTGGGCCCGAGCCTGAGCGCGGGCTTGGGTCTGGTGCTGAGCTTTGCCCTGGTCTTGTTGCTCTGGGGCCTGGGTGCGAAACTGCTCCGGGCCCTGATCCAGGCCTCGCCGTTGAGTGTGTTGGACCGTTTGGCGGGCGCCGGATTCGGCGCGCTGCGGGGGCTGTTGCTGGCCTTGTTGCTGGTGGTGCTGGTGCAGATGACGCCGGCGGCCCAGTGGCCGGCCTGGCAGGAATCGCGGCTGGCGCCGCAGCTGCATCAGGTGCTGAGCGCCTTGCGGCCGCTGCTGCCAGAGGCGGTGGTGAATCGATTGCCGGCCTGAGCCACAAGCTCGGGCCGGTGTGAGTTGGAGCGGTGCCTCGTGGCGCCGCTGGGTATTGCGTAGAAAAGTCTCATCCAGAGAAGGAAAAGCCATGTGCGGCATCGTTGGCGTCATCTCCCGTTCCCCTGTCAATCAGCTGATTTATGACGCCTTGCTGCTGCTGCAGCACCGCGGTCAGGATGCGGCGGGCATCGTCACCATGCAGGGCAACAAGTGCTTCATGCACAAGGCACGCGGCATGGTGCGCGACGTCTTTCGCACCCGCAATATGCGCGCGCTGCCCGGCAGCATCGGCCTGGGCCAGGTGCGCTACCCGACCGCCGGTAATGCCTACAACGAAGAAGAGGCCCAGCCCTTCTACGTCAACGCGCCGTTTGGTTTGGTGCTGGTGCACAACGGCAACTTGACCAATGCGCAGGGCCTGAAGACCGAGCTGTTCGACATCGACCGCCGCCACATCAACACCGAGAGCGACTCCGAGGTGTTGCTCAATGTGCTGGCGCATGAGCTGGAGCAGGTCGCGCGCGACCTGCCGCTGAGCCCCGAGGCCGTGTTTCAGGCCGTGCGCGCCGTGCACAAGCGCATCAAGGGCAGCTATGCCGTGATCGCCCTGATCGCCGGCCATGGCTTGCTGGCTTTCCGCGATCCTTTTGGCATCCGCCCGCTGTGCTTCGGCCAAGCGGCCGATGGCGAGTTCATGGTGGCCAGCGAGAGCGTGGCCTTGGAAGGCAACGGCTTCCAGCTGGTGCGCGATGTGGCGCCCGGTGAGGCCTTGTTCATCGACATGAACGGCACGCTGCACACCCAGCAATGCGCCGAGAACCCGACGCTGAACCCCTGCATGTTCGAGTTCGTCTACCTGGCCCGCCCGGATTCGGTGATGGACGGCATCTCGGTCTACCAGGCCCGCCTGAACATGGGCGAGACGCTGGCCCAGCGCCTGATCTCGACCATGCCGCCCAGCGACATCGATGTGGTGATCCCGATCCCGGAATCGAGCCGCCCCTCGGCCATGCAACTGGCCCATCGCATCGGCAAGCCGTATCGCGAAGGCTTTGTGAAGAACCGCTACGTCGGCCGCACCTTCATCATGCCGGGACAGGGCGCGCGCAAGAAGTCGGTGCGTCAGAAGCTCAACGCCATCGGCCTGGAGTTCAAGGGCCGCAATGTGCTGCTGGTCGATGACTCCATCGTGCGCGGCACCACCTCCAAGGAAATCGTGCAGATGGCCCGCGAGGCCGGTGCGCGCAAGGTCTATCTGGCCTCGGCCGCGCCGCCGGTGCGCTTCCGCAATGTCTATGGCATCGACATGCCGACCAGTGAAGAGCTGGTGGCGCACAACCGCAGCATCGAAGAAATCCGTGCCTTCATCGGCGCCGATGCGCTGATCTACCAGGATGTGGATGCAATGAAGCGTGTGGTCGCGGCCCTGCAGCCGAATCTGCAAGGCTTTGAGGCGTCCTGCTTCGACGGCCGCTACATCACCGGCGATGTGACCGCCGAAGACTTCGCCAAGCTTGAAGCCCAGCGCCGCGCCCAGGGCGACGAAGAAGACGGCCCGGCCCGCACCCGCCTGGCCCTGCAAAGCGGGGGCGAGGGCCAATGAGCATGAGCGAGGAAGCCCGCCGCATCGCCCGCGCCACGCTGCCCGAGGGCCTGCGCCCCGAGACTCTGGCCGTGCGCACGGCCTTGCCGCCCAGCCAGCATGGCGAAAACTCAGAAGGCCTGTTCCTGACCAGCGCCTATGTGCAGCCGGACGCAGCCACCTCGGCCCAGCGCTTTGCCGACTCGGAAGATTTCACCTACTCGCGCACCAGCAACCCGACGGTGCGCAGCCTGGAAGCGCGCCTGGCCGCCATGGAAGGCACCGAAGGCGCCATCGCCACCGCCACCGGCATGAGTGCCATCCTGCTGCTGTGCATGGGCTTGCTCAAGGCGGGCGACCATGTGCTGTGCTCGCGCTCGGTGTTTGGCACCACCATCAATTTGTTCGCCAAGGAATTCGGCAAGTTCGGGGTGGAGACGACTTTCGTTTCGCAGACCGAGCTCGCCGAATGGCGCGCGGCCCTGCGCCCCAACACCCGGCTGCTGTTTGCCGAGACGCCGACCAACCCGCTGACCGAGGTCTGCGACATCCGCGCCCTGGCCGGCATCGCCCATGGTGCCGATGCGCTGCTGGTGGTGGACAACACCTATTCGACGCCGGCGCTGCAGCAGCCCACGCGCTTCGGCGCCGACTTGGTCATGCACTCGGCCACCAAGTACATGGACGGCCAAGGCCGGGTCATGGGCGGTGCGCTGTGTGGCCCCAACCGGCTGATCAAGGATGTATTCGGGCCGGTCATGCGCACAGCCGGCATGGTGCTCTCGCCCTTCAATGCCTGGGTCATTTTGAAGGGCCTGGAGACCTTGAGCCTGCGCATGAAGGCCCAGAGCGAACAGGCCCTGGCTGTGGCGCGCTGGCTGGAAGCCCGGCCCGAAGTGGCGCGGGTGTACTGCCCGGCTTTGCCCTCGCATCCCCAGCATGAACTGGCCATGCGTCAGCAGTCGGGGCAGGGTGGGGCGGTGCTGTCTTTCGAGCTGAAGGCCGACACGCCTGAGGCCGCGCGTGCCGCTGCCTTTCACGTGATCAACAGCACCCGGGTGCTCAGCATCGCCACCAATCTGGGCGACACCAAATCCATCATCACCCACCCGGCCACCACCTCGCATGGTCGCCTCAGCGAGGCCCAGCGCCTGGCCGCCGGCATCAGCCAGGGCTTGATCCGTCTGGCCGTCGGTCTTGAGCATGTCGATGACATCACCGATGACCTGAACCGTGGCCTCTCCACTTTGAACAGCTTATGAGCCAACACGCCAACACTCCCGTGCGCACCCGCATTGCGCCGTCGCCGACCGGTTTTCTGCACCTGGGCACGGCCCGCACCGCCCTGTACTCCTGGGCCTATGCCCGCCATTACGGTGGCAAATTCGTGCTGCGCATCGAGGACACCGATGTGGCACGTTCCACCCAGGATTCGGTGGAGCAGATCCTGGCTTCGATGAAGTGGTTGGGCCTGGACTACGACGAAGGCCCGATCTACCAGATGCAGCGCCTGGAGCGCTACCACGCGGTGGCCGAGCAATTGATCGCCGAAGGCAAGGCCTACCGCTGCTACTGCACGCCCGCAGAGCTGGACGAGATGCGCGAGGCCCAACGCGCGCGCGGTGAGAAAACCCGGTATGACGGCCGCTGGCGCCCGGAGCCCGGCAAGGTGCTTCCTCCCGTGCCGGTCAGTGTGACACCGGTGGTGCGTTTCAAGAATCCGCTGGACGGTGACGTCACCTGGGATGATCTGGTCAAGGGCCCCATCACCATTAACAACCGCGAGATTGACGACCTGATCATCGTGCGTCCGGCCGCTGAAGACGCGCCGGCCGGCAGCCTGGGTGTGCCGACCTACAACTTCGCCGTGGTGGTGGACGACTGGGACATGCAGATCAGCCATGTGTTCCGCGGTGACGAGCATGTCAACAACACGCCCTGGCAGATCAATATCTTCCGTGCCCTCGGCGCGCCGCTGCCGGCCTTTGGCCATGTGCCGGTGATTCTGGGTGACGATGGTCAGAAGCTGTCCAAGCGCCGCGGCGCGGTCAGTGTCACGGCTTACGAAGAGGGGGGTTACCTGCCCGAGGCCATGCTGAACTACCTCTCGCGCCTGGGCTGGAGCCACGGCGATGACGAGCTGTTCAGCCGCGAGCAACTGGTGTCCTGGTTCGATGGCAGCCATCTGAACAAGAGCCCCGCGCAATGGGACCCGGCCAAGCTGGAATGGGTCAACAGCCAATACATCAAGCAGGCAGATGACAGCCGTCTGGCTGCGCTGGTGGCGGCGCATTTCGCTGCACGCGGCGTGCAGGTGGATGCCGCCAAGCTCGTACCCATGTGCAGCCTGTTCAAGGACCGTTGTTCGACGACGGTGGCTCTGGCCGACTGGCTGGCCATGTACTTCGGTCCGGTCAGCCCCTCGGCCGAGGATCTGGCGGCGCATGTCACGGACGCGGTGAAGCCGGCCCTGGCTGCGCTGGCGGACAAGCTTGAAGCACTGCCTGAGTGGAGCAAGCCCGTCATTGCCGCCGTCATCAAGGAAACCATCGGCGCGCATGGCCTGAAGATGCCTCAGCTGGCCATGCCGGTGCGGGCATTGGTGTGCGGGCGTGTGCAAACGCCCAGCGTCGACGCGGTGCTGGAACTGTTCGAACAAGAAATTGTTGTGAAACGCTTGCGCTCCTTGTAAAAAGCGTCCTATAATCTATGTCTTGCTTGAACAGCGCGAAACTTTAGATGTCTCGCGGTGCTTTGGAAGGCGAGGCGATCCACAAGGAGCGACTCGGCAGCCTGAAGTACTGATAAGAATCGTCGGGGGTATAGCTCAGCTGGGAGAGCGCTTGCATGGCATGCAAGAGGTCAGCGGTTCGATCCCGCTTACCTCCACCAAATTCAAATTGAGTTTGTGTGGCGCGCGGTTCAGATGCAAAAGTTTTGCGATATACTGCAGAGCTTGAATATATAGAGTTAATTGCTGTATACTATGCGGCAGTTAATAAGAAGGTTTAGTCCCCTTCGTCTAGAGGCCTAGGACACCACCCTTTCACGGTGACTACAGGGGTTCGAATCCCCTAGGGGACGCCAAGTTTGACAAGGCTTGGTAGTTATTAAAAAATAGCTGCAAACTTGTTCGATGTGATTTAAATTGTGTATATAATTTAAGTCGTCAGCTGGAGTGGTAGTTCAGTTGGTTAGAATACCGGCCTGTCACGCCGGGGGTCGCGGGTTCGAGTCCCGTCCACTCCGCCAACATATTGAGAAACCCCGCAAGCGAAAGTTTGTGGGGTTTTTTCTTTGCTGCTCGATAATCGTGGCTTGGCGCTGTTGATGAAAACGGGCTATTTGATCAATACCTGCCCGACATTTCCTTGTCGTTCCGGCGGTTCAGTCTCGAAATCTCCACTGGAGATCAAGCCTCAGCGATGGCGCATCGTCTGTGAGGTATTCGGCTGTATTGATGCAAGGGTTCCATACTGGGTTTGGCAAGGGCCTTGCGAGTTCAGGCGGCGCATCTTTTGGGTCTTGTGCAGATTGCTTTGCGCCGGCCACACATCGTGATCGGACGAATGTTTGATCAAGCTTCCGTCCGATCAAGACCATTGTGAATATAAAAAAGAGCCTCCGCTGGAGGCTCTTTTGTTTGTGCTGGGTCTTCCGCGACATGAGGCGGCCGGTGGATTCAGGCGCATCGTCGGCTTTCTATCGACGTGCGGAGCAAGCATGACCGACCCAAGCAGAGGGTGTGCATGGCGCGGTCAGGGTATCAACTGAACATTTGATTGCGGATCAGACCCACCGCCAGCCCCTCGATGGCGAAGCTGTCGTCATCGGCAGCCACTTGAATCGGTTCGAAATCGCTGTTCTCGGGCAGCAACTCAATGCCACTGCGGCCGCGCTTGAATCGCTTGACGGTCACTTCGTCGCCGATTCGGGCCACCACGATCTGGCCGTTCTTGGCGTCCGAGGCTTTCTGCACGGCCAAAAGATCGCCATCCATGATGCCGATGTCTTTCATGCTCATGCCTTTCACTTTGAGCAAAAAGTCGGGCTTCTTGGCGAACATGCTGGCTTCGACGGCGTAGTTTTGCTCGATGTGTTCTTGCGCCAGGATGGGGTGGCCGGCGGCCACGCGCCCAATCAGCGGGAGATTCAGCTGGGCCAGGCTGGCCAAAGGGAAATCGAGTTGCTGTCGATCGCTGCCGCGGGGCGCGGCTCGGCCGCGCGCATATCCGGCTTGAAACTCGCGAGCTTCTTGTGATTCGCGGGCATCGCGGGCGGAGTTGAGCGCTCTCAATGTGTCAGACTTCAGGCGGATGCCGCGCGAGGTGCCGCCGACCAGTTCGATCGCGCCTTTGCGAGCCAGGGCTTGCAAATGCTCTTCGGCCGCGTTGGCGGAGCGAAAACCGAGCTCGGCGGCGATTTCGGCTCGGGTCGGTGGAGCGCCGGTGCGTTCGATGGCGGCTCGCACCAGGTCGAGAATCTGCTGTTGGCGCGCGGTGAGTTTCGGGCTGTCTTCCACGGTGGTCGTCCTCTGCTTGGGGCCCTGGGGCTTGATTGCCTGAATATTTATCCAGTGACTGTATTTTCATCCAGGAAATTCAAAATTGCAAAGCAAGCAAGAAACAATTGCCGTGAATGCGCCGGTGTCTGAAGCGAAATCGGGGCTGGTCGTGATTCTCGGAACCGGCGGCACCATCGCCGGTACGGCGGCCGATGCTTCGGACAATGTTGGTTATCAGGCCGCGCAGCTCGGCGTGGCGCAGCTGATTGCGGCGATCCCGCCGCTCGCCCGCCGTGCGCTGGAGGCCGAGCAAGTTGCGCAGCTGGACAGCAAGGACATGGATTTCGCGACCTGGTGTCTGCTGGCGGAGCGGGTCGCGGCGCATCTGGCGCGGCCCGAGGTGGCCGGCGTGGTCATCACTCACGGTACGGATACCTTGGAAGAGACCGCCTATTTCCTGCAGCGCGTCCTGGCACCCGGCAAGCCCGTGGTGATCACCGCGGCCATGCGGCCCGCGACCGCCCTGCAGACCGATGGCCCGCAGAACCTGCTGGATGCAGTCACTCTCGCTGCGGAAGGTAGGGTGCCGGGTGTTTTGGTGATGTTCGCCGGCAGCATCCATTCCGCCGAGCAGGTGCGCAAGGTGCACAGCTACCGGGTCGATGCATTCGCGTCGGCCGACGGCGCGCGTCTGGGGGCGATGGAGGAGGGGGTGGTGCGTTGGTTCGCCGCGGACCCGCAGCGCGGTGCGCAGCCGGTGGTGGGTCTTGCCCACTTGCCCCAAGGCGACCTGAGCTGGCCACGGGTGCAGATCGTGCTCAACCATGTCGGCGCCGATGGCTCGGTGGTTCGAGCCTTGTTGGCGCAGGGTGTGGATGGGCTGGTGGTGGCCGGTACGGGCAATGGCAGCCTGTCGCAAGCTCTGGAAGCAGCGCTGCGCGAGGCACAGCAGCAAGGCGTGCGCGTGCTGCGAAGCACGCGCTGCGATGCCGGGCCTGTCACTGCCTCGGCCGAGGCCTTGCCCAGCGCGGGAGCGCTGAGCCCGGTGAAGGCGCGAATCGAGCTGCTTCTGGACTTGCTCTCAAGCCCCGTGCCGCGCTGATTCGCGCCTCTGGCCTTGCTCGGTCGACTCAGGCCAGGGTCAGCGTGACGTCGATATTGCCGCGGGTGGCGTTCGAGTAGGGGCAGACCTGATGGGCGGCGTCCACCAGGTCTTGGGCCACGCTGCGCTCCACGCCGGGCACCGAGATGTTCAGGGCCACCTGAATGCCGAAGCCGGCCGGGATGGGGCCGATGCCCACATCGGCGGTGATGGACACTTCGGCCGGCAGGGCGACCTTCTTCATCATGGCGACATGCTTGAGGGCGCCGATGAAGCAGGCGGAGTAGCCGGCTGCGAACAGCTGTTCGGGGTTGGTGCCCGGGCCGCCGGCGCCACCCAGTTCCTTGGGCGTGGAGAGTTGCACGTTCAGCGCGCCGTCCGAGCTGGACGAGCTGCCTTGGCGGCCGCCGGTGGAGGTGGCGCGAGCGGTGTAGAGGACTTTGTCGAGTGCCATGGTGATGTGCTTTCTATCAATCAGGGGTGGTGGGTGAAAGTTCGGCGTCCGCCAGTTGCTGTCGCAGCTCGTGCAGGCGTCGGGTCAGGGAACTCAGTTCTTCCAAAGAGCAGGCGGCCGCACAGGCCAGCCGCGGCGGAATCTTTTGGGCTTGTGCCTTCAGGGCCAGGCCCTCGGGCGTGAGCAGGATGTCGACACGCCGTTCATCTTGTGCGGCGCGCTGCCGTTTCACAAAACCCGCCGTTTCCATGCGTTTGAGCAGGGGCGTGAGCGTTCCGGAGTCGAGCGACAGTCGTTGCCCCAGGGTGGAAACGCTGATGCCGTCCTGCTCCCAAAGCACCAACATCACCAGGTACTGCGGGTAGGTCAGGCTCAAGGGCTCCAGCAAGGGCTTGTACAGCTTGGTCATGGCCAGAGAGCTCGCGTAGAGCGCGAAACACAGCTGCTGGTCCAGACGAAGCCAGTCGTGGTTTGCAGCGGCCGGAGCAAGCTTTGGCGTGCCGGGCTGCGGCATGTCGGGCTGGGGACAGTTGGATGGGCGTGACATGGGTAATAATGTAGTCCTCAATTTAATTGCACACAATTTATGTGGCTATGGGTCTTGCTGCTAGGCGTTTGCGATTCAGCAGCGCAGGGCCAAGCAGACCCGGTGTCCTGAAAGCGAGCACAAGATGGCGATGAGCATGGTGGCGAATGGTTTGGTGGCCTTGGTGGCCGCCTTACACCTGTATTTTTTGGTGCTGGAGATGTTCTTCTGGACCAAGCCTTTGGGTCGGCGCGTGTTTCGCCTGACGCCGGAGTTTGCTGAGGCCAGCAAGACCTTGGCGGCCAATCAGGGCCTGTACAACGGCTTTCTGAGTGCCGGCCTGGTGTGGGGCCTGCTGCAGGGCGCGGCCGGTGTGCCGACGCAGCTGTTCTTCCTGGGCTGCGTGGTGGTGGCCGGCGTGTTCGGCGCCGCCACGGTGGGCAAGAAGATTCTGTTCGTGCAGGCGCTGCCGGCTGCGCTTGCTGCAGCCCTGGTTTTGCTGACCTGAACGTCTGAAGCCCTGCGCCAGAAAACAAAAAAGGGCCCGAAAAATCTCGGGCCCTTTTCATCGGTGCGTAGGGGCTGCGCTTGCGATCAAGCCGCCGCGTGAATCGCGTCGACCTCGGCGCTGAGCTCCAGCCAGCGCAGCTCGGCGCTTTCCAACTCGTCGTGGATGGCCTTGAGGCGCTTGCCGGCTTCAACGATCTGAGCCGGTGTCGCCTTGCCTTCCGCCAGTTGTGCCTCCAGGGCCGTGCGTTCATCGGCCAGCTTGTTGAGCTTGGCGTCGATGGCGTCCATCTCCTTGCGCAGCGGGCGGGTTTGGTCGGCGAGCTTCTGGCGCGCCTGGCCGCTGAGCTTGCGGTCCTCGCGTGCGGCCGGTGTCGGGGCAGGGGCGGCTGCGGCAACTGGCGCCGGGGCGGCTGCGGCTGCGGCTGCTGTGCTGCCTGACTTGCCGGCTTTGGCCAGAGCCTTGGCGGCATCCTTGGCCGCCTTGGCTGCTTCCTTGGACTGGTCCAGCAGCCAGCGCTGGTAATCGTCCAGGTCACCGTCGAAGGGGGACACCACGCCCTTGCTGACCAGCCAGAACTCGTCGCAGACCTCGCGCAGCAGGGCGCGATCATGGCTCACCAGCATCACCGTACCTTCGAACTCATTGAGCGCAATCGACAGCGCCTCGCGGGTGTTCAGGTCCAAGTGGTTGGTCGGCTCGTCCATCAGCAGCAGATTGGGGCGCTGCCACACCAGCATGGCCAGCACCAGGCGGGCCTTCTCGCCGCCCGAGAGGCTGCCCACCTGCTGGTTGACCATGTCACCGACAAAGCGGAACTGGCCCAGGAAATCGCGCAGCTCCTGCTCGCGCGCCTGCGGGCTCACCTCTTTGGCCAGGCGGACCATGTGCGAGAGCGGGCCTTCTTCGGGTCGCAGCACGTCCATTTCCTGCTGGGCAAAGTAGCCGATGGTCAGGCCCTTGCCTTCGGTGATCTTGCCGCCCATGGCGCGCTGCATGCGGGCCACCGTTTTCACCACGGTGGATTTGCCCTGGCCGTTGGCGCCCAGGATACCGATGCGCTGGCCGGCCAGCACCGAGCGGTCGATGCCGCGCACGATGATGTTCTCGACGCCGTCGACCTCATAACCGCAAGCCACATCGTCAAACATCAGCATGGGGTTGGGCAGGCTGACGGGCTCGCGGAACTCGAAATTGAAGTCCGCCGAGGCCAGCACCGGTGCCAGTTTTTCCATGCGCTCCAGGGCCTTGACCCGGCTCTGCGCCTGCTTGGCCTTGCTGGCCTTGGCCTTGAAACGATCGATGAACTTCTGCAGGTGCGCAATGCGCTCTTGCTGCTTGCCAAAGGCGGCTTGCTGCTGCTCCATGCGCTCGGCGCGCATGGCCTCGAAGGCCGTGTAGTTGCCGCCGTAGCGGTGCAGCTTGGCTTCGTCCAGGTGCAGGGTGACTTTGGTGATGGCGTCGAGGAACTCGCGGTCATGGCTGATCACGATCAAGGTGCCGTCGTAGCGCTGCAGCCAGGCTTCCAGCCAGACCAGGGCGTCCAGGTCCAAGTGGTTGGTCGGTTCGTCCAGCAGCATCAGCTCGGCCGGGCACATCAGGGCACGGGCCAGCTGCAAACGCATGCGCCAGCCGCCGGAGAAGCTGTTCACCGGCGCATCGACCTGCTCGCCCTTGAAGCCCAGGCCCATCAGCAAGGCCTGCGCGCGCGGTTTCGCGTCGAAGGCGCCGGCGTCCATCAGCAGGGCATGGGCGTCGGCCATGGCATGGCCATCCTCGGCCGCTTCCGCATCGGCCAGGGCCTGGCGCGCGGCCATCAAGCGCACATCGCCTTCGAGCACAAATTCGGTCGCCGGCATTTCGGTTTCCGGCATGTTCTGGGCCACTTCGCCCACAGCCCATTGGCGGGGGATGTCCACCTCGCCCTTGTCGCTTTGCAGGCGGTCGGTCAACAGGGCAAAAAGGCTGGACTTGCCGGCGCCGTTGCGGCCCACCAGGCCGACTTTTTCGCCCGGTTGCAGGACGACGCTGGCGTCGTCGAGCACGACCTTGGTGCCGCGTCGAAGCGTGATATTGCGCAGGGTGATCATGGCGTGGGGTGACCTTCCGGGTTCTTGTTGTTCTTGTGGGCGTTCATCATGTTCAGGGATTCTTCGGTGATCAGCAGCACCTGGTCGGCCCCCGAGGAGGTGTCCATCCAGGCCACCTCCAGCTCGGGGAAGGCGGCTTCAAAAAACAGGCGCTCATTGCCGATCTCCAGCAAGAGCACGCCGCGCGGTTTGAGCACGGCCGGTGCCTCGGCCAGCAGGCGGCGGATGAAATCCATGCCGTCATCGCCGCCGGCCAGGGCGAGCTCGGGCTCGGCGCGGTACTCAGCCGGCAGGCGGGACATGGTCTCGCTGTTGACATAGGGCGGGTTGCACAGAATCAAGTCGTAGCGGCGGCCGGCCGCCAGGGCCGGCGCCAGACCATCGCCCTGCATCAACCGGATGCGCGACTGCAGGCCATGCTTGTCGACATTGATGCGTGCCACTTCCAGGGCTTCGGCGCTCAGGTCCAGGCCATCCACCTGCACCTCGGGCCAGGCCATGGCGGCCAGCACGGCCAGCGAGCCATTGCCGGTGCACAGGTCCAGCACCTCGGTGGTCTGGTCGGAGAGCCAGGCATCGATGCTGGCATCGGCGATCAGCTCGGCGATGAAGCTGCGCGGCACGATGGCGCGCTCGTCCACGTAGAACGGCACGCCCTGCAACCAGGCCTCGCGGGTCAGGTACGCGGCGGGCTTGCGCGTCGCAATGCGCTGCTCGACCAGCTCGGCGATGCGCGCTTGCTGGACGTCGCTCAGCGTCAGGGCCTCGTGCTCGTCCAACTCGTCCAGCGGCAGCCCCAGGGCCCAGAGCGCCAGCCAGGCGGCCTCGTCAAAGGCGACAGCCGTGCCATGGCCAAACGAAACGCCCGCCTCGGAAAGGCGGGCGGCTTGGGCCTCGATGCAGTTCAGTAAATTCATGGGGGCTCGGTGAAGGGCAGGGCGTGATTGTCGCCGATGGCGCGCGCCTCCTCGCTAACCCGTCACTGTCTACCCGTCACTGTCTACCTGTCACTGCCAACCCGTCACTGCCAACTCGTCACCGGCAAGCAGCCACAGGCTGTCGGCCTAGGGCGCGGAGGCTGGCGTGGGCTTGGCCGCGGCCGCGTCGACCGCCAGGCCGTAACGACCCGCCTCCTGGTCGATCTCCGGACGGCGCTCGCGCGCTGCTGCGAGTGCAGCTTGGGCGCCTGCGGCGTCGCCCAGCTTGCCCAGTGCGATGCCGCGGCCGTAGTGGGGCCAGGCGAGCTTGTCGTCCAGCTTCAGCGCACGATCAAAGTCCGCCAGTGCCGAGCGCCATTGGCTTTGACGCAGGCGCACCCAGGCGCGGCTGTCGAAGTACTTGGCCTGTTCTTCATCGAGATCGATGGCGCGATCACAGTCCTGTAGCGCCTGAGCCAGCTCGCTACTGAGCATCGCGCGCGTCCAGCAGCGCTGGTTCAGCGCGTCGGCGGTGGCCAGGTCATGCGGGTAGGCGGCGAGCCAATGGTCCAGCTGCTTCACCACGGCGGGCAGGCGCTGCAGGCGCTGGTAGAGCTGCGCCATCTGCAGGCGCTGCGGGGCTTGCGCGGACATCAGGCGATCCAGTTCGTCCAGGTCCTGGAGCGCGGCATCCGGCTTGCTTGGGTTGGCCATCAGCACGGCCCGCTTCAGCCTTGCCTCGGCATGCGCCGGGTCTGCTGCCAGCGCTGCGTCCAGGTCTTGTTTGGCCAGTTTTGCCTGACGCATCTGCAGATGCAGGGCTGCGCGAATCACGCGGTGTTCTGCGACTTGGGGTTCCATCTCGCAGGCGCGGTCCAGATCGGTCAGGGCCGCTTTGTAGTCCTTGCGTGCCATCGAGGCGGCGCCGCGCCGTGCATAGGACGCGGCGCTGGCTTCGGGGCCGAGATCGGGCAGGCCGTTCGCCTTGCCCTCGGTGCTGTCGACCTTGGGTTCAGGTTTGCTCAGTGCGAACACCTGGCCGCCGTTGTAGGTGAAGTACATGCGGCGCTGCTTCTTGGACACGTAGATGCGGTGCGACAGGAAGAAGTCGACGCCCAGCAGCATGTCGATCTCGCGCAGGTCAAAGTCGGCCACGCTCAGCCGCACGTTGTGCACCACCTCGCCGCCCAGCTCGAAGCGCTCGATTGCGCCGCTCCAGCCGGCCACCGTGCCTGTGCCCACACCGCCCACCCGGCCGGTCGGCTTCAGATCCGTGACGCCGACACTCTTGGCCGCCTTGAGCGACATCACCGTGCGGGCGCCGGTGTCGAACATCACACGCAGGCGCTTGCCATTGACGAGGGCAATGGTTTCGATCGCGGGCGTCTTCTTTTCACGGTCGTGGCGGACCAGCTCAATCTCCGAGAACGGCGCTTCGCCGGCCCAGTAGGCCATGGGGCTTTTGGCGCAATCCTCGTTCGGGAACATCAGCTTCACGACGCCGTGTGCCAGGTCGTATTCGGTGTCGGCGACCGACAGGATGTTGCGGCCCAAGAGGCCCATGGTGCCGTTGTGATCGTCGTTTCCGCCGACCACAAAGTCGATGTTGGGCAGCTCGCCGCCCAGCAGGTTCAGGCGTTCGGCGGTTGCAACCCCGGGATTCTCCATGTCGCCCGTCACGCCCTTGATTTCCATGCCCCAGGGCAGGCCGCGCACCTTCATCTTCAGCTGTTGGGCGGCCGCATGGGTGAGGGTGCTGAAAAAAGCACCGCTGTCGACGATGAGGGGGATGTCCTGCCCATTGATGCCCAGCGTGGCCACGGCGCGCGAGCCCTTCATGGTGACCGGCATCTCCAGCCCCTGCACCTTGCAGGCGGCCCAGCCAGCTTGCGAGCAGGCCGCCCAAAGTCCCAGCGCGCCCATCACTGCAAGCGCGGGCTGCGTCCAGCGGCTTGTTGCGCGCGCGCCGGTGCTCTTTCTTGTCATCTCCATGGCCTCCCTGCCTGATTGGTTTGGTTTTGCGCGTGCGTTCGTGCTTGCGCGGGCTGCATTGCCTGCTCTGGCAGGTCTTGGGCAGCCGTCGAGTCTGGACTTTATGTCAGTTCAGCAGCAGCTCCAGCGTGCGGCGGTAGATGTTCTTCAAGGGCTCGAGGTTGTCGACCGGCAGGTACTCGTCCACCTTGTGAATGCTGGCGTTGATGGGGCCGAACTCGATCACTTGCGGGCAGATCTTGGCGATGAATCGGCCGTCCGAGGTGCCGCCGGTGGTGGAGAGCTGGGTCGGGCGGCCGGTCTCGGCCTCGATGGCGGCGCAGACGGCGCCGCTCAGCGTGCCCACGGGGGTCAGGAAGGGCTCGCCGCCCAGGGTCCAGTCGAGCGCGTATTCCAGCCCGTGGCGGGCCAGCAGCGATTGCACGCGGGACTTGAGGCCTTCCGGGGTCGACTCGGTCGAGAAGCGGAAGTTGAAATCCACCACCATCTCGCCGGGGATGACGTTGGTGGCGCCGGTGCCGGCATGGATGTTGGAGATCTGGAAGGTGGTGGCCGGGAAGTAGTCGTTGCCTTCGTCCCAGCGGGCGGCCGCCAGCTCGGCAATGGCCGCGGCGGCCTGATGCACCGGGTTGCGGGCCAGCTGGGGATAGGCCACATGGCCTTGCACGCCCTTCACCTTGAGCTTGCCCGAGAGCGTGCCGCGGCGGCCGTTCTTGATCATGTCGCCGACCTGGTCGACCGAGGTCGGTTCACCGACGATGCAGTAGTCCAGTCGCTGGCCCTGGGCCTTGAGCCGTTCGCAGCAGACCTTGGTGCCATCGACCGAAGGGCCTTCCTCGTCGCTGGTCAGCAAAAAGGCCAGGCTGCCGCGGTGCTCGGGATGGGCGCGAACAAACTCCTCGGCGGCCACCACCATGGCGGCCAGCGAGCCCTTCATATCGGCCACGCCGCGGCCGTAGATGCGGCCCTCGCGGTAGCTGGGCACAAAGGGGTCGGACGCCCAGGCATCGAGCCGGCCCGGCGGCACCACATCGGTGTGGCCGGCGAACATCAGCACCGGGCCGTTTGCATCGCTGCCGCGCTTGATCGCCCAGAGGTTGCTAACGCGGAAGTGTTCAGGCCCGCTGTCCATGCGCTGCAGCTCGAAGCCCAGGGCAGACAGGCGCGCGCCAATCAGCTCCAGGCATCCGGCGTCATCGGGCGTGACGGAGGGGCGGGCGACCAGCGCTTCCAGCAGGGCGAGGGTGTCGGACATGGATGAGCAATCGATGGGGAACAGTGAAAAGTCGGGGCCGCGCCAAGGCGCAGGAAAGGGAGCGCTTCAGTCGCCGCGCACGTCCAGCGTGATCTCGGTGAAGCTGGCTTCGTCGCCGGCCGCTTCCTCCTTGACCGGTGCCTGCTTGTGGGCGCCCGGGCCATCGTTTTGCAGGCGCCAGAGCAGGTTGGTCGGCGAATCGGCAAAGGCCAGGCCCTCGTCGCGGGTGATGGTGCCGTCCTTGATGAGCTGGGCGAAATGCTCTTCGTAGCTTTGCGAGCCTTCGGCAATGGATTTCTCCATCGCGTCCTTGACGCCGCCGAAGTCACCTTTCTCGATGAACTCGCCGATCAGCTTGGTGTTGAGCATGATCTCGATCACCGGGATGCGGCCGCCGGCTGTGGCGCGCACCAGGCGCTGCGAGATGATGGATTTCAGGCCTGCGGCCAGGTCGTTCAGCAAGGCCGGGCGCGACTCGGGCGTGTAGAAGGACAGGATGCGGTTCAGCGCGTGATACGTGTTATTGCCGTGCAGCGTGGCCAGCACCAGGTGGCCGGACAGGGCGTAGGAAATCGCCGCCGTCATGGTCTCGCGGTCACGGATTTCACCGATCAGGATGCAGTCCGGCGACTGTCGCAACGCGTTCTTCAAGGCAATCTGCAGCGAGGCCGTGTCGCGGCCCACTTCGCGCTGGTTGACCACCGAGCGCTTGTTGCTGAACAGGTACTCCAGCGGGTCCTCGATGGTGAGGATGTGGCCGGCCATGGTCTGGTTGCGCAGCTCCAGCATGGAGGCCAGCGTGGTGCTCTTGCCCGTGCCGGTGGCGCCCACCATCAGGATCAAGCCGCGCTTTTCCTGCACCAGCTTGCCCAGGATGGGCGGCAGGTTCAGCTCTTCCAGCGAGGGGATCACGTGCGGGATGTGGCGGAACACCGCGGCGATGGTGCCGCGCTGGCGGAAGCCCGAGAGGCGGAAGCTGCCCACGCCGGGGATGGCCACCGCCATGTTCAGCTCGCCGTTCTGGTCCAGCTCGGCCATCTGGGCCGGGTCCACCACCTCGGCGATCAGCTGACGCGGCTGCATGGGCCCCAGCAACTGATCCGACAGCTGCACGATCTGCCCGTTCAGGCGGATCAGCACCGGCATCTTGGCCGAAAGGTAAGCGTCGGAGGCACCCTTCTCGGCCATCAGCCGCAGGATGCGTTCCATATTTCCACTCATCCGCTGTCTCCCCGTTCTTGGTCTTCAAGCCGCTGGATGCGCCCCGGTCTCAGCCGGGGCAGTGCTTTTTTGCCCGGTTCAGGCGCGCAGCAGGTCGTTGATGCTGGTCTTGGCGCGGGTGCCGGCGTCGACCTTCTTGACGATGATGGCGGCGTACAGGCTGTACTTGCCTTCGTTCTTGGGCAGACTGCCGCTGATCACCACCGAGCCGGCCGGCACGCGGCCGTAGCTGACGGTGTCGGTCTCGCGGTCATAGATCGGCGTGCTCTGGCCGATGTAGACGCCCATGGAGATGACCGAGTTTTCTTCCACGATCACGCCTTCCACCACTTCCGAGCGGGCGCCGATGAAGCAGTTGTCTTCGATGATGGTGGGGTTGGCCTGCAGGGGCTCCAGCACGCCGCCGATGCCAACACCGCCGCTCAAGTGCACGTTCTTGCCGATCTGAGCGCAGCTGCCGACGGTGGCCCAGGTGTCGACCATGGTGCCTTCATCGACATAGGCGCCGATGTTGACGTAGCTGGGCATCAGAATCACGTTCTTGGCCAGGAAGCTGCCGCGGCGCGCCACGGCGGGCGGCACCACGCGCACGCCCATGGCGCGGATGGCTTCTTCGCTCAGGCCGCCGAACTTGGTCGGCACCTTGTCAAAGAAGGTCATGTCGCCGGCGCCCATCAGGCGGTTGTCGTTCAGGCGGAAGGACAGCAGCACGGCCTTCTTGACCCACTGGTGCACCGTCCACTGGCCCACGGCCTGGCGCTCGGCCACGCGCAGGCGGCCGGCGTCCAGATCGGCCAGCACATGTTCGACCGCCTCGCGCACCTCGGGGGCATTGGCCGGGTTGAGGTTGGCGCGGTTGTCCCAGGCCAGTTCGATGGTCGATTGCAGATGGGCTTGTGTCATGAGTGAAAGCTCGCGGCAGCGGGTGCCAGTCAGGAGGAGAAAGAAGAGGAGGAAGACGGGAACGATTCGATGTAGGCGACGATGCGCTGGGCCGCTTCAAGGCATTCCGCGCTTTCGGCCACCAGGGCCAGACGGATGCGGCCAGCGCCGGGGTTCACGCCGTGGGCCTCACGCGCCAGCAGGCTGCCGGGCAGCACGGCCACATTGTATTGAGCCAGCAGGCCTTGAGCGAAGGCGATGTCATCGCCGCCGTGGATGTGGCGCGGCAGGCCGCACCAGAGGTAGAAGCCCGCATCGGGCAGGGCTACATCCAGCTGCGCGGCCAGTAGCGGCGTGACGGCGGCGAACTTGGCGCGGTACTGCGCGCGGTTCTCCACCACATGGGCCTCGTCGTTCCAGGCGGCCACGCTGGCGGCTTGCACGATGGGGCTCATGGCGCTGCCGTGGTAGGTGCGGTAGAGCAGGAACTTCTTCAGCAGCGCCGCGTCGCCGGCGACAAAGCCCGAGCGCATGCCCGGCACATTGCTGCGCTTGGACAGGCTGGTGAAGGCAATCAGGTTCTTGAAATCCGCGCGGCCCAGGCGGGCCGCCGCTTCCAGCCCGCCCAGTGGCGCTTCGTCGCGGAAATAGATTTCCGAGTAGCACTCGTCCGAGGCGATCACAAAACCGTGGCGATCGCTGAGCTCGAAGAGCATGCGCCATTCGTCCAGCGGCATGACCGCGCCGGTCGGGTTGCCGGGCGAGCAGACGTAGAGCAGCTGGGTGCGGGCCCAGGTGGTCTCGTCGATCTGTGACCAGTCGGTGGCGAAGTTCTTGGCCGGGTCGCTGTTGGCAAAGGCGGTCTGCGCGCCGGCCAGCAGGGCGGCGCCTTCGTAGATTTGATAGAAGGGATTCGGGCAGACCACGGTGGCGCCGGCGCGGCTGGGGTCGATCACGGTTTGCGCCAGGGCGAACAGCGCTTCGCGCGAGCCGTTGACCGGCAGCACCTGGCTGGCCGGGTTGATGTGGCTGGGGCCGAGGCCGTAGCGGCGCTGCAGCCAGGCGCAGATGGCTTCGCGCAGCGCTGGCTCGCCGGCCGTGGCCGGGTAGCCCGACAAGCCCTTGAGGCTGGCCATCAGCGCGTCTTCGATCAGCTTTGGCGCCGGATGCTTGGGCTCGCCGATGCCCAGGCTGATGGGCCGGTAGGCGGGGTTGGGAGTGATGCCCGCGTTCAGGGCCCGCAGGCGCTCGAACGGATAGGGGTGCAGCTTGTCCAGCAGCGGGTTGTGGGGCACGGAAGAGGCGGCAGCAGCGTTCATGACAGCGGGTGGGGGAATCGCCGGCATCATAGCCAGCCCAGGCACCCCGGCTGGCTACAGCGACAGGCAAGCCTGCCTTCGTGGTGGGTGGCGCCGTAGGCCACGGTGATCTCCTCGCCCACGGCAATCTCCTGCAGGGCAAAGAACTCGATGGCGCCGTCTTCCACAGCGATGCGGGCATTGGGCCGGCAGCTGTGGTTGGTGAAGCGCATGGGGTCACTGGAGCGGGTGGCGTCCACCGCCCGGCTGCTGGACAACTCGACCAGCATGATGCGCTGGCGGCCTTGGGCGCGCCGCCGCGCCTCGGCCACGCTGATGGCCTCGCCGGTGAGCGCGCCGATCTTGGCGCCCGCGGGCACGGGCTCGGCTGCAAACACGCCGAAGCCATCGATGCGGCTGCGCCGCACCGTGACTTCGATCAGCTGGTAGGCCGGATGCGAGGCGAGGGCCAAGGCAGGCAGCTCAGCCGCGCTTCAGCGCAGCAGGCCGGACTCAAAGCCGTGGGCCGGCAGGTCCACGCGCGGCTGCTGCTTCCAGCCCTTCTTGCGGTGCTCGACCACCACATTGGTGTAGATGCCGCCGCGCACATACCACTTGGCGGTGATGCGGATGAAGCGTGGGTCGGTGACCTTGACGATGTCTTCCAGGATGGTGTTGGTCACCTTCTCGTGGAAGGCGCCCTCGTCGCGGTAGCTCCAGAAGTACATCTTCAGGCTCTTCAGCTCGACGCAGTACTGGTCCGCGATCATGTCGATGGTGAAGTGCGCGAAATCGGGTTGGCCGGTCAGCGGGCAGTGGCAGGTGAACTCGGGCACCTGGAACTGGATCACATAGTCACGCTCGGGGGCCGGGTTGGGGAAGACGTGCAGTTCCTTGCTCGGCGCCGAGGGCGGGTTGGGAGGCATTTCGCGCATCTTGGGCGCGGGCTTGGCGGCCGCAGATTTGGCTGCGGGCTTGGCGGCTGCCTTGATCGGAGCCTTGTAAGCCTCGGCGGGCAGCACCGCAGGCGCGGCGGCCTTGCGGCGGCTGGGGGCGGTGGCTTTGAGGGCGGTCTTGGGTGCGGTGGTGGATGCGGCGGAGGGCGAGGACTTGGCCATGGCGTCAATGCAGGGCTGCCACCGCGTCGAAACAACGCGACGGCTTGCCAAAAGATGGGGAAGGGCGGATGGTATCATCCAGGCCCGCTCAAGCCCCAGGTTTAAGGGCTTTTGTTCAAATAAATCAACAGCTTAGGAGGCTCGTCGGGAGCCGCTGCCGGTGCAAATCGAGCGGCCGCGCCCGGCGGGTAAGAATGGTCTTGCGCCCATGCGTCTGAACTCGATCAAGCTCTCGGGCTTCAAGTCCTTCGCCGATCCCACGGTGTTCCAACTGCCCGGGCAGCTGGTCGGCGTGGTCGGGCCCAATGGCTGCGGCAAGTCCAACATCATGGACGCGGTGCGCTGGGTGCTGGGCGAGAGCAAGGCCAGCGAGCTGCGCGGCGAGTCCATGCAGGACGTGATCTTCAACGGCTCGGGCAACCGCAAGCCGGCCAGCCGCTCCAGCGTGGAGCTGGTGTTCGCCAACGAAGACGGCCGCGCCGGCGGCCAGTGGAACCAGTTCTCGGAAATCGCCGTCAAGCGTGTGCTGACCCGCGACGGCACCTCCAGCTACTTCATCAACAACCAGCCGGTGCGCCGCCGCGATGTGCAGGACGTGTTCCTGGGCACCGGCCTCGGCCCGCGCGCCTACGCCATCATCGGCCAGGGCACCATCAGCCGCATCATCGAATCCAAGCCGGAAGAGATGCGCATGTTCCTGGAGGAGGCGGCCGGCGTCTCCAAGTACAAGGAACGCCGCCGTGAGACCGAGAATCGGCTCAAGGACACGCGCGAAAACCTGACCCGCGTCGACGACATCCTGCGCGAGCTGAACAACAACCTCGAAAAGCTGGAAAAGCAGGCCGAGGTGGCGGCCAGCTACCGCGCCCTGCAGGACGCCGGCACGCTCAAGCTGCACCAGCTCTGGTTCCTCAAGCACCGCGACGCCACCTCCGAGCAGGGCCGGGTCAAGGCCGAGCACCTGGAGGCCGTCAATGCGCTGGAATCGCGCATGGCCGAGCTGCGCCAGGTCGAGGCGGAGCTGGAAACCGTGCGCCAGGCCCACTACGCCGCTGGCGACGAGCTGCACGCTTCACAAGGCCGTTATGCCGAGGCGCAGCTGGAAGTCAGCCGCCTGGAAGAGCGCATCCGCTATGTGGTCGAAGGCCGCCAGCGGGTGGAATCGCGCCTGATCGAGCTGCAGGCCCAGAACACCCAGTGGCAGGAGCGCTCGGTCCAGGCCCAGGAGGAGCTGGAAACCATCGCCGAGCAGATCGCCACGGCCGAGGAGCAAAGCGAGATCCTGGCCGCCCAGGCCGAGGAGCAAGCCGCCAATCTGCCCAATGGCGAAGACGCGGTGCGCGCCGCCCAGGGCCGGGCCAATGAGCAGCGCGCTCTGGTCGTGCAGGTGCAGCAGCAGATCCAGGTGCTGGCGGCCGAGAGCCGCAGCATCGAAGAGCAGGCCCGCCAGCTGCGCACCCGGCGCGAGCGCTTGGCGGCCGAGCGTCAGGGCCTGGCCGTGCCCGATGCCGATCGCCTGGCTGAACTGAAGCGCCAGAGCGAGGCGGCCGACGAGACCCGCGACATGGCCGACGCCCGCCTGCAAGAGCTGCAGGAACAGGTGCCGCTGCAAGACGAGCAGCGTCGCCATGCCCAGGCCGATGCCAATGCCCAAGGCCGGCGCCAGTCCGAGCTCTCGGCCCGGCTCGATGCCTTGCGTGCCCTGCAGGAGAAGGTGCAGACCGAGGGCAAGCTCAAGCCCTGGCTGGCCAAGCATGGCCTGGATGGCCTGCAAGGTTTGTGGACCAAACTCCATATTCAAGCGGGCTGGGAAAACGCCCTGGAGGCCGCGCTGCGCGAGCGCATGAGCGCGCTGCAGGTCGGCCGCCTGGAAACGGTGCAGGCTTTTGCCGCCGATGCGCCCCCGGCTCGGTTGGCCTTTTACTCGCCGCCGGCCGCTGCCATTGCCAACACCCACGAAACCCTGGCGCGCCTCAGCGATTTGCTGCGCTTGGACGACGCCGGCCTCAAGGCCTTGCTCAACGACTGGCTGGAGGGTGTCTACACCGCGGCCAGCCTGGAAGAGGCCCTGGCCCAGCGCGCCCGCCTGACCCATGGCGAGCTGATCATGACCCCGGCCGGCCATGCGGTCAGCCAGTTTGCGGTCAGCTTCTATGCGCCCGATTCCGAGCAGGCCGGCATGCTGGCTCGTGCGCAGGAAATCGAGCAGCTGCAGCTGGAGCTGCGCGCCCAGACCCTGATTGCCGAAGAAGCGAAGAGCGCCCTGGTGCGCGCCGAAGCCGCCTACACCGAAGGCTCGCAGCGCCTGGTGCTGCTGCGCCGCGAGGCCGGCGAGGCGCAGAACCGCGCCCACCAGCTCCACGTCGAGCTGCTGCGCCTGACCCAGCAAAGCGAGGCAGCCAGCGCCCGGCGCGGCCAGCTGGAAGGCGAGCTGGCCGAGATCGATGCCCAGGCCGAGGAGTTGCAGGAACGCCGTGTCACCGGCGAAGCTCGCTTCGAAGAGCTGGACATGCAGCTGGCCACCACGCAGGAGCGCCATGCCGAGCTGGACGAGGCGGTGATCCTGGCCGAACGCCGCCTGGGCGAGGCGCGCGAGCAGCTGCGTGCGCTGGAGCGCCGCGCGCAGGAGTCTCAGTACAGCGCCCGCGCCCTCGCATCGCGCCGGGCCGAGCTGCAGCGCGCGATCGAAACCGCCCAGCAACAGGTGCAGACCAACACCGCCTCGGCCGAGAGCCTGCAGCGCGAGATGGACACGCTCAACGATGCCGCCGCACAGGCCGGCCTTCAGGACGCGCTGGCGCTCAAGATGGAGCGTGAGCAGGCCCTGGCCGCCGTGCGCAGCAACTACGACGACCTGAGCCTGCGCCTGCGCAAGGCCGATGAGCAGCGCGTGACCTTCGAGCGCAGCCTGGACCCGCTGCGCGACCGCATCACCAAGCTGCAGCTGGAGGAGCAGGCAGCCCAGCTCGGCGGCGCCCAGTTCATGGAGCAGTTGATCGCCGCCGAGGTGGACCTGGAGGCCCTGGCCCAGGGCATCGAGCAAGGCCAGGTCAAGCTCTACGGCCTGCAGGGCGAGATTGACCGCATCAACCGCGAGATTGCCTCGCTCGGTGCCGTCAACCTGGCTGCGCTGGACGAGCTGGCGTCGGCGCGCGAGCGCAAGACCTTCCTCGATTCGCAATGCGCCGACCTGATGTCGGCCATGAAGACTCTGGAAGATGCCATCCACAAGATCGACCTGGAGACCCGCGATCTGCTGGGCGCCACGTTTGATCAGGTCAACCACCATTTCGGTCGCATGTTCCCGACCCTGTTCGGCGGCGGCCAGGCCAAACTGGTGATGACGGGCGATGAAATCCTTGACGCCGGCGTGCAGGTCATGGCCCAGCCACCGGGCAAGAAGAACAGCACCATCCACCTGCTGTCGGGCGGTGAGAAAGCGCTGACGGCGATTGCCCTGGTGTTTGCGATCTTCCAGCTCAACCCGGCACCGTTCTGCCTGCTGGACGAGGTGGATGCGCCGCTCGATGACGCCAACACCGAGCGTTACGCCAAGCTGGTGGCCGAGATGAGCAGCGGAACCCAGTTCCTCTTCATCTCGCACAACAAGATTGCAATGGAAATGGCCGAGCAACTGATCGGCGTGACCATGCAGGAACAAGGCGTGTCCCGCATCGTGGCGGTGGACATGGACAAGGCCCTGGCCATGGCCGAGGCCTGAAGAGGATGAGCAGCGAGAAGATGCAGCAGCAGAAAGCGACAACTGTGACGAAGAACTGGATGCGGGCTCAGCTTGCGGGCTGGCGCGCTGAGCGGGGAGCCCGCGCATGAGCTTGACCGAAATGCTGGCCATCCTAGGCGGCCTGGTGCTGGCCGGTGTGGTGGGCCACGGCGCCTGGAGCGCCCGCAAGGCCGGCCCGCGCCGCGCCGAGCCGCAGAAAGAGCCGGTCATGGACGGCCAGCGCCAGGAGCCTGGCCTGGACGGCGCCGCCGCCGCCGAGCCCTCGGGGGCGGGCCTGGACGAGGGCTTGCCGCCTGTCAGCCGCCCGCCGCGCAAGCCCTCGGCCCGCATCGATGCCTTGATCGATGCCATCGCCACCATCACCCTGGACGCACCCATCAGCGGCGAGATGGCCACTTCTCACCTGCCGGGCAGTCGCCGCGCGGGCACCAAGCCCTTTCATATCGAGGGCCTGAACGCCGAAAGCGGCGAGTGGGAACTACCTCTGGCCGGCCAGCGCTACGGCGAGTTCCAGGCCGGCGTGCAGATGGCCAACCGCAATGGCGCGATGAACGAGATCGAATACTCGGAGTTTGTGCAGAAGGTCCAGGGTTTTGCCGATGGCATTGGGGCCTTTGTGCAGTTCCCCGACATGCTCGATGTGGTCAGCCGCGCGCGCGAGTTGGACCAGTTTGCCAGCGCCCACGATGCCCAGCTGGCCGTGGTGCTGCGCGCCCGCAATGCCGCCTGGACCCTCGGTTATGTGCAGCAGATGGCCTTGCGCCACGGCTTTGTGCCGGGCGCCATGCCCGGGCGCCTGGTGCTGCCGGCGGCGGAAGAGGGCGCGCCGCCCATCCTCTCGCTGAGCTTTGATTCCCAGGCCGCGCTGGCCGAAGATCCGCAGCAGTCCTCGCTGCGCGACCTGGCCCTGTCGCTCGATGTGCCGCAGACGCCGGAAGCGCTGGAACCCTTCGCCAGCTGGCAGGAGGCCGCACGCGGCCTGGCCCGAGACATTGAGGCCGATGTCTGCGATGACCGCGGCCACATCCTCAATCTGCACGCCTTCGCCAGCATCGGCCAGGAGCTCAGCACCCTCTACCGTGCCCTGGCTTCGCGTGATCTGGCGGCTGGCACGCTGGCGGCGCGCCGTCTGTTCAGCTAGGCTTCGAGCGCAGCGCCGCCCAGCGCCGCCCATCGCCAACCCCGACCCAAGGATCCCAATTTGCTCAGCAACCTGCTCTTCATCGCCGCCCTGATCGCCGCCAGCGCTTTTTTCTCGGTGGCCGAAATGGCGCTCGCCGCCTCGCGGCGGATGAAGTTGCGTCAGCTGGCCGATGAGGGCGATGGCCGTGCAGAGCAGGTGTTGGCGGTGCAGGAGCAGCCCGGCCACTACTTCACGGTGGTGCAGATCGGCATCAACACCGTGGCCATCCTCGGCGGCATCGTCGGCGAAGGGGCCTTGACCCCGCATTTCGCCGCCATGCTGGGCTATCTGGTGGCGCCCGAGCTGGCCCAGACCCTGGGTTTTGGCCTCTCATTCGCCTCCATCACCTCGCTCTTCATCGTGCTGGCTGATCTGGTGCCCAAGCGCCTGTCCATGAATGAGCCCGAGCGCATGGCGGTGGCGGTGATCGGCCCCATGCAGTGGCTGGTGGCCTTGTTCAAGCCCCTGGCCTGGGTCTTCAGCGTGCTGACCGAAGGCCTGATCCGCGTGATGGGCCTACCGGCTGCGCGCGACAACAGCATCACCCATGCCGACATCCTGGCCCTGGCCGAGGCCGGCAACCAGGCCGGTGTGGTGGCGGACGCCGAGCAGCAGGTGATCGAGAACGTGTTCGAGCTGGACACCCGCACGGTCGAGAGCGCCATGACCACGCGCGAGCGGGTGGTGTTCTTCTCGATCAACGACGATGACACCCTGATCCGCAACCGCATCGCCGACGATCCGCACTCGACCTATCTGGTCTGCGAGAGCGAGATCGACCAGGTGGTGGGCTATGTGGACGCCACCGATCTGTTCCAGCGCGTGCTGCGCGACGAGCCCATCGCCCTGCGCGCGGAAGGCCTGGTCAAGAAGGTGCTGATCGTGCCGGACCGCCTGACCCTGTCCGAGGTGCTGATGCAGTTCCGCGAAAAGCACGAGGACTTTGCCGTCATCGTCAACGAATACAGCCTGGTGGTGGGCGTGATCACGCTCAACGATGTGATGAGCACGGTCATGGGCAGCCTGGTCACCTCCTACGACGAGGAGCAGATCGTGCGCCGCGAGGATGGCTCCTTCCTGGCCGACGGCATCACCCCCATCACCGAGGTGCAACGTGCGCTGGAGCTGGACATCCTGCCCCATGCCGGCCAGTACGACACCTTGGCCGGTTTCCTGATGGTGATGCTGCGCCGCATCCCCAAGCGCACCGACCAGGTGCTCTGGGCCGGCTGGCGCTTCGAGGTGGTCGATGTGGACAGCCACCGCGTCGACCAGGTCATGATCGCCCGCGTGCCGCCGGTGCCGGCGATCGAGAGCGGCGGCTGATTCAGCCGCTTCGATGAGGGTCGCTCAGCCCGCGGCCGGGGCAGCTTTGCGGCCCAGCTGGATCAGTCCCACCGCCAGCGCCGTGCCCAGCAGCACGATGGCGCAGCCCATGGCCATGTGCAGGGTGAAGGCCTCGGCCAGGAAGACATAACCCCAGATCACCGCGAACACCGGGATCAAAAAGGTCACGGCGATGGTGTTGGTGGGCCCCACGCGCTGCATCAGGCGGAAGTAGAGGATGTAGGCCACGCCTGAGCACAGCACCGCCAGCATGGCCACGCTGAGCCAGGCCTGGCCGCTGGGCATGCGCCCGGGCCAGGTGAACAGCGCGGGCAGCAGCAGCATGGCTGAAGCGGTGAGCTGGCTGCCGGTGGCGACGGTCAGAGGGTTCAGGCCGTTCAGATAGCGTTTGCTGAAGTTGGCGACGATGCCGTAGCACAGAGTGGCCAGCAGGCAGGCCAGGATGGCCCAGCCGCTGCCGCCCGGCTTGAAGCTGGCTTGATCCCAGGCCAGGAACACCACGCCCGCAAAGCCCAGGGCCAGGCCGCAGAGGCGGCTGAAATCCAGGCGCTGACCCAGCCACACCCAGGCCACCATCGCCCCCCAGAGTGGCGTGGTGGCGTTGAGGATGCTGGACAGGCCGGCCGTGATCGACAGCGCCGCGTAGGCGTAAAGCGCAAAGGGCAGGGCGCCGTTCAGCAGGCCCACCACCATCAGCGGCCGCCAGTGCTGGCGCAACTCCGCCAGGCCGACACGAAAGGTCAGCAGCGGCAGCAGAAAGATGCTGGCGCCCAGCACCCGCATGGTGGCCATGGGTACCGGGCCGAACTCATGGGCGCCGAGCCGCATGAACAAGAACGAGGCGCCCCAGATGGCGGCCAAGAGGCTCAGTTCGATCAAATCCTTGGGCTTCATCATCTCGTGCCGGTGCTTTCCATGGCCGGCGACGGGCCAGCGAGCCGGCATGATAGGGGCTGGCCGGCGCCGGCCCACCCGTATCTTGCGCTGGGCCCGCCCCGGCTGGGCGCGCAGCGCGCCTCATTCAGAGAAACATGCCGCCCGAGGCTTCGATGCGCTGGCCGTTGATCCAGCCGCTGCCTTCGCTCAGCAGGGCGGTGATTGCGCCGCCAATATCGTCGGGCAGGCCGACCCGGCCCAGGGCCGTTTGCGCTGCGATGAAGCCATTGACATCGGCGTTGTCGCGCACCACGCCGCCGCCGAAATCGGTCTCGATGGCGCCGGGCGCCAGCACATTGACGGCAATGCCGCGCGGGCCCAGCTCCTTGGCCATGTAGCGGCTCAGCACTTCCACCGCGCCTTTCATCGCGGCGTAGGCGCCATAGCCGGGCAGGGCGAAGCGGGTCAGGCCGCTGGAGATGTTGAGGATGCGGCCGCCGTCCCGGATCAGCGGCAGCAGCGTCTGGCTGAGCAGGAACACACCCTTGAAATGCACGCGGAACAGCTCGTCGAACTGGTCCTCGGTGGTGTCCATCAGGCTGGCGTAGACGCCCATGCCGGCGTTGTTGATCAGGTGGTCGAAGTGCTCGCGCTGCCAGGTCTGGGCCAGCGCCGTCTGCACGGCGGCGGCGAAGCTGGCAAAACTTTCGCTGCGGCCGGTGTCCAGCTGCAAAGCCACAGCGCGGCGGCCCAGCGCCTCGATCTCGGCCACGGCGCGGGCCGCTTCGTCGGCCCGGCTGTGGTAGCTGAGGATGATGTCGTGGCCCTGAGCGGCCAGGTGCAGGGCGCTGCTGCGGCCCAGTCCTCGGCTGCCGCCGGTGATCAGGGTGATGGGCGGGCGGGGGGAAGGGGTGCGGGTGTGCATGGATGCGTCTCGGTGAATGGTTGAATGCCCGGTCGGGCTCTTTGTCGCTGCTGCTGGTGCTGCTGCCGCTGCGGCTTGCTGCCAGAACAGAGCGTGAGCGAAGCTTATTGAAAGCCTTGGCTTCGATAAACTGCTCTTCTGAGGAATGACTGTTCGTCAAATCAAGACAATGCAAGGGGCCTAGCGATGAATCCGATGGAGCAGATGCAGGTCTTCAGCCGTGTGGTGGAGACCGGCAGCTTCACCCAGGCTGCGGCCAGCCTAGGTCTGGCCAAGGCCAGCGTGTCGGCCGCGGTCCAGCAGTTGGAGGCGCGGCTGGGCACACGGCTGCTACATCGCAGCACCCGCCGCGTGCAGCTGAGCCAGGACGGCCAGCTCTTTTACGAGCGGGCCAAGGATGTGCTGGCCGATCTGGACGAGCTGGACGGCATGTTTCGCCAGGCGAGCCCGCAATCGCTTCGTGGCCGGCTGCGCCTGGACATGTCCACCGGCGTGGCGCGCCAGATCGTGATGCCGCGCCTGCCCGAGCTGCTGGATCGCCACCCGGAGCTGGAGATCGAGTTCAGCAGCACCGAACGCCGTGTCGATCTGGTCCGCGAAGGTTTTGATTGCGTCCTGCGCGTCGGCCCGCTGGGCCAAGCCGAGGCGGGGCTGCAGGCGCGTCCGCTGGGCCTGCTGACGATGGTCAACTGCCTGAGCCCTG
>NKIM01000003.1 GCA_002255955.1 Burkholderiales bacterium PBB2 | reverse complement strand
ATCAGCGCGACCAACTCGGTCTGCACCTTCGCGCACTGGGACGCCAGCCGGGCGCCCTCGCCTGTCAACGCCAGGCACTTCGCGCGTCCATCGGTGGGATGGGGCTCGCGCGCGATCAGCTGTCGACGTTCCAGATCGGACAGCAGCGCGCTGATGTGGCTTTTGGCGGTGAAGCAGCGGTCAGCCAAGGCTTGCTGACTCAGGCCAGGCTCGCGCTGGAGGTTGATCAGCACCTCGTGCTCGGAAGTCTTGATCCCCAACTCGGCCAAGCGCAGGGAAATCAGCTCGCTGCAGAGGTGGTAAGTCCGCACTACAGATAACCAGCTGCGGACGGAATCGCCTTGCGGTACACGGACTTGGCGCGACATGGACGTCCTGGAAGCGATGCCTTGAAGATTGTTCCAAACCGAACTATATTGTTCGCTATTGAACTATTTTAGACGATGATATGAATCTCTGGTTCCGACTGATCTGGGCGCTGCTGCGGGCATGGCGTTTGCCTCGCATTGCGCTGGGGGACAGCATAGAGCGTCGGCTACGCGTCTGGCCGGGCGACCTGGACATCAACGGTCACATGAACAACGGCCGCTACCTCACCGTCGTCGACTTGATGTTGGTGGAGTATTTCGTGAGGACTGGATTCGCGCAGGTCATGCTGAAAGCCGGCTGGCGCCCGATGAGTGGCGGTGCGTTCATCACCTACCGCAAGGGGCTGCAACCCGGACAGCGCTACAGGCTTCGGTTCCAGTGGGTCGCCGGTGACGAGGTCTGGAACTTCATGCGCTTCGAGTTCCTGCGCAACGATGGCACCCTCTGCGCGGCCGGGTACATGAAGGGCGCAGCGGTTGGCCGGGCTGGCCTGGTCACCAATCATGAGAGTCATGGCCGCCTCGGGAAGCCCTTCAAGGCGGGTGAGCCACCAATCGCGGTGCTCAACTGGTTGTCGGCCGAACGCGCACTGTTGGCGGAGGCTTCGAGCTGAGATCGGGGCTGCGTGCCCTGAGTTGTCGTGTGTCCGCACGAGTAAGGTGAACCGCTGACGGGACTAAAGACCCAGAAGGGCCCACCTCTGCAAGGCCTTCATCGCATCATCGGACGACAGGGTTGGGCGGTGAACTCGGCCGTCGATGGTAGCTCTGGCACCTCGCATCCTTGACCCGAGCGTGAGGTTTGCGCTGAAGGGAAACCGTTGCATCGTCGACGCCCCACCCTTCGCGGCCAACGGCAGTTGAGGGTCGGCCAGCGCCGTTCAGCCGCGCTCACGCCAGTGCCGCATTTGGCGAACCTGACCGAAGTCGAGGTTGCTGAGCTCACCAATGGGCGTACACGGTTCGCGGATCAGACACCGGGTCGTTCCCGCCGCTGGCTCTACAGCAAAGCTCTGCCAGCCGATGACCTGTTGTCTTGGCTTGACGATCAAGGCAATGCTCCGTGACCTGCTTCTTCAGTGCGCCGCGAGCTTGAATGAACAGGCTGCGCAAGTTGTCTTGAGTTGCCCCAACTTCTGCGTAGGCCCATCGGTTTGAGATACGGCGGATTTGGCACCTCCGATCTCGACGGTCTTTGTTTGTTGGAGTCAGTGTCGATTTCACTTCGGCTACGGTCGGAAGTCGGCTTTTCAGCTGAAGTTGAGCTGCAGTCGGTCGCCGTCTCGACAGCAGGTGAGCCCTTCATAATCACGGCCCGTCCTCCCGCTGGTTCGAGATTGCCCCCTTTCGTCATGGATAAATTCTTGCTGCAGCAGCAGGTGCTGGAGCGGCTCGCCGAAGACCTGCTGCAAGTGGAGCAGGCGGCGCGGGCGGCGCATGAGACGGCGACTCACGAAGAGAACATCGCTGAGAACAAGTACGACACCTTAGGGCTCGAGGCCGCCTATCTGGCCACCGGCCAAGCCCGTCGCGCTGAAGCCATCCGCCAGGCGATGGTTCACTGGCGCCAGTTCCGCCCGCGCCCCTACGACGCGAGCCAAGGCATACAACTCGGCGCGCTGGTTTGCCTGGTGGATGCCCATGCCAAGGAGCAAGTGCTTTTTCTCGGCCCAGCTGGCGGCAGCATGAGTTTGCTCCGTGGTGCCCAGCTCGTTCAGGTGGTCAGCACGGAAGCCCCCTTGGGTAGGGCCGTGTTGGGCAAGTTCGAGGGGGATGAGGTGTTCATCCACATTGCTGCCGTTCGGCAGCAGTTTGAGGTGCTGCGAGTTTGTTGAGCTGGCAGCGAGCCCATGCCGTGCTCGCCAGAGACGACGCACCTCAGTCCCTGGCTTCGGCTCGTCAGCAGCCCGCCGGTCTCGGCTGCGATTGGAGCTCAGCGCCGGGAGTCTTTCAGCCATCGCCACGACCTGTCCTTCATGAATTCCGCTTGGGCGCCGATTCGCTCGGGAACACCGCCAGCCAGAGAGGACAATCACGCCCTCGACAGCCCCTGGTCGGATGGGCAGCCTGCCTCCATCGCCAGTTGGTGCCGTCAGACCGCTCTCATGACCGACGCTTCTTCCCCGTACACGACCCTGCCGCTCTGGCCCAAGGCTTATCCGGCCAGTGGCGCCAGCGCCATCTTGAAAAGCCTCAACGAGGATTTCATCGTGACCGAGCTGCCCTTGCAGCTGCCCTCGGGTGCGGGCGAGCACCTCTGGCTGGATGTGGAGAAGAACGGGGCCAACACGGCCTTCGTTGCGCAGCAGCTGGCCGCGGCTGCCGGGGTGCAGGAGTGGGATGTCGGCTATGCCGGCCTCAAGGACCGCTACGCCATCACCCGCCAGTGGTTCAGCATCTATCTGCCCAAGGGGGAGACGCCGGACCTGACCCAGCTCCAGCACCCGGAATTCAAGGTGCTGAGCCAAAGCCGCCATGTGAAAAAGCTGCGCCCCGGCGATCTGCAGGGCAACCACTTCCGCATCATGCTGCGTGAGGTGACTGGCGATCGCGCCGCGATCGAGCTCAATCTGCAGGCCATCGCTTCACAGGGCGTGCCCAATTACTTCGGAGCCCAGCGCTTTGGCCATGAAGGCGGCAATGTCGAGCAGGGCCGCGCCATGCTGGCGCGCGAGATCCGTGTGCGCAACCCCAAGAAGAAGGGCATCTACCTGTCGGCGGTGCGCTCCTTTGTCTTCAATGAAGTGCTGGCGCTGCGCATCCAGCAGGGGCTCTGGGGCCAGGTCTTGCCGGGCGATGTGATGGACGCCGCGGGCCGGCCCACCGGGCCGCTTTGGGGCCGGGGCCGTGTGAGCAGCAGCGAGCAGGCGCAGGCCCTGGAGAACGGCGTGGCTGCAGCTCACGCCGTGCTGTGCGACGGCATGGAACACGCGGGTCTGGACCAAGAGCGCCGCGCCCTGGTGGCGAGCCCGGGTGAGCTGACATGGGAATGGCCGCAGGCCGATCAGCTGCTGCTCAGCTTCTCGCTGCCCGCTGGCAACTACGCGACCTCGCTGCTGAGCGAAATTCTCAGCGCCACAGAGCCGGAGCGGCACAGCGAGAGCGAGGAGCCTGCGGCCGCCGAATGAGGGCCGCGCTGCCGCCCGGGCTTGGCCTTGGACGCGGGGCGGCTTTCAGCTAGGCTTGCCACCCGCACCTGGCGATTCGATGCGCCAGGCCGACCGACAGCAGGGCTCTCCGCCCTGCACACTCACCGGAGCACGCAGATGGCCTACGTTGATGGATTCGTTGCTTCCGTTCCCTCCGACCGCCGCGAGGACTTTGTTCAGCACTCGCAGGCCATGGGGAAGATCTTCAAAGAGTACGGCGCGACCCGCGTGGTCGACTGCTGGGGCGACGATGTGCCGGAAGGCAAGCTGACCTCGCTGCCGATGGCGGTTCAATGCCGGCCCGACGAGACCGTCGTCTTTTCCTGGGTCACCTGGCCGTCACGCGAGCTGCGCAACGAAGCCTGGAGCAAGGTCATGGCCGACCCGCGCATGCAAGCCGCTGGCGAGCCGCCCTTCGACGGCAAGCGCATGATTTTTGGCGGGTTCGAGGTGGTCTCGGAGGTCTGAGGCGCAGGCACTCGGGTCTTTCGGCTAACGTCGAAAACCGGCGGTTCTTTGTGCATGCACTTGGCCCTGAATGCCATCCGGGCCTTCGGCGTTAATCGAGGTGATTTCGGCCTGTGTCGAGCTCAGGCCAGACGCCCTCGTCACAGCTGCAGTTGGCGGCGCAGGGCCCGCACTTCATCCGTCGAAGTTTCTCGTGCTGAAGCCTCGCTGAAGCCGAAGGCCAGCGCCTCCTCGGGCTGCGCTTCGTGCGCCGGTGCGCGGCAAGACGCATGCACCTCGTGCACCCCGGTCGCGGCCAGCAAGTCGGCCACGTTGTCGGGTCGGATGCCGCTGCCGGCGAGGATGCGGATGCGGTCCTGGCTCTGGCTGACCATGGCTGCCAGCTGCGCAGCGCCGGCCGCGGCGGTCGGGGCGCCGCCCGAGGTGAGCACGCGCTGGAAGCCCAGAGCGATGGCCGCCTCCAGCGCCGCGCCGGGTTCGCGTACCAGGTCGAAGGCGCGGTGCAGGGTCAGCTGCAAGCGCCCGTCTGTCGCGCGGATCAGTCGCTCCAGCAAGGCGAGGTCCAGCTGGCGCTCAGGCGTGAGTGCGCCAATGGCCACGCCGGTCAGGCCCAGCTCGGCGGCACGGGCGATGTCGTGCTGCATCACGCGCGCCTCGGCCTCGCTGTAGACGAAACCACCGCTGCGCGGGCGGATCAGGGCGATCACCGGCAGGCTGCGCCGGGCGGCTTCGGCCATCAAGCCGGCCGAGGGCGTGAGCCCGCCGCAGCCCAGGCTGCTGCAGAGCTCGATGCGATCGGCGCCGCCTTGCTGTGCGGCATCCAGGCCAGCGATGTCATCCACGCAGACTTCCAGCACACAGCTCATGGACGCACCTCCGGGTGACTGGTCCCGGGCTCGAAGGCCAAGGCGGCGCCGATCAGGCCGGCCTGGTCGTTCAAGACGCTGGGTTGCAGCAGGGGCAGGTCTTCCGCGTCGCGCCGCAGGATCTGCTGGCGCACGGCGGCATCGAGTGCTGCGATAAGGGGTGTACAACGGCTCAGCCCGCCGCAAACCGGCACGACGCTGGCGCCTGTGACATTGAGCACCAGGGCCAACGGACCCGAGAGCAGTTCGATCCAGGCGGCGACCGTGGCGCTGGCCGCGGGCTCCCCGGCTTGCCAGTCGATCAGCAGCTGATGGCTGTTGCGGGGCGCGCCGGCGTTCAGCGCCAGATGCAGGCGTTCCAGGCCGCGCGCGCCGCCCACGGTGTCGAGGCAGCCGCTTTGCCCGCAGCCGCAGGCCCAACGTGGCAGCTGCACGGGCTGGCCGTGGCCGTTCCACAGCGTGGTCTCGCGCAAGACGGGCCCATGGCCCCATTCGCCGCACAGGCCGCCCGCGCCCCGCACCAGCTGCCCGCGCACCACCAGGCCACCGCCGACGCCAGTGCCCAGCACGGCTCCGAACACCACCTCATGCCCGGCGCCCACGCCCACCCGGGCTTCGGCCAGGGCGGCGCAATCGGCGTCGTTGTAGGTCAGCACCGGCAGGCCCAGCCGGGCTGTCAGCTCACGCGCCAAGGCATGGCCGCGCAGCGCGGGCAGGTTGGAGGCCTGGACCTCGCCACTCGCGGGCGAGACCACGCCGGCGATGGCGATGGACAGGGCGCTGTGCGGGCCGGCGTGCGGCGCCACGGCCGCGTGCAAGGCCTCGCAAAAGGCCGACCAGTCCTGCGCCGGTGTGGCCGTCTGCTGCAGCAGCTCGCAGCGGCTGCCGCCGAGGTGGCGGGCGATGCGGATGTGCGAGCCGCCGATATCGGCCACCAGCAGCTCGTGCGGCGGCATGGCGTGGATCGAGCTGGGCGCAGCAGCAGCAGCAGAAGAGGCGGCGGCGGGGAAGGAGAAAAGGGGCTTCAGGCTCATGGATCGGGGCTGTTGCACAGCGGCGCCCGCCGCTTCTGCGGCGCAGAGGAAGAGGGGGCCTGGCGCACAGTCTAGGACCCGCTGCGCGGCCGCGTCCAGGCCGAATCGCCCCATTTCATGCGCTGTCGCAAGACCGCCTCGTCTCGTTTACTAAACAAAACTAAACTGAATCCAAACTGTGAAAGTTTGTTGAAGGCGCCTGTCATCCTTTGTATAAATTTCCCTGGGTGGAATGCACTGCCCAGCGAGAAGTCAGCGGTTTTTGCGTCGTTTAGTAAATCTACAGGGTTCTCCCGAAACTGCGCCGGGCGCGCCCTGAAAAACGAACAGCAGCTGCCGATTCCAGGCCCCGGTCTGGCGCGCTGGGCCTTGCGTCGAACCAGGAGTTGGAGTGCTTGCCGCGTTCGCCCCATCGGGCGCAGCGGCAGCCGAACTTTTCGCCTTGTGAAGCGGGGCGTGCCGTCTGGTTCTCAGGCGATGTGGACCTCGCTTCCGCCATACAAAGCCCGCCACAAGGGCACGATCAGGAGACGACAGATCATGACAAGCAAGAACACGCACGAATCTCGACAGCGTCGCTGGGCCTTCACGGCGAAGACGCCGATTGCCTCGGCCGCGGCCCTGGCTTTGCTGGCCCTGGCCGGCAGCGCGCAGGCGCAAAGCGCCGCGGCCGACAAGCCCGCCGACAAAAAGGCCGAGACCAAGGCCGAGCCCGCCCAGATGGACACGGTGGTCATCACCGGTTACCGCAGCTCGATCGAGAAGAGCCTCGACCAGAAGCGCAATGCCAATGCCATCGTCGAGGTGGTCAATGCTGAAGACGTGGGCAAGTTCCCCGACAAGAACGTGGCCGACGCGCTGCAGCGCGTGCCCGGCGTGGTGGTGGACCGCAGCGGCGGCGAAGGCAAGAACGTCAGCGTGCGTGGCCTCTCGTCCGAGCTGACCCTGACCCAGCTGAACGGCAACTACATCGCCACGGCCGAGTCCAACGGCGACCCGACCCGTTCCTTCAACTACATGCTGATGCCGGCCAATATGCTGTCCAGCGCCGAGCTGTTCAAGTCGCCGGAAGCGCGGCTGGACGAAGGCGGCGTCGGCGGCACGGTGATCCTGCACACCCGCCGCCCGCTGGACATGAAGTCGGGCAGCGGCTTCTTCACCGCCGAGGGCACCTGGGCTGACACCACGCACAAGACCGACGGCCAGTTCTCCGGCCAGTACGCCTGGCACGACGAGGCCAAGCGCTTCGGCGTGCTGGTGGGCGTGACGCAGCAAAAGCGCACCACCCGCACCATGGGCGCCAGCACCGAAAACTGGCAGTGGTACGGCGACAACTACAAGACCCACCCCGCCACCGATGTCAACGGCAAGCCCTCGGGCATGAGCAGTTACTGGTGGGGCCAGTCGGGCTTCTACGACCAGAGCGGCAAGTACTACCAGAACTTCATGATGCCGACCTCGGTCAATCTCAACGTGAAGAGCGAAGAGCGCGAGCGCCAGGGCGGCCAGCTGACCTTGCAGGCCAAGCCCATCGACCGGCTGACCCTGACCGGCAATTACTTCCGCTTCAACCTGTCGCAGAACTCGCAGACCAACATCCTCAAGGTGCCCGAGTGGAACCTGGCCCGTTACGACGGTGATGGCAACTGGCCGAGTGGCCGCCTGCTGGATCGCCTGACTTTTGATCCCAGCGGCACCATCGTGACCGGAGCGCAGTACAGCGCCCACCCCGGCAAGACCTATTACTGCAGCGAGGCCGCCGCGGCGGCGGGCGGCCAGAAGCCCGGCGGCTGGGGCCCGGACGATTGCACCGTGCCCACGCCGCAGATCACCGGCAGCTACAACCGCGAGAAGGCCTTGTCGCAAACTGCCGACATCGCCGCCGAGTGGAAGGGTGACAGCCTCGACGCCAGCTTCAAGCTGGGCCGCACCTGGGCCAAGGGCGGGCCGGACATGCAGTTCACCATGCCCATCAAGCCGCGCCTGCAGAACGCCAACGGCAGCTGGACGATGGGCAACACCGCCAGCGCCTGGAGCCTGGTCGGCACACCGACCATGACCTTCGCGCCCGAGCTGATGGCCAATCTGCAGAAGGGCATCGGCGAGATCGACCTGGGCTCCACCTCCTCGTCCTGGACCAAGAACGGCACCGAGCAGAAGTACGCCCAGGCCGACTTCACCTGGCGCCAGGACAGTGACTGGCTCGACTCCCTGCAGTTCGGCCTCAAGTTCCGCGATGGCGGCACGCGCCGCAGCACCGGCAACAACTACTGGGTCTGCCAGGGCGCCGATCCGGCCAACTACGACAAGCGCTTCCAGAACGGCTGTGATGCCAGCGCATCCAAATTCCAGTCCTCCTTCCTGTACGGCGACTCGCTCAGCCATCTGGCCGGCGGCCTCAATGCCAGCGCCTTTCCGGCGATTGACTACCCGGCCTATATCGCGCACCTGAACAAGACCTACGGTGCGATGCAGACCCGCCAGGAAGACAACTTCGTCTACAACGTCGGCGAGAAGATTTCGGCCGCCTACCTGCAAGCCAATATCAGCACCGATCGCCTGCGCGGCAATATCGGCCTGCGTTTCGTTCGCACCAAGCAGCATGCCGATTCGACCGACCAGGTCGATTACTACAACGACTATTTCTTCGACGGCCCGGATGGCAACCCCGCGCCCTGCCTGCCCGGCAATCTGCCGGCGGCCGGTGCACCGGCAGGCTCGGGCTGCGTCAGCGGCTTCACCAAGCTGCCGGACAGCAACAGCAACCCGGCCACCGGCCATGTCTCCTCCTTCGTGGTCAGCTCGCTGGACCGCAGCTACACCGATGTGCTGCCCAGCCTCAACCTGGCCTATGACCTGAGCAAGAACCTGCTGCTGCGCGCTGCGGCGTCCAAGGTGGTGGCCCGCCCGAGCTATGGCGACATCGCCACGCCCGGCGGCCTCAAGTCCTACAGCCAGGAGTACGTCAATGACCGTCGCCTGATCGGTGGCGCCGACAAGGTGGGCTGGTTCGGCCAGGGCAGCAACAAGAGCCTGGAGCCCTACAAGGCCACGCAGTACGACCTGGGGCTGGAGTGGTACTTCCACCGCGGCTCGGTGCTGGGTGCCGGCGTGTTCCGCAAGAACGTCAGCAACTTCTCGGTGCCCGTGGTGCGCGATATGGTGATGGACGTGGGCGGCACCAGCGTCACCGTGCAGAACTACGCCACCAGCGCCGGCGGCCGCGATGCCGTCTCGCAAGGCATCGAGCTGTATGGCCAGCACACCCTGGACTTCGGCCTGGGCTTTCAGTTCAACTACACCTACAACAAGACCAACCAGGCTGAGATCACCTTGGCCGATGGCAAGGTGATCGGCAAGTCGCCCCTGGTCGGCAGCGCCAAGAACCAGGGCAATCTGACCGTGTTCTACGGCAACGACCAGTACCTGCTGCGCGCGTCCTACAACCGCCGCGGTGTGGTGGTGGGTGGCCTGATGAACGGCCTGAACGTCTACGAAGATCCCTACAGCCAGATCGACCTGAACGCCGCCTACAACGTCAGCAAGGCGCTGAGCCTCACGGCCTCGGTGCTCAACCTGACCAAGCAGGAAGCCCGCTCGCACCTGGGCAATGACACGCAGGATCGCTTCTACGGCAACAGCTACGCTGGGCGCGTTGCCTATGTGGGCTTGACCTACAAGTACTGACGCACCGGCCGATTTGACGATGTTCCTCGACCCCTCGCGCTGACCTCGTGAGGGGACCTCCGGTCGGCATGGGCTGCAACCCAGGCCGACCTTTTTCTTTGTGGGCCCGAGCGTGAGCCGCGCTCGGGCCCGGCAGAAGGGTTCTCCAGCATGAGTGAGAGCAGCAGTCTCGATCACAACAGCAGCAGCCTCCGAAGCCAGCCCCACGGCCCCATCCGCCGTGTGGTGGTGGTCGGTGGCGGCAGCGCCGGCTGGATGGCGGCCGCCACCCTGGCCACCTATCTGGGCCGGCAGGCCTCGGTGCGCCTGATCGAATCCGAAGACATCGGCATCGTCGGCGTGGGCGAGGCCAGCGTGCCGCACATCCGCATGTTCAATGGCCAGATGCTGGGCATCGATGAGGCCGAGTTCGTGCGCCGCACCCAGGGCACCGTCAAGCTCGGCATCGAGTTCCGCGACTGGGCCCGCATGGGTGACCGCTACACCCATGGCTTCGGCGTCATCGGCCGCTCGCGCGGGCCGCTGCCGTTTCACCAGTTCTGGCTCAAGCTGTTCCTGGCCGGCCGCGCCGGGCCCATCGGCGACTACTCCCTGCAGACCGTGATGGCGCCGCAGGGCAAGTTCATCCCCGGCGACCCCTCGGCGGCGCCGGATTCGCCGCTGGCGGACATCGCCTACGCCTACCATTTCGACGCCAGCCTCTACGCGCGCTTTCTGCGCGAGATCTCCGAGCGCCGCGGTGTGCAGCGCATCGAAGGCAAGATCGTGCGCGCCTTGCAGCGCCCTGACGACGGCTTCATCGAAGCCGTGCAGCTGGAAAGCGGCGAGCGCGTCGAGGGCGATCTCTTCATCGACTGCTCGGGCTTTCGCGGCCTGCTGATCGAAGAGACCCTCAAGACCGGCTACACCGACTGGTCGCATTGGCTGCCTTGCGACCGCGCCCTGGCTGTTCCTTGTGAAGGTGTGAGTCCCATAACGCCCTACACACGCGCCACCGCCCACGCCGCCGGCTGGCAATGGCGCATCCCGCTGCAGCACCGCATCGGCAATGGCTATGTCTTCTCCAGCCAGCACCTCAGCGAGGACCAGGCCGCCGCCACCCTGATGGCGAATCTCGACGGCAAGCCCCTGGCCGACCCGCGCCTGCTGCGCTTCACCACCGGCATGCGCAAGCAGGTCTGGAACAAGAACGTGATCGCCCTGGGCCTGGCCAGCGGATTCCTGGAGCCACTGGAATCCACCAGCATCTACCTCGTGCAATCGGGCCTCAGCCGCTTGCTGAGCCTGTTCCCGGGGCGCGAGTTCAACCCGCAGCTGGCCGAGCGATTCAACCGCGAGACCGCGTTCGAGTACGAGCGTGTGCGCGACTTCCTGATCCTGCACTACCACGCGACCGAGCGCGACGATACCGATTTCTGGAACGACTGCCGCACCATGTCCGTGCCTGACAGCCTGCGCGAGGCCATGGACCTGTTCCGCGCCGATGGCCGCTACTTCCGCCACGGCGAGGATTTCTTTGCCCTGCCCAGCTGGGTGCAGGTGATGCTGGGACAGCGCATCCTGCCGCGCCGCTACCACCCCATCGTCGACGACATGCCCGAAGACCGCCTGCACGCCTTCGTGGAGGGCACGCGCCACATCCTGAGCGACGCCGTGGCCGCAATGCCCACCCACCAGCAGTGGATTGAGCGTTACTGGAGGGCGGCATGAAGTTTCAGAACTTGCTTCGTCGCACCGCCTGCTTGCTGATTTTCACGCTGGCCTTGCCGGCCTACGCCGCCAACATGCTCACCCTCTCACAAGCCTGGCAGTTCCGCCTCAGCCCCGCCAGCAGCCAGGCTGCCACCCATGCCGCAGCCACCGCCTGGCGCCCGGCCCAGGTGCCCGGCACGGTGCACATCGACCTGTTGGCCGCTCAGCTGATCCCCGACCCTTTTGTCGGCGCACCCGAGGCAGCCCTGCAATGGATAGGCCTGGCCGATTGGGAGTACCGCACGCGCTTTGATGTGCCGCGCGCCCAGCGGGCGCAGGCGCGCCAGGAGCTGGTCTTCGAGGGCCTGGACACATTTGCCGAGGTGCGGCTCAACGGCCAGCCCTTGCTCAAGGCCGACAACGCCTTCCGCCGCTGGCGCGTGCCGGTTCAAAAAGGCCTGCTGCGCGCGTCTGGCAATGAGCTGAGCATCGTCTTCCGCTCGCCGATCAACAAGCTCCTGCCCCAGGTGCAGGCCATGCCGGTCAAGCTGGCCGGCAACTACCCCTCGCCCTACGGCGACGAGCCGCCCGATGCCATGACGGGCAACTTCGTCCGCAAGCCGGGCTACCACTACGGCTGGGACTGGGGCCCGCGCTACGTCACTGCCGGCATCAGCCAGCCGGTGACCCTGCGGAGCTGGAGCGGCCTGCGCGTCGAATCGCTGCAGCTGCTGCAGGATGAAGTCACGGCCGAGCGGGCCCGCTTGCGCGCCATCGCCACGCTGGAGCTGGCGCGCGCCGGGCACTATCAGCTGCGCCTCTGGCAGACCGCCCCCGATGGTCGCCGCCAGCTGGTCGCCGAGCAGCAGGGCCAGGCCACGGAAGCTGGCCTGAAAAAGATCGAACTGCCCTTGCAAGTCGAGCAACCGCGGCGCTGGTTCCCTAACGGCTATGGCGAGCAGGCCTTGTACCGCTACGAGCTGGAGCTCTGGCAAGCCGGCCGGCTCCTCGATGCGCTGAGCCAGCGCACCGGCCTTCGCAGCGTGGCCTTGAAGCGCGAGCCCGACGCGCAAGGACGCGGCTTCCACTTCGAGGTCAACGGCATCCCCGTCTTCGCCAAGGGTGCCAATTCCATTCCTTTCGACATGTTCCAGCCGCGCGTCAGTGCTGCGCAGCTGCGCCGGGTGATGCAGTCCGCGCGTGATGCCAACATGAACATGATCCGCAGCTGGGGCGGCGGCTACTACGAGAGCGAGGCCTTCTTCGACCTGGCTGATGAGCTGGGCCTGATGATCTGGCAGGACTTCATGTTCGGCGGCGGCATGCAGCCGGCCTACGACCCGGCCTTCCGCGCCAATGTGGTGGTCGAGGCGCGCGAGCAGGTGCAGCGCCTGCGCCACCACCCCAGCCTGGTGCTCTGGTGCGGCAACAACGAGCAGGAGATCGCCTGGAAGTACTGGGGCCATGGCCACGATATGAAGGCGGCCGACCCGGCCCTGGCCGAGCGCGTCTGGCAGGGCTATGTGCAGCTCTTCGGCCGCGATCTTCGCCAGGTGGTGGCGGAAGAGGGCGGTGGTATCGCCTACTGGTCCAGCTCGCCCGGTGATGACCTGGCCGAAGTGGCCAACACGCCCGCCAGCGGCGATATGCATTACTGGGAGGTCTGGGGCAACCCGGCCCACCCGGTCAGCAAGTACCTGGAGATCACGCCGCGCTTCATGTCCGAGTACGGCCTGCAGGCCTGGCCGGTGCAGGCCACGGTGGATGCGTTTGCGCCGCGCAGCGAGCAGGGCATCCACGCGCCGCTGATCACCGCGCACCAGAAGTTCATGGCTGGCAAAGGCAATGAGCGCTTGCTGAAATACATCCGCGAGGAGTTTGGCGAGCCTCGTGATTTTGGCGATTTCATCTACCGCAGCCAGCTGATGCAGGCCGAGGGCATCCAGCTCGCCGCCCTGCACCACCGCGCCAGCCGGCCCTTCACCATGGGTTCGCTGTACTGGCAGCTCAACGATGTCTGGCCCGGCGCGTCCTGGTCCAGCATCGACCATGTCGGCCGCTGGAAGGCCTTGCACTTCCAGACCCGGCGCTTCTTCGCGCCGGTAGCGGTGGCGGCGCTCCGCGAGGCCTCGGGCCAGACCCGGCTCCATGTGATCAATGACCGCGCCGAGGCCCGCCGCGGCGAGCTGCGCCTGCGCGTGATGACGCTGCAAGGCCGCACCCTGCGCGAGGAGCGCCAGGCGCTGACCTTGGCGCCGCTCTCGCCCCAGCTGCTCACGCGTTATGCCGATGCCGATTTGCTCGGCGATGCCGACCCGGCCTCCGCCGCGGCCGTGTTCGAGCTGCAGATCGAGGGCGAACCGCCTTCGCGCAGCGTGGTCTATTTCAAGCCCGCCAAAGACCTGGCCTGGCCACAAGCCTCAGCCGTGCAGGCTCAGGTTGAGCGCGTGGGCGGAGAGCTGCAGCTGCATGTGCAAGCGCGCAGTCTGGCGCGTGGCGTCTGGGTCGAGTTCGAGGGCATGGACGTGGATGTGGCTGACAACGCTTTGACGCTGCTGCCCGGCGAGTCGCTGCGCCTCAAGCTCAAGCTCAGCGGAAACGGCAAAGCCACCGTGGAAGACCTGCAGCGCGCCCTGCGCCTGCGTGTGCTGGGGAGTGCGGCGCTGTGATGATCATATGGAGCCCTCTGTGCGCTGCGGCATTGCTGTTCGCTGTGTTCGCACCGCTGCCGGCCGAGGCGGCCCCGCGCAGCCTCGGCCCGGTCACGCAGTCCAGCCTGCGCGAGGACGGCGTGGACCTGCGCCTGGCGCGTGGCGCCCGGGCCCGCATCAGCTTCGTCACGCCCGAGGTGCTGCGCGTGCGCATCAGTCCCAGCGGTGCGCCTTTTGAGCCCGACACGGCCAGCTATGCGCTGACTGAATCGCCGCCGCAGGCCAAGGCAGTGCTGCGCCGCAGCGGCCCGCAATTGCTGGAGCTGCGCTCGGCCAGCGGCACCCGCGTGCAGATCCGCCGTGCCCCTGAGCTGCAGCTGAGCGTGTTCGACAGCGCCGGCCGCCTGATCAGCGCCGATGACCCGGCCCGGCCCATCGTCTTCGATCCGCAAGAGGGCAGTGTCGAGGCCACCAAGCGACGCGACGACTACGAGCTCTACTACGGCTTTGGCGAGAAAGCCCTGCCGCTCTCGCGTCACCAGCAGCATCTGGTGATGTGGAACGCCGATGTGCCCGACTACGCGCCCGGCCACGACCCGTCTTACCAGGCCATCCCTTTCTTCATCGCCCTGCACCAGGGCCTGAGCCACGGCGTCTTCCTCAACAACAGCAGCCGCAGCTGGTTCGACATGGGCAAGACCGAGCCGCAGCGCTGGCGCTTCGGCGCAGCGCGTGGCGAGCTGGATTACTTCGTCTTCACCGGCGGCCCGGATCGCAGCCCGGCCCGGGTGCTGCAGGACTACACCGCGCTCACCGGCCGCGGCCCGCTGCCGCCGCTCTGGGCCCTGGGCTACCAGCAGTCGCGTTGGTCCTACAAAACGCAGGATGAAGTTCTGAGCGTGGCGCGCGAGTTCCGCCAGCGCCAGATCCCGGCCGATGTGCTCTACCTCGACATCGACCACATGGATGGCTTCCGCGTCTTCACCTGGAACCCCAGCACCTTCCCGCAGCCGCGCGAGATGCTGGGCCAGCTGCATGCGCAGGGCTTTCGCGCCGTCACCATCGTCGACCCCGGCATCAAGCGCGACGAAGGCTTTGCCATCTACCGCAGCGGCCGCGAGGCCGGCGTGTTCATGCGCGGTGCCGATGGCCAAGAGCTGCATGCCAAGGTCTGGCCCGGCATCTGCGCCTTTCCGGATTTCACCTCGCCGGCCGCGCGCGATTGGTTCGGCCAGCTCTATGCCGCGCCGCTGGAGCTGGGGGTCGATGGCTTCTGGAACGACATGAACGAGCCGGGCGTGTTTGCGCCTGATGGTTTCAGCCAGCCCGAGATCTCGCTCGGCCCGCAAAAGACCTTGCCGCTGGACGCGCGCCATGCCGGCGACGGCCGGCCCGGTGATCATGCGCGTTATCACAATGTCTACGGCCTGCAGATGGCCCGCGCCAGCTTCGAGGGCCTGCGCCGCCTGCGCCCCGAGCAGCGGCCCATGGTGCTGACGCGCGCGGGCGCCGCCGGTGTGCAGCGCTATGCGGCGGTCTGGACGGGCGACAACTCGCCCAGCTGGACGCATCTGGCGCTCACCATTCCCATGCTGAGCAATCTGTCCATTTCGGGCGTGCCATTCGTGGGCGCCGATGTCGGCGGCTTCATGGGCAGCCCCAGCGCCGAGCTGCACAGCCGCTGGCTGCAGGCGGCCGTGCTCACGCCCTTCTTCCGCACGCATTCCAACGATGTCTCGGCGCCGCGCGAGCCCTGGGCTTTTGGCCCCGAGTTCGAGCGCATCAACCGCGCCACCATCGAGCTACGCTACCGCCTGCTGCCCTACCTCTACAGCCTGTTCGAGGAGAACGAGCGCAGCGGCCTGCCGCCGCTGCGGCCGCTGTGGTTCAACTTCCCGCGCGATGTGCGCGCCAGCCTGGTGGATGACCAGTTCCTGGTCGGCCGCGACCTGCTGGTGGCGCCGGTGCTGCGCGAGGGCGAGCGCCAGCGCCGCGTCTACTTCCCCGCCGGCGAAGCCTGGCTGGACTGGTGGACCGGCCGGCGCTTCGAAGGCGGCAGCGAGGCCACCGTGGCCGCGCCACTGGACCGCTTGCCCCTGTTCATCCGCGTGGGCGCCGCCGTGCCCACGCAAGCGCCGCTGCAGCACACGGGCGAGATGCGCGCCGCGCCGTTGGGCCTGACCGTGGCCTGGGGCGGCAGCGGCCGCAGCGAGGTGTTCCAGGATGCCGGTGAGGGCTACGGCTATCGCCAGGGCGCCGCGCGCCGCATCGGCGTCCGCCAGGATGGCCAGGGGCTGACGCTGGAGCTTGATCTGCCCCCGAACGCTGGATTTCAGCGGCTGACGCGGCTGGAGATTCTGGGCTTGGACCGTGCATCGCCCTGGCGATTTGACGGCCAGCCGCTCTCGGCTCAGAGGGACGAGACCGGCCGGCTGCGCCTGGAGCTGCCCGCCGCGGCGGACGAGGGCCTGCACCAGCTGCGGCTGGCACACTGAGGCCAACGGCCGAATGCCGAGAGCAACATGACGACAAGATTGAGGACGACGATGCGAGCCACACGCCCGATGTTCAACAAAGCCCACCTGGCCGGCGCTCTGCTGGCGACCCTGGCCGCCCTGGCGCCCAGCCTCGCCCTGGCCGCCCCCACCGAGGGCTGGAAGCTGCGCTACCAGCGCAGCTACAACGGCAAGCCGGTCGAAGGCCAGGACCCGATCTGGGTGTTCGCCGCCAAGGGCGAGGCCTTGATCAGCTCCGAGGCCATCCTGGCCGGCAAGGCCGGCTTTCCCTTCGAGCAGCAGTTCATCAAGCCCGCCGCGCAAGAGCTGCTGCAACTGGCTCGCCTGAGCCCAGGGGAGGGCATCGCCACCCTGGATCGCGAATCGCTGCCCAAGCAGAGCTATGAGTTCAGCGAAGAGACGCGCACTATCCTCGGCTACCGCTGCAAAAAGGCCAAGACGGTGGTGAACTCCAACACCATCGAGCTTTGGTACACGACCGAGCTGCCCGCGGCCGGCGCGCCCACCGTGCTGGGCCACCAGCTGGGCCTGGTGCTGGAGCTGGTGCGCAATGGCAACTTCGTCATCAGCGCCACGCAGATCGAGCCCTTCCAGGGCCTGGATTTGGCGGAGATGGCCCAGGGTGGAAAGGTTGAAGCGGCGCCCCTGCTCGACGGCCTCAGCTACAAAGACCGCGTCTGGCGCAGCCGCTTCACCACCATCCCGGTGTTCCAGGACCAGATCGTCAACTTCTCGGGTGAAGACCGCGAGCCGCGCGAGGGCGTTACTCGTTATGCCAATGGCACCGTGGTGCTCAAGACCGTGCAGCTGCCCGAGATCGCGCCGGGCAGCCAGGTGTTTGTGGACCTGCTGGCCCGCTCCAACGGCGATGCCTACGACCGCACCGGCTCGGTCTTCGTGATCCCGCTGGGCGCGGCGAAGGAGTCAGAGAAGGGAAAGAAGGTCACGCGCACCTTCCTGGACGGCCTGCAGCGCGGTGTGGCCGCCTTGCCGGCGTATCAGAACGGCAATGGCCGCAGCTACCGCGGCGTGGTCGCCACCGAGGACTACGCGCCCTTGATCGAGCTGATGCGCTTCTTCACGCCTTTTGGCGTCAAGCACTACAACCACCTGCAGCTCAAGGGCAAGACCTGGCACGAGGCCGCGCCCTACCGCATGGACATCACCGACCTGGCCCAGCGCCTCTCGGGCCAGCAACTGGCCCTGGGCGTGTTCATCGGCAACTACGACAAGGGCGGCCACAAGCTGGACCTCAACCTCACCATCCACCCCAGCGACGCCGCCACCGCCATGTTCTCCAAGCCGGTGAGCGCCAGCACGGGTGCAACGTCGTCCTCTTCTTCAGCTCCGCGCCTGATCCCGCTGTTCAACACCACCAATGTGATGGAGATGGCTGAGCAGGACTACGCCACCATGTTCGACAAGCCCAAGGGCCTGGAGGTGGATTTCACCCTCGACCGCCCGCTCAAGAACGCCCGCCTGCGCTACATCAGCACCGGCCACGGCGGCTGGACCAACGGCGACGAATTCGTGCCCAAGAAGAACACCATCCTGCTCAACGGCAAAGAGGTGTTTGCCTTCGTCCCCTGGCGCCAGGACTGCGGCGCTTTTCGCCTCTTCAACCCCGCATCCGGCAACTTCAACGACGGCCTGTCTTCGTCTGACATCAGCCGCTCCAACTGGTGCCCCGGCACGGCGACCAACCCGATCTACATCGACCTGGGTCACCTCAAAGCCGGACGGCACCGCATGACGGTGCGGATTCCGCAAGGGCCACGCGAAGGGACGAGCTTCAGTTCCTGGAATGTGTCGGGGGTGTTGGTGGGGGAGTGAGCCGGCACATGGTGTCACCCGAAGGTCGTCGAAATGTTTGGCGAGCGAGGGGCAAAGGGCGTGAGTACTAAGTTCAATTCGTGAGCTGGGGCGATAATCAATTGTCGTGGTCACGGCACCAGATGGTTGCATTCGCGAGCAATTGGGTTGATCTGGCGTAGGACCTGCCCTTGTTACTTGAAATCGTAGGCTCGCTCAGATGTTTCTGAACTTCATCAGTCATCCTGTCGCGAAGAGTTTTGATAGCGGATTTTCTGGTCTCTGAGGAGATGCGAGTTACGCACTCGCGCTGTATCAGGTGAGCTACCAAGCGATCTTGGTATCGTTGATCAAAGCTACTTGCACGAATGAATTTTCCGGCTTTGCGGTCGATCTCCTTGATGCTGAATAGCGCAACTAGTTCTGGCTCATCAAGAAGCAAGAATCCATAGTTATGGGCTCGTTCCCCAACAGGGATACCGTAGTCTTCAACTACGAGAAGATGCCCTCTAGGTTTCAGAAGTTTGGCGCAGTCGTTTAGCGTAGATGCCCACACTTCAGGCGGCACTTCATGCAACACATTGCACATGACAACCGCATCGAAGCTGCCAACGTCCATTCGTGCACTGAGAGTTGAAAGCTCTTTGAACCAGCGATTCTTTGCGTCGCCATAGACCGAAGCGATCTGGTTTTCACAGTCCTTTCGGTCCTGCTCCCCGATGTCGTAAGCGATGTAGTCGAACCACGGTTCCTGATTCGGTGAGATCGAATCCATCAACGTCGCGAGCAGTCGGCCTTTACCTGCCCCGAAGTCGAGAATGCGCAGCTTGCCAGTTGGGGCTTCCTCTTGAGTGCCTATATTCCAAAGCGCTTCGCGAATCTGATTGGTTTGTGGATCTTTCACGTCGGGTCCAACCACTCCGGGCGCCACCAAGCACTCGCAAAGGAATCGGTTCGCGGCGAAGCTACCCGGCAGCATGGTCAGTGCTTGCAAGTCACTCGATCCCTTTGGACCTCCGAGCAAGCTCTCGAGAACGATCTCAGGGGTTCGTCCAGCTCGCCTGACTCGCCCCTCATTGACGAACCACAAGCAGTCTGAATCGTCGCTCATTAAATGGGCGATGAGGGGCACGGAATGCGTTGCGATCCAAAGTTGGCCATTGGTCAACAGTGACTTGAGGGTGTCGATGACATTTATAAGTACACCAGGGTGTAGATGGTTCTCAGGTTCGTCCATCAGAACAATCGAGCCCTGTACATGCTCGACTTGCGCATGAAGTAAACAGCCGAACTGAAAGAGAACCTGTTGGCCAGGGGACAGCACTTGATTGAATGGATTGAACGCTCCCAGTTTGAGGCGGCCGTCCTCCATTTCTACTTCGAAGTCCGCCCCAAGTAGGGAGCGAAGAATATTCTGCAAGCTGTCACGTTTCTTTTCTGCGTCGCAAGGTGACGTTTCGTGGCGGAGCAAGCGTTGATAGCCTTCCTCGACGGCATTTCGAAGCACTCGCGCGGCATAGGCTGGTGCATCCTCTTGAGAGCTTGTGATTCTTGTTGCAAGTTGAGCCGCGCGCATATCTGCTTCCGCTTGCGTCCACTGGAAGGGGTCGCTGAGCTGATACCCGGTTGGGACGAATTTTGCGAAACGCGGTGCAACATCGCGAGACAGCGTCAATGCATCGGACATACGGCGCGCTGATTGGATACGTTCAAGCTCGCTCATACTTTGAGCGATCGTCGACTGAATCATGTTCACGCTTGAGTTCTGATGGGGGAATGGCTGCGCCAATTCGAGTTCCAAGGCATTTTGGAGTTCGGGCAGCGTCACTTCTGTGATGGTCGATTCCTGCTCCTCAAGTGCATTCATCTGTTCACGCAAGAGCTTTTTCGAGGCGACGCCCGGCACCAACCTTAGAAGGCGGCTCTTGCCGGCGCCGTTGGGCCCCGCGAGCAAGACCACGTTTGATAGCCCTCGCATCTCCAGCGGTGGCGTCATTACCAGGTCCGGCAATCCGATGCCCATCTCGCGAAAGACCTCCTCTTCGAGGTAAATAGACTCAATCATTGTTCTCTCCTTCCCCTGTTTCGCTGGCGCAGAATTCTGTGCGAACCCAGGGGTAGAGTAAATGAGGCATTGAGGGGCCGGCCTTGAATCACAAGGCAAAACCTGACCCTCGCAGTTCTTCAATCCGCCCGAACTCGGTCCTCACGCGGCGTCACCCCGGGCTCGGGGTCACACGGGCTCGGGGTCAGGCCTTAAATCTGAAGGCAAGCCCTGCCCTTCTGTGCAGCTCAGTTAACCCGCACCCGGTACTCACCCGGCGTCACCCCGAAACGCGCTCGGAAGCTGCGGTTCAGATGCGGCTGGTCGAAGAAGGCGCAGTCCTGGGCCACCTCGCTGAGGCTGAGGCGGCTGTGTGCCAGCAGCTTGGCGGCGCGCTGCAGGCGGTGCTGGCGCGCGAAGTCGCCCGGTGAGCAGCGGAAGTTGCCGTGAAAGGCGCATGCCAGGTAGACCGGGTGCGGGCCCAGCTCCTGCGCCAGCTGGCACAGGCCGTTGTTGTCGTCGGTGTACTGGCTGGCTTTGTGCAGGGCCACATGAGCAGGGTGACGAGTGCTGGCCGATGAATGTTGGCCGACGGGCGAGATAGGGTGCGTCAACACCTGATGTGGGATTGCAGCTTGGATGCAGTGCGCCACGGACGCAAGCTTGCGCTGGATGGTGCCATCTGACAGCACAAGGGTCTGCAGGTTCCCAAATGAGTCAGCCGTGCTTCTGCATTTTCTGTAAGTAGCGGCTGAGCTCCTTTCCTCGCCGTGTCGTCTTGGCGTCGAAGGTCAAGGTGCACAGCTTCCAGCCTGCTTCCTTGAGTGCCCTCATGCCTTTGTCTGTCGTGAAAGTCTGCGGCAGCCCTCTGGTCGAATGCTGGGTCGCTTTGGCGCTGTGATAGTAGCCAAGCGAAGCCAGCACAAAGTGCTGACGTTCAGTTGTCAACGAGTAATCATTGTTGAACCGTTGGAGCGCACTGGCGAGCAGGTGCGCGCAATCACCGCAAGGCGATCGGTTCAAGGCGACAAGAATCAGCATGGGCGAACTTCTCGGGTCCCAATTGGCCAGCGCACGAGCCAGCTCTTCAGTCCAGAGTTTGGAGTGGATCAGCTTTTGCTCCGCGTGATCACCGTCCCCGCTCATCATCCGGCTGCTGTCGCCTTTCAAGAAGCGGCAGGCCAAGAGCCCGTGGGTGGCCATGCCGGCGTCCGCCAGATGCCTTCGGTGAACCTCCAGATCGTTTCCAAAGTAGGCTGTCGCGTCCGCCCAGTCCAGTTGTCCGTTCATGGCAGCTCCTTGATGTCGCTGGATTTTCAGTCGGCATCGAGCAAGGGCCTATCCCCAGAAATCGAAGTGGCGGAGGGGCAGGAAGGGACTGGGGTGCAGTCCTTAAACCTGAAGTCAAAACCCGACCCTCGTTGACCGTCAACCCGCCCGAACTCTGTACTCACGCGGAGTCATGCCAAAACGCGCCCGGAAGCTGCGGCTCAGATGAGGCTGGTCGAAAAAACCGCAGTCCTGGGCCACCTCGCTGAGGCTGAGGCGGCTGTGTGCCAGCAGCTTGGCGGCCCGCTGCAGGCGGTGCTGGCGCGCGAAATCGCCCGGTGAGCAGCGGAAGTGGCTGCGGAAGGCCCGCGCCAGGTAGGCGGGGTGCAGGCCCAGCTCCTGCGCCAGCTTGCACAGGCCATGGTTGCCCACGGTGTACTGGCTGTCATCCCGCAAGGCATCGCGGCATTGCAGCAGCCAGGGCGGCGGGCGGCCGTGCTGGCGCGTCAGCGCGAGAGGGTCAGGTCTTGCTCAAGCCAGGGCTTGAGGCGGGAGGCCCGACACTAGGCTTGGCGTCGTGACGCCGAGCCTGCGAGCCTGATCCCGGAGGGGTGGCTTCGGCCGGCCTTCACACCTTGGCGAGAAAGGCCGCCGCATCGTCCGCTTCACAGGGCCAGTCGGCGAAGACCCCGACCAGATTGCACTCCACGCAGTGGCAGCCGATGTAGTACCAGCGAACCTTGTGGCTGCCCTCGACCACGGAGACGCCGGACATCAGCTCGAACACCTCGTTTTCGCACACGCACTCGTGCGTTTCGGGTTCTGATCCTTCCAGGTGGTCCGCGCTGTCGCCCATCAGGTGCTCCTCGCCGCAGTCGGTGCAGGTGCGGATGGCCAAGCCGGCATCTTCATCGCTCTGCAGCGCGAAGGTGCGGCAGCCGCAGTCGCATTTAGACGCGGCGAAACGAGTGGCCTCGTGGCGGTTCGCGACGCTGTAGCTGCGCAGCTCGGCCTGGGTGTCGCCCGAGGTCGTGCCGTACCAGAACTCGCCTTTTTTCGTCAGTGCCATGGATGTGGCTCCATTCTTCGTTCGTTCATTTACTCATTCATTCCGGATGGGCTGAGCGGCGGGCCTGACGCCCCGCTTGCCCTGATGCGCCGGATTCTGCCTGGAGGCCCGGCGAATCGGCATCCAGGGCCCCCGGGGCGGGTGATTGCCTGGCGATGACGTGTCGCTGGATGAACAAAAAAGCTGAAGGCGCAGGCCGCGGCCTGGCCTGCTTGCTCACGAGGCAAGTTCATGCACCGTCGCCCCTCGCGTGGTCTAAACGAACTCATCGTGACCGAGCGCTTCGCGCTTGTTTAGTAAACCGCGCTAAAAACACCTGTCTTCGGTCGCTTTGGTTGACGCTCAAAAAAGCGCTAGATATAAACATCACCCATGAACAAAGCCGGGTGAAGTGCCTTCGCCTGAGCCTTGCAAGCGCACGATGATGCGTTTATTAAACCCAAGACCGAGAACACCGGAGACACCGTGTTGCTGCTGAAGATGATTTCAGAATCGCCGCTGCTGGGCTTGTTGCGCGTTCGCGCAGCGCCGATCGGCGCGCCGTCTTGCCTGCTCCGGCAACCCGGAGTGCCGGCATGAGCGGAAACGGCAGCGGGGTCACCATCCGCGACATCGCCGAGGCCACGGGCTTGTCGATCGGCACCGTGTCGCGGGCACTGAAGAACCAGGCCGGCATGACCGAGGTGACGCGCAACAAGGTGCGTGAGGCGGCGCAGCGGCTCGGCTATGACCTCTCGCAGCTGAAGAAGGGGCGCATCCGGCGAATCGCCTTCCTGCTGCACAGCCAGCACAACACGCTGGCCTCCAGCCCCTTCTTCTCGCCGGTGCTGCATGGTGCCGAGGCGGCCTGCCGGCGCGAGGGGATTGCGCTGTCCTTCATCGTCGTGGGCCCGGCGGAGCCGGTGCTGGAGCAGGTGCGGGTGCATGCGCCCGATGCGATTCTGTGCGCCGGCTTCTTCGAGCCCGAGGTGCTGAGCGCGCTGATGCTGACGGGCAAGCCCATGGTGCTGGTGGATATGAACCGGCGCGGCATGTCCTCGATCAATCCAGACAATGTGCTGGGCGGCTACCTGGCCACGCGGCATCTGCTTCGCAACGGCAAGCGGCGCATCGCCATGCTCTCGGGCTCACCCGCGCACTACAGCATCCAGCAGCGCATCCGTGGCTTTCGCCGGGCGCTGTTCGAGGCCAAGGTGCATGCTGACCCCGAGCTCGAAGTCATCGTGCCCACCATGGGCGAGGGCGACGAGGGCGTGATGGAGGCCATGCGCAGCCTGCTGGCCCTGCCCAAGCGGCCCGACGCCGTGTTTTGCTACAACGACAGCACCGCCCTGGTGGCGATGAAGACCTGCGTCAACGAAGGCTTGAAGATTCCCTACGACATCATGGTTGTCGGCTTCGACGACATCAGCAGCGCGGCCGTGGCCGTGCCGCCGCTGAGCACGGTGCATGTGGACAAGGAGGCGCTGGGTGCCTCGGGCGTGGAGCTCTTGCTGCGCCTCAAACCCGATGAGCCCCCCACCGAACTGGTTCTGCCGGTCGAGATGATCGTGCGTGAAAGCAGCAGTGACGATTGATTCATTCATGGACCCATTCCCAAGCATGCAAGGCATGGCCATGAAGCGATCGACACCCGCCTCACGCCTCTAACTTTTCAATTCACCACCATGTCCAATCTCCCCGACTTTCGCTCTCGGGCGGTGCTGCTCGCCCATGCGCAGCACAGCATGAGCTTCTACCACCCGCGCTGCATCGACTGGAGCGGTGGCATGTACCACTTCTTCAAGGACGACGGCAGCGTCTACGACTCAGAGCAGCGCCATCTGGTCAGCAGCACGCGCTTTGTGTTCACCTACGCCATGGCCTACCGCCATTACGGCCAGCCCGAGTACCTGGACGGCCTGCGCCATGCGCTGAAGTTCCTGCGCGAGGCGCACCGCGACACCGAGTTCGGCGGCTACAGCTGGCTGCTGCGCTGCCACCCTGGTGGCCGTGAAGTGCTGGACGGCACCCAGCATGCCTACGGCCAGGCCTTTGTGCTGCTGGCCTACTCGCATGCGCTGATGGCCGGGCTGGACGAGGCGCGGCCCTGGGTGGCCGAGACCTTCGAGCTGATGGAGCGCAGCTTCTGGGAGCCCGAGGCCGGCCTCTATGCCGACGAAGCCAGCCGCGACTGGCGCGAGCGCGGCAGCTACCGCGGCCAGAACGCGAACATGCATGCCTGCGAAGCGCTGCTGGCCGCCTACCGTGCCACGGGCGAAACGCGTTATCTGGAGCGCGCCTACACCGTGGCCTTCAACATCACCCAGCGCCAGGCCGAGCGCTGCGGCGGCCTGATCTGGGAACACTACGACAGCAACTGGCAGCCCGACTGGAAGTTCAACATCCATGACCCGGCCAATCTGTTCCGCCCCTGGGGCTACCAGCCCGGCCATTTCACCGAGTGGGCCAAGCTGCTGCTGCAGCTGGAGTCGCTGGGCGGCGCCCTGGAGCGCGACCTGAGCTGGGCCCTGCCCACGGCCGAGCGCTTGTTCAAGGTGGCGGTGGAGAAGGGCTGGCATGCCGAGCATGGCGGCCTGTGCTATTCCATCTCGCCCGAGCTGAACATCTGCGACGCGGACAAGTACTTCTGGGTGCAGGCCGAGAGTGCGGCCGCCGCCGCCATGCTGGCCCAGCGCACCAAGCACCCCTTCTACTGGGACTGGTACGAGCGCCTCTGGGCCTACAGCTGGACGCATTTTGTCGACCACGAGCATGGTGCCTGGTGGCGCATCCTCGATGCGCAGAACCGCAAGTACAGCGACGAGAAGAGCCCAGCCGGCAAGGTGGACTATCACACCATGGGCGCCTGCTATGACATCGTGGCGGTGCTGGATGCCGCTGAAGCGGTCGAGGCGGCCGGAGGGCGAGGCCATGCATGACGCCCCGCTGATGCTCTGCGCCGGCGAGGCGCTGACCGACATGATCCACCAGGGTGGGGCGCAGTGGCTGGCCCGCGTGGGCGGCTCCACCTGGAATGTGGCGCGTGCGCTGGCCGCGCTGGGCGAGCGCACGGCTTTTGCCGGGGCCGTCAGCGCCGACCGCTTTGGCGATGAGCTCTGGGCCGCCAGCGAGGCCGTGGGCCTGGACCTGCGCCTGATGCAGCGCGCGCCGCGCTCGCCCCTGCTGGCCATGGTGGAGCAGGGCGAGCCGCCGCGCTACTTCTTCATCGGCGACGACAGCGCGGACCTCTATTTCGACCCCACGGCCCTGCCCGAGGGCTGGTCGCGCAAGCTGCGCTGGGCGCATTTCGGCGGCATCAGCCTGGCGCGTGAGCCTCTGGCCGGCCGTCTGGTTGCCTTGGCCGAGCATTTGAAAGAGCAGGGCGTGGCCATCAGCTACGACCCGAACTACCGCAAGGTGATGGACGAACGCTACACGCCGACGCTCCATCGCATGGCCGCCGTTGCCGACCTGATCAAGGTCTCGGACGACGACTTGCGCGGTTTGTTCCCAGGGCTGGAACTGGATGCAGCGCTGCAGCGCCTGCGCGCGCTCAACCCCAGCGCGCTGTGCCTGCTGACCCGCGGCGGCCACGGTGCCAGCCTCTACCGTGGCGACGAACGTGTGGACGCCTTGGCCCCGGCCGTGGCGGTGGTGGACACGGTGGGTGCGGGCGATGCCAGCGCCGCCGGTCTGCTCTACAGCCTCAGCCGCCACCCCGATCGCCTATTGCAAGCCCATCTGCACGCGGCCCTGGCCGCCGGCTCCGCCGCCTGCCTGCAGTCGGGCGCCACCCCACCGACACCGCTGGCCATGGGCCAGTTGTTCGATCAGCTTCAAGAACAGCACGCGAAAGAGAAGGTTCCCTCATGAGTCACCATTTCTTGCCCTTGATTTCTTTGTCTTCGATGTCCTCGTCCTGGGTTCCGGCTCCGGCGCGCCGCGCGCTCAGCGGCCTGTGCCTGGCTGCCGTGGCCTCCATGTCCCAGGCCGCTCCGCTGCCCGCGCTCAAGCCCGTCAGTGAGGCCGAATCGGCCCAGCTGGCCCAGCGCGTCAAGGAAGAGACCCGCCACGCCTGGCGCGGCTACAAGCAGTACGCCTGGGGCCAGGATGCCCTCAAGCCCCTGAGCAAGAGCGGCCACAACTGGTACAAGAGCTCGCTGCTGATGACCCCGGTCGATGCGCTGAGCACCTTGCTGGTGATGGGCCTGAAGGAAGAGTCCGACGAGGCGCGCGAGCTGATCGCCAGCCAGCTGAACTTCGACCAGGACCTCTCGGTGCAGAACTTCGAGATCACCATCCGCCTGCTGGGTGGCCTGGTGTCCGCCTACCAGCTCAGCGGCGATGCCCGCCTGCTGGCCAAGGCAGAAGACCTGGGCAAGCGCTTGCTGCCGGTGTTCGAGTCGCCCACCGGCCTGCCCTACACCCATGTCAATCTGCGCAGCGGCAAGGTCAGCGGCACGATCAGCAACCCGGCCGAAACTGGCACGCTGATCATCGAGTTCGGCATGCTGAGCAAGCTGACGGGCCAGCCGATCTACTTCGAGAAAGCCAAGCGCGCCCTGGTGGAAACCTACCGCCGCGCCTCACCGGACGGCGTGGTCGGCTCGGCCATCAACGTCGAGACCGGCCGCTGGGAGCGCACCGATGCCCACATCGGCGGCGGCATCGATTCCTATTACGAGTACCTGTACAAATGCTGGCGCCTGTTCGGTGACAACGAGTGCAAGGCCATGTGGGACCACAGCATTGCCGGCGTCAACAAGGTGCTGGGCGACGAGACCAAGACGGGCTTCTGGTACGGCCACGCCGACATGAACACCGGCCGCCGCACCAAGACGCAGTACGGTGCGCTGGATGCCTTCATGCCGGCCCTGCTGGCCGTGGGCGGCGACATCAAGCGTGCGCGCAAGCTGCAGGAATCGAACCTGCGCATGTGGCGCCTGCACGGCATCGAGCCAGAGTCCATGGACTACAAGACCATGAAGGTGCTGTCGCCCGAGTACGCGCTGCGCCCCGAGATCGTCGAGTCGGCCTACTACCTGCACCAGCTGACCGGTGAAGCGCGCTACCGCGCCATGGGCCGCGAGTTCTTCGAGGACTTCGTGCGCCACTGCCGCACGGAAGCAGGCTATGCGGCACTCAAGGATGTGCGCACCAAGGTCCATGAAGACTCGATGGAAAGCTTCCTCTTCGCCGAGACCTTCAAGTACTTCTACCTGCTGTTCTCGCCGAAATCGGTGCTGGACTTTGACGCCGTGACCTTCAACACCGAAGCCCACCCGATGCGCCTGTCGGCGCCGGTGCGTTGAAATCCCTCCAGGAGATGACCGTGATGAAGCACACATCCTGGCAAGGCGATCCGGAGCTTGCGTGTGAGACGCAGGCCGGCGGTGCACCCCTGCGACTCCATGTCCCCCGCCCGCTGCGCGGGCTCCTCCTTGACTTACGTCGCAGGGGCACCCCGCCAGCCTGCTTGAGCAGATCGTCGAGGGTTCCCTCTTCGCAAAGGGAGTCGTTGGACGGCGGCGGACGGTGGGTGGGTGCGGCCACGGAAGTCAAGGAGGAGGCCGCGCAGCGGCCGGGGGACATGAAGTGGACGTACCCAGCCGCCGTCCGCCGCAACGCCTGGCCTTTGCGCATGCGCAGCCTGCTGGGCTTGCTGGCCGGCTTTTGCCTGCTGCCGGCCGCCGTGCCGCTGCAGGCCGAGGCGGCCCCGCTCAGCGTGGGCAGCATGCCCGTCAACACCTTTATCGGCACCCAGGACGACGGCAACACCTTCCCCGGTGCGTCGGCGCCCTTCGGCATGATCCAGGTCAGCCCGACCGGCGAACATTACGCCGGTTGGCGCTACAACGACACGCGCATCCGCGGCTTCGGCCATTCCTACCTGTCCGGCGCGGGCTGCTGGGAGCAGGGCGGCCAGCTCTCGGTGCTGCCGGTCACGGGGCGCATCGCCCCGGGCGGTGATTTCGACACGGCCAAGGTCGGCAGCTTTGACCACAAGCGCTACGCGGCCGAGTACACGCATGCCGGCGAGGTGGGCCAGGCCGGTTACTACAAGGTGCAGCTGACCAGCTACGGCGGCATCACCGCCGAAGCCACGGCCCTGACCCGCGCGGCGGCCGAGCGCTACCGCTTTGCCGCGGGCGCGCCCACCGGCCATGTGCTGGTCAATCTGGGACAGGCCAACGAGAAGCACTCGGTGGTCGGCAGCGAGCTGCGTGTTGGGGACGATCAGCGCAGTATCGAAGGCAAGATCACGACCAAGAGTTTTTGCGGCGGCGCCCAGTACACCACCTGGTTCCGCATGGTCTTCGACCGGCCTTTTGTGGCCCATGGCATCTGGGACGGCGCCGGCGCCTGGCCGGGCGCCAAAGGCCCCAGCCACCAAGGCGAAGCGCGCCCGCACGGCGCCTGGCTGAGCTTTGATCTGCAAGGCGGCAAGTCGGCGGTGACCGCGGTCAGCGCCATCTCGCATGTCGATGCCGAAGGCGCCCGCATCAATCTGCGCGCCGAAGGCCTGGCCCCGGGTGGTGAGCCGCTGAGCTTCGACGCCATGCGCGCCAAGGCCGAGGCCAACTGGCAGCGTGAGCTAAGCAGCGTGCGCATCGAAGGCGGCAGCGTGGACGACCGCACCGTGTTCTACACCGCGCTCTACCACTCGCTTCTGCAGCCCCTGACCGGCAGCGATGCCGACGGGCGCTACCGCGGCTATGACGATGCGATCCACACCGCCAAGCATCAAGGCAAGGACTGGACTTACTACGAGTTCTTCTCGCTCTGGGACACCTACCGCACGCAGAACCAGCTCCTGGCCCTGTTGCGCCCGGAGCGCGCGCGCGACATCGCCTACTCGGTGCTGAAGATCCGTGAGCAGGGCGGCTGGCTGCCGCGCTGGGGCTATGCCAATTTCGAGACCAACATCATGACGGGCGACCCGGTGACGCCTTTCCTGGTGGACCTGTGGCGCCTCGGTGCGCTCAAGGGCCGCGAGCGCGAGGCCTACGCTGCCCTGCGCGAGAACGCCTTTGGCGTGCCGCCGCACGGCATCCGCGCACAGGGGCGAGCGGGCAACCCCAGCTATCTGAAGCAGGGCTTCGTCCAATACGACCGCGGTTTTGTCTCCAAGGGCATGGATGTGGACCCGCACCATGGTGCCTCGTCGACGCTGGAATACGCGCTGGCCGACGGCGCCCTGGCCGAGATGGCCCAGGCCCTGGGCCACAAGCAGGATGCCCAGGTGCTGGCCCAGCGCGCCCTGAACTGGCGCCGCATCTGGGACGAGCGCGTGCTCGATGCGCCCACCGGCCAACGTGGCTTTCCGCGCCCGCGCCGTGCGGACGGCAGCTGGTTCACCGAGCTGAACGGCGGCTATGACCCGCGCTCCGAGCGCGGCTTCCACGAGGGCACGGCCTGGCAGTACCAATGGCTGGTGCCGCAGGACATCCCCGGCCTGGTGTCGGCCATGGGCGGCCCGGCGGGGGCGGCGCAGCGTCTGGACCACTTCTTCGACTACGAGGCCCTGCTCGCCGACCCGGCGGCCGCGGTGCGCAAGTCCTGGGTGGTGGGGCCGTACAGCTATTACAGCCAGTTCCGCTACAACCCGAACAACGAGCCCGATCTGCATGCGCCCTGGGTCTACACCCTGATCGGCCAGCCCTGGAAGACGGCCACCGTGCTGCGCGCCGCCGAGACCTTGTTCGGCAATGCGCCCAACGGCGTGACCGGCAATGACGATCTGGGCACCATGTCGGCCTGGTATCTGTTCAGCGCCCTGGGGCTCTACCCCGACATGCCGGGCAGCGGCCGCTTCCTGCTGCATGCGCCGCGCTTCGCCCGCGCCGAGATCGACTTGGGTACGGGCCGCACCCTGCGCATCGAAGCGCCGGAGGCGAAGCCGGGCGAGCGCCGCTTTGTCGAGGCCGTCACATGGGCGGGTGGCGCACACCATCCGGTATGGCTCTCATGGGAAGCCCTGCAGTCGGGTGCTACCCTGAGCTTCAAGCTGAGCCCGCAGCCCGACCCACAAGGTTGGGGCACGCGCGCCCGCGATTTGCCCAAAGCGCCGGCAGGGCTCAAGCCCTGAGCCCCGGCTCCGAGCCTGGCGCTCGGAGCCCGCAGCGATCCACACCACAAGCCACACCCGACAAGACCCACAACAGGAGACAGATTCAATGGCAAACATGGCACACCACACCGCGCCTCAGGCGGCGGACATCCAGGGAGGCAGCGGCGCCGAGCCCGGGCAGCACACCAGCGCCTTGGTCATCGTCACCCTGCTGTTTTTCATGTGGGGCCTGATCACCTCGCTCAACGACGTGCTCATCCCCCACCTCAAGGCCATCTACACCTTGAGCTATGTGCAGGCCATGCTGGTGCAGTTCTGCTTCTTCGGCGCCTACTTCATCGTCTCGCTGCCGGCAGGCGCGCTGATCCGTCGCATCGGTTATCAAAAAGGCGCGGTCGCCGGCCTCTTGATCGCAGCCTGTGGCTGCGCGCTGTTCTACCCGGCGGCGTCCAGCGGTTACGGCGTGTTCCTGTTTGCCTTCTTCGTGCTGGCCTCGGGCATCACCGTGCTGCAGGTGGCGGCCAACCCGTACGTCACCGTGCTCGGCCCGGCCCGCACGGCGTCCAGCCGCCTGACCCTGACTCAGGCCTTCAACTCGCTCGGCACCACCATCGGCCCGGCGGTCGGCGGCCTGCTGATCCTGTCGGCTGTGGGCACGGCGGCCGATGCGGCCACGGTGCGCGGCCCCTACCTGGGTCTGGCAGCGGCCCTGGCCTTGCTGGCCGTGCTGTTCTGGGCCGCCAAGCTGCCCCAGATCAGCGACAGCGAAGCGATCAGCGCCGGCGCGGAAGACAAAGCTACTTCGGCCTGGTCGCACCGCCACTTGGTGCTGGGTGCCATCGGCATCTTTCTGTACGTGGGCGCCGAGGTCAGCATCGGCAGCTTCCTGGTCAACTTCCTCGGTGAGTCGCACATCGCCGGCCTCTCGCATGGCGACGCTGCGCATTACGTCAGCGTCTACTGGGGCGGTGCCATGGTCGGCCGCTTCATCGGCTTTGCAGTGATGCGCACGGTCAGCCCGGGCAAGACCCTGGCCTTCAACTCGCTGGCGGCCATCGCCCTGGTGCTGGCAGCCGTGTTCGGCAAGGGCAGCGTGGCCATGTGGGCCATCCTGGCCGTGGGTCTGTGCAACTCCATCATGTTCCCCACCATCTTCAGCATGGCGCTGAACGGTCTGGGCAAGCACACCGGCCAGGGCTCCGGCATCCTGTGCATGGCCATCGTCGGCGGCGCTCTGGTGCCGTTTGCGCAGGGCGCCATGGCCGATGCCATGGGCGTGCAGACCTCCTTCCTGCTGCCCGCCGCCTGCTACGCCTTCATCCTCTACTTCGGCGCCAAGTACGCGTCCATGTACGCGGCCAAGTGAGGCTCAAGCACTGAGCGGGCCGGGGCGACCGAACATCGCCCCGAGCTGGATCAAAGAAGAAGCCGCCGCGCGGGACACCGCGTCAGCGGCTTTCTTTTTTTTCGTGGTGCGGCCCGGGGTGGCTTGATGCTCTCCTGGTGCACAGCCTGACAGTCGCTCGGCTCCCCGCGCGCGTGCGCTCTCGGTCCAGGCATCTTGGCGTTGGCACTGCCCGCTGCGTATCGCCGTGTCCAGCCTCGATTACCAGGGCACGGCCTCGAACCGGGCCACCAGAAAGTCCATCAAGGCCCGCACCGCCGGCGAGAGGTGTCGGCGCGAGGGGTAGAGCGCGTAAATGCCCATCTCGGGGGGCGACCAGTCCGGCAGCACCTCGCGCAGCCGCCCACTGGCCAGGTGCGGGTTGGCCAGATAGCGCGGCTGCAAGGCCAGGCCGCCGCCGGCCAGGGCGGCTTGCAGCAGCGAGGTGGCTTCGTTGGCGCTGAAATGGCTGCGCAGCGTCACGGCGCTGCGCTCCTCGCCGCGGCTGAGCAGCCAGGTGCTGCGGCCGAAATTGGCGTAACTCAGGCACAGGTGGCGCTCCAGATCGGCGGGCTGCTGCGGTTCGCCCTGGCGGGCCAGGTAGTCGGGCGAGGCCACCAGCACCGACGCGCAGGGCGCCAGGCGCCGGCCGATCAGGGCTGGGTCGGGCTCGGCGCTGATGCGGATGGCCAGGTCGATGCGCGCCTCCACCAGATTGAGTGCGCCCTCGCTGGCATTGAGATCGATCTTGAGCAGGGGGTGCAGGCGCAGAAAGTCCACCACCGCCGCCGCCAGCTGGGCGTAGGCGAAGGACATGCTGCAGGTCAGACGCAGCTGGCCGCGCAGCTGGCCGCCGCGGCCGTCCGGCCCGTCGCCGAGGCCGCTGGTTTCTTCTTCCACATCCTGCTGCAGGGCCAGCATCTGCTGGCTGCGGCGCAGGCAGTGTTCGCCCGCATCGGTCAGGGTCAGGCTGCGCGTGGTGCGCTGCAGCAGACGCGCTTCCAGCCACTCTTCCAGCGCCGCCACATGGCGGGTGACCATGGCGCGCGACATCTCCAGCCGCTCGGCTGCGGCGCTGAAGCTGCCGGTGTTCACCACCTCCACAAACACCTGCATGGCGCGCAGTCGATCCATGATTTGCTCGAAACGTGAAACAGTGATGTGAAGTTTAGGTGGTTTATCTGATCGTTTTGCGAAATTAAAGTTCGTTTCATCGCGTAGAGGCCCGGGCCCAACCCGGTCCTCCGCCGCTTTCGCTGAACCTCATACCCCGGCGGCCCCGGCCGCCACCGATTGGAGAACCCACCATGAACTTCCGCAGCACCGTTTTGGCCACCGCCACCGCCCTGAGCCTGGGCGCCACCGCTTCGCTGGCCCAGGCCGCCGATGTCAGCCCGGCCAGCACGCCGGCCACCGCCCCGGCTCTGAGCCTCAAGGTCTACAACGCCGACAGCCGCAGCTTCAACGTCAACTCGACCCTGATCTACGGCGAGAAAGAGGCCATGGTCATCGACGCCGGCTTCACCCGCGCCGACGCCCTGCGCATCGCCGCCCAGGTGCTGGACAGCGGCCGCACGTTGCGCACCATCTACGTCAGCCAGGCCGACCCGGACTACTACTTCGGCGTCGAGACCCTGAAGCAGATCTTTCCGCAGGCCGAGGTGCTGAGCACCCCCGCCGTGCTGGCCAAGCTGGCGCCCAAGATGGCCGGCAAGCTGGCTTTCTGGGGCCCCAAGATGGGCGCCAATGCGCCGAGCCAACCGGTGCTGCCGCGCGCCATCGAGGGCAACACCTTGACCTTGGACGGCCAGACCATCGAAATCCGCGGCACACAAGGCCTGCTGGCGCACCGCCCCTACGCCTGGATCCCGTCCATCAAGGCCATCGTCGGCAATATCGCCGTGGTCGGCCAGATGCATGTATGGACGGCCGATACCCAAAGCGCCGCCGAGCGCGCCGCCTGGGTGGCCCAGCTGGACGAGATGGCCGCCCTGAAGCCGGCCCAGGTGGTGCCCGGTCATATGGCGGCCGGCACCCCGCTGGATGCCAGCGCCATCCGCTTCACCAAGGACTATCTGCTCAGCTTCGAGAAGAACTTGGCCGCCCACACCCAGAGCGCCGATCTGATCGCGGCCATGAAGAAGGCCTACCCCAACTTGAGCGAGGGCGCGCTGTCCCTGGACATCGGCGCCAAGGTCAACACCGGTGAAATGAAATGGTGAGCCGCGGCGCAGCCACGGGCCTGAGCCTGCACTATCTGTTCGACCCCCTGTGCGGCTGGTGCTACGGCGCCGCGCCCTTGATCGATCGCCTGGCGGTGCATTTGCAGGGCGTGCCGGGCACCGGCCTGAGCCTGGCGCCCACAGGCTTGTTCAGCGGCAGCGGGGCGCGCCGCATGGACGCCGGCTTTGCCGACTACGCCTGGGCCAACGATGTGCGCATCGAGCAGCTCACCGGCCAGCGCTTCAGCGAGCGCTACCGCCGCGAGGTGCTGGGCCAGATCGGCGCCAGCTTCGATGCCGGCCCGGCCTATCTGGCCCTGAGCGCCGTGGCCCTGACGGCGCCCGAGCGCGAGCTGGACGCTTTGCGCCACATCCAGCAGGCCCGCTACGTCGAGGGCCTGGACATCACGGCACGGCCACCCCTGGTCGAGCTGCTGCACGCACACGGCTTGCGCGCCGCGGCCGAGCGGCTGCAGGCGGCCGATGCCGATCTACTGGCGCTGGAGGCGCAGCGCCGCGAGCAGAGCCAAGCCTTGATGCGCGAGCTGGGCTTGCACGGCGTGCCGGCCCTGGTGTGCGAAACGCCGGCGGGCCGTCGCGTGATCCGCGGCCAGGCGCTGTACGGTGAGTTCTCGGAGCTGCTGGCCGAGCTGGGGCTTGTGCAGGTTTGACGGGCTTGCGCCGGGAAACCGGGGCAGGGAAACGGGGTCAGTGCCAGCCGCGCACGAGCTGCCCGATGCGCGCCCGGCGCGGCAGCTCGGAGCTGCGGTGCCGATAGGGGTTGCGCTCGTGGGCGTGGCGCTGGCGCTCGCTGAGCCGGCTCAGGGCGACCAGCCCTTCCCAGCCGCATTGCCGGTCGCGGCAGCGGTAGCGCCAGGATGGCACCAGCCAGCTCCAGATCCGGTCCAGGGTGCGGCGGCTGACACGGTGCACGCCGCTGTTGCAGCAAGGGCAGCGCCAGGCTTCGGTTTCGCAGGGAGCGAACTGGGTGTCTGAGCTGAACGAGAGCTTCATGGTGCTGCTTTCCTGGGCGGTGTGTCGGCGCGAGGGGAGGGGGCGTGCCTGGAGGCCATGCCTGTGCTGACGATGGATGCAACGATAGTCCGCGCGGCTCATGCGGTCTGTGCGTTTCGTCACAGATGCCATGCGGCCTTTTCCCACGCGCCACCCGGCCTCAGCGCGCTTTGCTGCGGCCTTTGACCCCGGTCACAAGTCCGCTCTGGCTTTGGCGTATCGTGCCGGCATGAAAGAAAAGTCACGCAGCGAGGCGCCGGGTTCTTTTCGCGGCAACAAGGCCAGCCTGCCGTCCAAGCCCTGCCTGGCCTGCGGTCGGCCCATGAGCTGGCGCCGCAGCTGGGCCAAGAACTGGGCCGAGGTCAAGTACTGTTCCGAGCGCTGCCGACGCAGCCCCGCGAAGGCGGGCTGAGTCACCCGGCCACCCCGAGCGAAAGGCGCTTTCACCATGTCCCGCTTGTTCCAGAAGCTCCCAGGTTTTCACAAGGCAGCGCCGGGCCTGGAGCAGCGCATCTGGCGCCGCCTGCCGGCCCTGCTGTTCTGGGGCACGGCCTTGCCACTGCTGGCCCTGGGTGCTTTGTGGCTGGCCAGCTGGTCTTCGGTCGATGCGCCAGCGGGCCCGGCCGAGCGTGCGCTGGGCCTGTGGATGTACGGCCTGCTGGGCTGGCTGTTGCTGCACTGGAGCTTGTGGATTGCTGTGGCCACCGGCTGCTTTGTCGTGCGGGTGATGAAGGGGCCGGCTTATGTGGCCGATGCCTACCCCTTGCCGGACGCCGCGGCCTCCGCTCCTGTCGCCGCGCCAGCGAAGGACTGACGCCCGGGCGGCGAGAATGCCGCCCATGCAAGCGCTTCTCCACGCCATCGCCCAGATGGCTTCTCTGCCCAGCGAGGCCCAACGCCTCTTCCATGGCCGCGGCGGCCTGTTCCCCGGATGCGAGCAATGGTCGCTCGATGCTTTTCCGCCTGTCTTTGTGCTGACCAGCTTCGCGCCGGCCGGCGAGGACCAGCTTGCCGCCGTGCATGAGGCCCTGGCCCGACGCCTGGCCGAGATCGCGCCCGGGCAGGCGCTGAACTGGGTCTACCAATGCCGCGCCGAGGGCCAGCTGGAAACCCGGCTGATGGCCGGCCAGGTGCCCGAGCCTCACGTCGTGAGCGAGCAGGGCGCGCGCTATCTGGTGCATGTGCTCAAGGGCCAGAACCACGGCCTGTTCCTGGACATGGCCGAGGGCCGGCGCTGGTTGGCCGAGCAGGTGGCGGCGCAGCCGCAGCCCGAGCGCCTCAAGGTGCTCAATCTGTTTGCCTACACCTGCGCCTTCTCGGTGGTGGCCTTGCGCGCCGGGGCCGGCCAGGTGATCAATGTGGACATGAGCGACGGGGCCCTGGCCACCGGCCGGCGCAACCATGCGCTCAATGGCCTGAGCAGCGGCGCCAGCTTTCTGGCCCACGACATCTTCAACTCCTGGGGCAAGATCGGCCGCGCCGGCCCGTATCCGCTCATCATCCTGGACCCGCCCAGCTACCAAAAAGGCAGCTTCGTGGCCACCAAGGACTACGCCCGCCTGATGCGCCGCCTGCCCGATTTGCTCACGCCTGGGGGCCAGGTCTTGCTCTGTCTGAACACGCCCAAGCTGGGCATGGCTTTTTTGCAGGATCAGATGGCCGAGCTGGCACCTGAGCTGCGCTTTCTGCGCCGGCTTGAGAATCCGCCCGCTTTTGCCGATATCTCGGACGAGCGCGCGCTCAAGGTGCTGGTCTACCAGGCGCCGGCCTGACACCTGCCGCTGCTACCATCGCCGCGCCCCACCTGCCCGAACTGGCCCGCCTTCCGGGTTTCTTGATCTTGCCTGCCTTGTTTTCTTGTCCGTGCCGGTTTCGGCCTGTGTCTTTTGTGGCCTCGCTGTGCGAGACCCTGTGCTGCGCGGGTGCCCGCGTCTTGGGCCGCCGTATGGCCGCTCTGGGGTGCGCCCGTGTTTGACGGCATGAAAAGCAAAGACGGCTCGCAGGGCGAGGCCCCCAGCCTGGAAGTGCGCCTGGCGGCGATCAAGCGCACTTTTTTGGAGCGCCTGTGGGCCGGCCTGCTGGTGATTGCCGGCATCGGCATGCCGCTGTCGGTGATGCGCAGCCTGGGCACGGGCTGGTTGCCGGTGTACTGGGTGCACATCCTTCTTGGCGGCACCGTGCTGGCGGTCTATTGCAATCGCAAACGCCTCAGCGAGACGCTGCTCTCGGCCTTGTTCATCGGCCTGTGCTGGGTGGTGGGCGTGTCGGGCGTGTTCAGCTTCGGCATCGCCGCGTCCAGCATCTTCTGGCTGGTGCTGAGCTGCCTGATCGCCGGCATCGTCCATTCGGTGCGCATCACCTTGCTGCTGGCGCTGAGCCTGGTGCTGGTGCTGGGCGTGGCGGGCGCCGGCCATGTCGGCGGCTGGCTGCACGCCTCCATCAACCTGGAGCGCTACCAAACCCTGCCTTCGGCCTGGCTGACCTTGATCTTCGTCAGCCTGGTGTTCGTCTACTTCATCATCCGCGCGGTCGGGGCGCAGAACGCGGCCTTGCTCGACCTGCTGGGCGAGCTGGAGGCGCAGCGCCAGGTGATCGAGCGCAGCGCCACGCACGACCAGCTGACCGGCCTGCCCTCCATGCGCCTGGTCGAGGACCGCATCGGCGTGGCCATGCACCAGGCCCGCCGCAGCGGCGGCAAACTGGCCGTGCTGTTCGTCGACCTGGATGGTTTCAAGGCCATCAACGACAACCACGGCCACCCGGTCGGCGACCAGGTGCTGCGCGAGGTGGCGCAGCGCATGCGTGCCTGCCTGCGGGCCCAGGACACGGTGGCGCGCATCGGCGGCGATGAGTTCCTGGTCATCCTGCCGGCCATGAGCGAGCTGGGCGCGGCGGCCAAGGTGGCACAGAGCCTGATCACGGCCGTCTCCCAGCCCTGCCAGATCGAAGGCCGGATGCTGCAGGTGGGCGCCAGCGTGGGCATTGCCGGCTTCCCTGACGATGCCGACAGCGGCGCCGAGCTGCGCCGCAAGGCCGATGCCGCCATGTACCGCGCCAAGCGCGAGGGCAAAGGGCGCTACCAGTTCTTCACCCAGGGCTAGCCGCGCCGGCACTCCGGTCTAGGCGCCGATTCACACGGACTGCCCGGGCCGCGAATCCTGGGCGCCACAGCCCTGCTTTTCTTCGCTTTCCGCCCGGCCCGGCCTCGTATAGTCGGTGTTCGACGCGGCTGCGTCGATGGAGAGGATGTCCTGCATGCCTGTGCTTCGGTTTCCTTGCGATGGGGCTGGCCCCGCGGCGCTCACGCTGCGGCCGGATCGTCGCCGGGCCTTGCGCCGGGTCGCTGCCGGCGCGCTGTCGGCCGGCCTAGGCGGCGCGCTGAGCGGTTGCCAGGCGCCGCTGCCGCCGCTGCGCGTGGGCAGCATCGTCTTCCCGGGCTATGAGCTGCTCTTCCTGGCGCGCGAGCTGGGCTTGCTGGACGAGCAACTGCTGCGCCTGGTGGAGCTGCGCTCCAACACCGACACCTTGCGCGCCCTGGCCACCGGTCAGCTGGAAGCCGCCACCCTGACCCTCGATGAGCTGCTGAGCGCGCGCGCCGATGGCGTGGACCTGCGCGTGGCCCTGGTGCTCGACCAGTCGGCCGGGGCCGATGTGGTGCTGGCCCGGCCCGGCGTGGACCAGCTGCGCGCGCTCAAGGGCTTGCGCATCGGCGTGGAGGACAGCGCCACCGGCGCACTGATGCTGGGCGCCGCACTCGACGCAGCACAGCTCTCGGTGGAGCAGGTGCACAAGGTGGTGATCACCCTGGACCGCAGTGTCGATGCGTACCGCATCGGTGGAGTGGACGCGGTGGTCAGCGCCGAGCCCTGGGCCAACCGGCTGGAGCAGCTGGGCGCCCAGCGCCTGTTTGACAGCAGTGCCATCCCCGGGCGCATCGTCGACGTGCTGGCGGTGCAGGGCTCGGTGTTCGAGCAGCAAAGCCTGGCCATCCGGCGTTTGGTGGCGGCCCATTTTTCGGCCCTGGCCTTTTTGCGGCGAGATCCGGCGCGGGCCCATCTGCTGCTGGCGCCCCGCTTGCAGCTGCCGCCCGAGCAGGTGCCCAGCGCCTTCCGCGGCCTGCTGCTGCCGGACCTGGCCGAGAACCGCAGCCTGCTCGGCGCCGGCGGCCTGGTGCAGCAGTCGGCGCGCAGCCTGATGACGGTGATGCAGCAGCAGGGATTGCTGGCCAAGCCCCTCGATCTGCAGTCTCTGGTGGATGTGCGGGGCTTGCCGGAGTCATGAACCGCCATCGCAGCTCCCTGCGCACCACGCTGCCCCTGGCGGTGTTGGCGGTGCTGGTGCTGGCGCTGGTCTTGTCCTTTGCCGATGGGGTGTCGCGCGGGCGCGAGGCGGTGCTGGAGCGCGCCGAGCATGATGCGCTCCAGCGCGCCGAGGCCCTGGCTCGCGGCGCCGAGCAGGATTGGCAGGACCGGCCCGACCATGTGGCCTCCGATCTTTCGGTCGAAGCGGCCGAGCCCCGCATCACCCAGATCGCCCTGGTTGACGCCACCGGCACGGTGCGCCTGGCCCACCGCCTGGCCTGGCAGGACCGCCCGGCAGCCCAGGTCTTGCCCGGGTTTGATGCGGCGCGTTTTCAGCGCGCGGTGGGCAGTCGGCGGCCGGATCTGGCGGTGTCGGCCGATGGCTTGCGGGTCTCGGTCATGCAGCCTTTTTTCATTGGTCGCGATGGGCGCCAGCTGCGCGACGCCGGGCGCGGCGTGATCTGGCTGGAGTACCAGCTGGGCCACGAGTACGCCCGCACCGAGTACGAAGCCATGCGCCGCTTCTGGCCGCAGCTGGGCGTGTCGGTGGCCTTGATGCTGGTCCTGTCCTGGCTGCTGCGCCGGCGCGTGACCCAGCCGCTCGCGCGCCTGGAGGCGGCGGCTCTGCAGTTCTCGGAGCGCGGCGACATCGACCGGCCGGTGCCGGAGACCGGGCCCCGCGAGGTCATGCGCCTGGCCCTGAGCTTCAACACCTTGACCGAGCGCATCCGTGAGGCGCGCCATGAGCTGGAGAGCAGCCGCGCCCGCCTGGCCGCCATCTTCAACACGGCCATGGATGCCATTATCACGGTCGACACCTCGCACCGCATCACCATGTGCAACGCCGCCGCGGCGCAGATGTTCCGCTGCCTGGAGCGCGAGCTGATCGGCAGCTCGGTCCACGATTTGCTGCCCGATCGCTTCCGCCAGGGCCATGGTGAGCGCATGGACGCCTTCGCGCACAGCAGCCCCAACGCGCGCGCCATGGGCCAGGCGGCAGTGGTCTATGGCCGCCGCTTCGATGGGGAGGAGTTCCCGGCCGATGCCTCGATCTCTCACATCACCGTCGATGGCGAGCAGCTGTTCACCGTCATCCTGCGCGATGTCACCGAGCGCAAACGCAGCGAAGACGAGATTCGCGCCTTCAACACCGAGCTGGAGGCCCTGGTGGCCCAGCGCACCACCCGCTTGCAGGAAACCGCGGCGGCGCTGGAGGCCGAGCAAAGCCGCCTGCGTCTGGCCTCCCAAGAGCTGGAGGCGATCTTCGAGACGGCCTCGGTCGGCATCGTGCTGGTCAGCGAGCGCCGCATCCTGCGCTGCAACCGTCGCTTCGAAGAGATCTTTGACTGGGGGCCGGGCGAGCTGGTCGGCCAATCCACTCGCGTCTGGTACCCCTCGGACGAAGCCTTTGAGAGCAGCGGGCGCGAGGTCTATCAGGCCATTGCCGCCGACACCTTCCACCACTACGAGCTGCAGATGGTGCGCAAGGACGGCAGCCTGTTCTGGGCCCGCATCGCCGGCAAGCGCTTCCGCCTGGGTGACGACAACCGCGAGGGCGTGCTGGCCATCTTCGAGGATGTCAGCGCTGAGCATGCCAGCGCGGAAGCCCTGCGCCAGGCCAAGGAACAGGCCGAGCTGGCCAACAGCGCCAAGAGCACTTTTCTGGCGAACATGAGCCACGAGATCCGCACGCCGATGAACGCCATCATCGGCATGACCCATCTGGTGCTCAAGACCGGGCTCAACACCAAGCAGCGCGACTACCTGAACAAGATCCAGCTGTCCTCGCATCACCTGCTGGCCATCCTCAACGACATCCTCGACTATTCCAAGATCGAGGCCAACAAGCTCGGCCTGGAACGCATCGAGTTCCAGCTCAGTGCGGTGCTCAACAACTTCGCCAATCTGATCGCCGAGAAGGCGGCGAACAAGGGCCTGGAGCTGATCTTCGATGTCGCTCGCGATGTGCCCGAGCAACTGATCGGCGACCCGCTTCGCCTGGGCCAGGTGCTGATCAACTACGGCAACAACGCCGTCAAGTTCACGCCCCAGGGCGAGGTGGCGGTGCAGGTGCGCAAGCTGCGCGAGGGCGTGGACGAGGTGTTGCTGCGCTTCGAGGTGCGCGACACCGGCATCGGCATGACGCCTTCGCAGATGTCCAGCCTGTTCCAGAGCTTCCAGCAGGCCGACAGCTCGACCAGCCGCCAGTTCGGCGGCACCGGGCTGGGTCTGGCCATCGTTCGCAAGCTGGTGGACATGATGGGCGGCGAGGTCGGCGTCCACAGCCAGCCGGGCCAGGGCTCCACCTTCTGGTTCACCGCTCTGCTGGGCAAGGGCCGGCGCGAGCTGCCGGCCGAGCCGCCCCATGTCGATCTGCAGGGCCGGCGCGTGTTGGTGGTCGATGACAACGACAGCGCCCGCACCGTGTTGCGCGAAGCGCTGGGTGGCTTTGGCCTGCAGGTCGATGCCGTGGCCAGCGGCGCCGAGGCCTTGCTGGCCGCTGCGCAGGCCGAGGACCAGGCCCAGCCCTACGAGGTGGTGATGCTGGACTGGCAGATGCCCGGCCTCGATGGCCTGGAAACCGGCCGCCGCCTGCGTGCCCAGCAGCGCGGCCGGGCGCCGCATCTGATGCTGGTCACCGGCTTCGGCCGCGAGGAGGTGCTGCAGCAGGCGCGGCAGGAGCAGTTCGAGGCGGTGATGGTCAAGCCCATCAATGCCTCGGTGCTGCTGGACAACCTGATGCTGGTGCTCAGCGGCAGCGAGACCGGCCTGGCCGAGCGTGTGTCGGCCTTGAGCGACAGCCCCGCCGCGGCCCGCCTGGCTGAGCTGCGCGGCGCGCGCGTGCTGCTGGTGGATGACAACGAGATCAATTTGCAGATCGCCGCCGAGCTGCTGCGCGAGGCGGGGCTGGAGGTGGACAGCTGCGGCGATGGCGAGCAGGCCTTGCAGGCTCTCAAGACCCGGCCCTACGCACTGGTCTTGATGGACATGAACATGCCGCGCCTCGATGGCCCCGACGCCACCCGCGCCCTGCGCGCCATGCCCGGCCTGGCGGATCTGCCCGTGGTGGCGATGACGGCCAATGTCATGGCCGCCGACCGCCAGACCTGCCTGGACGCCGGCATGAACGACTTCCTGGCCAAGCCGGTCGAGCCCGACCTGCTCTACCAGATGGTGGCGCGCTGGATCCAGCCGGCCGGGCCGCGCAGTGTCAGCCTCTTGCCCCCGCTCGTGCCCGCGCCCGTGCCCGTGCCTCCGGCTGGGCCCACCGTGCCGGCCGCGCCGGAACCGGTGTCGCCCGACACGCCGTCCGACGCGCTGCCCGTCACGCAGCCCGTTCCGCCGGCCGTGGCGCCTGATGCCTTGCTGGCGCTGCAAGCGGTGCCGGGCCTGCAGGCGGCCCTGGGTTTGCGCCGCAGTGGCAACAAGCCGGCGCTGTACCAATCGCTGCTGGCCAAATTCATGCAAGGGCAGGGCAGTGCCCCGGCCGAGATCCGGCAGGCCTTGAGCGCCGGCGATGCCCAGACCGCGCGCATGTTGGCCCACACGCTCAAGGGCGTGGCGGGCAATCTGGGGGCGGTGCAGGTGCAAGAGGCGGCCGAGGCGCTGGAGCAGGCCCTGCGCCAGCGCGGCGAGGTGCCACTCAGCAACCCCATCGAGCTGGACGCCGTGCTCGGCCGGCTGGCGCAGCGCATGAGCCAGTTGCTGGCGGGTCTGCAAGCCGCGCTGCCTGGCCCTGGCCTGGCCGGCGATGCTGCAGCCAGCAGCGCCCACCCCGTCTCTGCCCTGGCCCTGCCTGCGCTGGATTCCAATCAGCTCCAGGACCTGCGGCGGCACGGGCCCATCTTGCTGCAGCAATTGCAGGAGGGTGACCCCGAAGCCCTGGCCCTGCTGGCCGAACACGACAGGCTCTGGGACGCCGCCTTCGGCCCGCGCTTCGAAACCTTTGCGCGCGAGCTGCGCCAGTTCAATTTCGATCGGGTCACGCCCATGCTGCAAGCGCTCTTGCAGCAGCATGGCCTGCCCGCCGATCGCCCCGCCGACCCGGCCGACCCGGCGCCCTGAACCCCGACCGACCGCCTGAAGGACCCCCGCGTGAGCAGCATCCCCAGCCTTCACAAGCCCAACCTCCTGGTCGTGGACGACACCCCCGACAACCTGGAGCTGATGTTCGGTCTGCTCAAGGACGAGTACCGCGTCACCGTGGCCAACAGCGGCGATCGCTGCCTGCGCATGGCGCAGGGCGCCCACCCGCCGGACCTGATCCTGCTCGATGTGATGATGCCGGGCATGGACGGCTACGAGGTCTGCCGCCGCCTGAAGGCCGACGCGCGCACCGCCGCCATCCCCGTGATCTTCCTGACCGCCAAGGTCGAGGTGGACGACGAGACCCTGGGCCTGTCGCTGGGCGCGGTGGACTACATCACCAAGCCCATCAGCCCGCCCATCGTGCAGGCCCGCATCCGCACCCATCTGGCGCTCAAGGCTGCGGCCGATTTCCTGCGCGACCAGAGCGACTACCTGGCGGCTGAAGTCTCGCGCCGCACCCGCGAGATTGAGGCCTTGCAGGACGTGGTGGTGCTGGCCATGGCCTCGCTGGGTGAGACGCGCGACAACGAAACCGGCAACCACCTGCGCCGCACCCAGCACTATGTGCAGTGCCTGGCGCGGCAGCTGCAGACCCATCCGCGTTTTGCCGCGCTGCTGACGCCGGAGAACATCCACCTGCTGTTCAAGTCGGCGCCCATGCATGACATCGGCAAGGTGGGCATCCCGGACTGCATCTTGCTGAAGCCCGGCAAGCTCGACGAAGCCGAGTTCGACATCATGAAGACCCACACCACCCTGGGCTACGAGGCCATCGCACGGGCCGAGCAGGGCCTGGGCCATGAGGCGCCGTTTCTGCGTTTCGCCAAGGAAATCGCCCTGTCGCATCAGGAGAAATGGGACGGCAGCGGCTACCCCCAGGGCCTGAGCGGCGACGCCATCCCGACCTCGGCGCGCCTGATGGCCCTGGCGGATGTCTACGATGCCCTGATCAGCCGCCGCGTCTACAAGCCACCCTTCAGCCACGAGACCGCGCTGAGCATCATTGCCGAGGGCCGCGGCCGCCATTTCGACCCCGATGTGGTGGACGCCTTCATGGCGGTGCAAGAGGAATTCCGCCACATTGCCGCGCGCTATGCGGACCCGGGGCCCGAAGCGCAGGCCTGAGGCCGGCAGCGTGGATGCCGTGGCGGCTTACACTGCTGGCATGAACACGGTCTTCTGGCGCGCTGTCATCGCCTCACTGCTGGTCCTGGCCTTGCCCTTGCAAGCGCTGGCGGGCCTGCGCCTGTGCGGCATGGCGGCGGGGCCAGTGATGGTGTCGGTGGCCGTGGAGGCCTCGGCCCCGAAGGCCGCGCCCGAGGCCATGCCGCCTTGTCATGAGATGGCCGTGGCCGATGAGGCCGTGCCCAGCGACAGCGCCGATACGGCGGCGGATTCGGACGCGGGCACCCGCTGCAGCGCCTGCGCCGCGTCCGCCTGCTGTCATGCGCCGGCCCTCTTGCCCAGCCTGCCCAGCTTGCGCCTGCCAGCCCAGACCATGGCGCCCGTGAGCGCGCCCGCGGCTGCGCGTGAGCGCATGCTGACCGGCGGCCTCGACCGCCCGCCCCGGCTCGCCTGAATCTGTTTCGGCCGCTGCCGCCCGCCTGACGCTGTGCTTGGATGCCGCGTCGCGGGGCCGGCAGCACTGTTCGTTTCGATTCGGATCACGCTGCGAGACCTGTCGCATGAAACCCATTTTGTTCGCCCCGCTGGCCGGCTTGCTGCTGGCCGCCTTCTCGCCCGGCCAGCCCGCCCTGGCTGCAGATCGTGCTGCAGATCGTGCTGCAGATCGGGCTGCCGATCGGGCTGCCGATCTGCTGGCGCCCTTGAACCCGCAGGCCGCCGTGCCGCCGGTGGTCTACCGCCCCGTGCTGCCGCCGGCGCGCGCGCTTGACGAGCCCAGCGCCGGCGACTGGCCCGCCCTCAACGAACAGGTGCGCCGCGTCGGCGGCTGGCGCGCCTATGCCCGGCAGGGCTTGCCGCCCGCGGCGTCGGCCGCGCCTGCAGCCGCCAGCGCTGCTGCCTCGGCGGGAGCCCGACCATGAGGCCCCCTCGCTTCTCAGCCGGCCTGCTGCTGTCGGCCGCCGCCGCCCTGAGCGGCTGCGCCAGCCTGGACCCCGAGGCCGCCTATGCCCCTTTGCGCGAGCTGGCGCTGCAGCAGAGCGGCCAGTCTTTGCAGCTCACCCGCGCCGCGGCCGACCAGGCCCGTGTCGATGCCCAGGTCGAGGCCTTGCTGGCCGCACCGCTGACCATGGACGCCGCGGTGCAGCTCGCCTTGCTCAACAACCGCGGTCTGCAAGCCAGCTTGCAGGAGCTGGGCCTGGGTGAGGCCGAGCGCGCCCAGGCCGGGCGCCTGGCCAACCCCGGCTTCAGCATCGCCCGCCTGCGCCGCGGCGACGAGCGTGAACGCGAGCTCGGCCTGGGTCTGAACCTGGGCCAGCTGCTGGCCCTGCCGCAGGTTCGCGAGATCGAGGCTCGGCGCTTGCGCGCCCTGCAGCAGCGCACCGGCCTGGCCCTGTTGGCGCTGGCGGCCGACACCCGGCGCGCCTGGGTGAGCGCGGTGGCGGCCGAGCAGACCCTGCGCTACCAGCGCGATGTGTTGGAGGCCGCCGACGCCGGCGCCGAGCTGGGCCGGCGCATGGTGGGCGCCGGCAACTGGAACCGCCTGCAGCTGGCGCGTGAGCAAGGCTTTGCCGCCGAGGCCGCCCTGGGCCTGGCCCGGGCCGAACAGCAGCGCCTGCAGCAGCGCGAGCGCCTTGCCCGCCTGCTGGGCCTGTGGGGCGAGCCGCTGGCGCGCCTGCGTCTGCCCTTGCAGCTGCCCGATCTGCCGGATGGCTTGCCCGAACGGGGCGGGCTGGAGCAGCAGGCGCTGGCCCAGCGCCTCGATGTGCAGGCCGCGCGTGCCCAGACCGAGGCCACGGCGCGCAGCCTGGGCCTGAGCCGCATCAGCCACTTCATCAATGCGCTGGAACTGGGCGTCATGCGCAACAGCAGCAACGAGGCGCCGCTGCAAACCGGCGCGGAGCTGCGCTTCGAGATCCCGCTCTTCGACTGGGGCGAGGCCCGCCAGGCGCATGCCGAAGCGTTGTACCTGCAAAGCGTGCACCAGGCGGCGCACACCGCCATCCAGGCTCGCTCCGAAGTGCGCGAGGCCGAGCTGCTCTGGCGCAGCAGCTACGACATCGCGCGCCACCACCGCGACGAGTTGCTGCCGATCGCGCGCCGCATCTCGGAGGAAAACCTGCTGCGCTACAACGGCATGTTCATCAGCGTCTTCGAGCTGCTGGCCGACACGCGGGCGCAGATCGCGGCTGTCAACGCCGCGCTGGCGGCCCAGCGTGATTTCTGGCTGGCCCAGGCGGCGCTGGATCAGGCCTTGCTGGGCCCGAGCTCGGCCCCGGCCCTGGGCGACAGCCCCACAGCCAGCAGGCCCGCGCCTGCCGAGCACTGAGCCTTCCTCTCCCATCATTACTGACAATTTCAACGGAGTCCCGACCATGGTGTCTCGACGCGATCTTTTTGTCCGCAGCGCCGGTGCCCTGGGCGCGGCGGTCTCGGCCACGGCGGTCAGCCGTGTGGCCATGGCCGCCTTGCCCGAGCCTGTGCTGCAAACCTCGGCCACGACGGCCCCGCCCTTGTTGCCGCCCAATGGCCGGCCTTATCAACCGGTGCTCACCCTCAACGGCTGGACCTTGCCCTGGCGCATGAACCAGGGCGTGAAGGAGTTTCATCTGGTGGCCGAGCCGGTGCTGCGCGAGCTGGCGCCCGGCATGAAAGCGCATCTCTGGGGCTACAACGGCCAGTCGCCAGGCCCGACCATCGAGGTGGTCGAGGGCGACCGTGTGCGCATCTTCGTCACCAACCGCCTGCCCGAGCACACCAGCGTGCACTGGCATGGCCAGCGCCTGCCCAATGGCATGGACGGCGTCTCGGGCCTGACCCAACCGGCCATCCAGCCGGGCAAGACCTTTGTCTACGAATTCGAGGCGCGCCGGCCCGGCACCTTCATGTACCACCCCCATGCCGACGAGATGACGCAGATGGCCATGGGCATGATGGGTTTGTGGATCACCCATCCGCGCGGCCGCCACCCGCAGATCGACACGGTGGACCGCGACTTCTGCTTTCTGCTCAATGCCTTCGACATCGAGCCCGGCGCTGCCACGCCGAGGCCCAGCACCATGCTGGACTTCAACCTCTGGTGCTGGAACAGCCGGGTCTTCCCCGGCATCGATTCGCTCCATGTGCGCCAGGGCGACCGGGTGCGCATCCGCGTCGGCAACCTGACCATGACCAACCACCCCATCCATCTGCATGGCCATGAGTTCAGCGTCACCGGCACCGATGGCGGCCCGGTGCCGCGCAGCGCGCGCTGGCCCGAGGTGACCACCGACATCGCCGTCGGCCAGATGCGCCAGATCGAGTTCCTGGCCGATGAGCCGGGTGATTGGGCTTTTCATTGCCACAAGAGCCACCACACCATGAATGCCATGGGCCATGGCCTGCCCAATCTGATCGGCGTGGACCACAGCGGCCTGGCGCAGAAGATCCGGCGCCTGGTGCCCGAGTACATGGTCATGGGCGAGCGCGGCATGGCCGATATGGCCGAGATGGAAATGCCCCTGCCCGACAACACCTTGCCCATGATGACGGGGCAGGGGCCGTTTGGCGGTGTCGAGATGGGCGGCATGTTCTCCATCCTCAAGGTGCGCAAGGACCAGAAGCCAGGCGACTACAGCGACCCCGGCTGGTACGCCCAGCCCAAGGGCAGCCGTGCTTTCGAGTGGACCGGCGCGCCCCTGCCCACGCCGGCCCGCTTCGCCGCCGAGGGCGGCCAGTCCATGCCGCGCCAGCAGGCGGCGCCGTCCTCGGGCACTGTCCCGACCGAGCTACGCGCGCGCAAGCCCCAGGGCGGTGGCCATGGTGGGCACAGCGGGCATTGAGCCCGGCACCTGCCAAAAGAACACATCACAACCCTTTTTCGAGACGCCTCATGAAATTCAATTCCTCGCGCGCTGCGCGCCACGCCTTCTCGGCCGCAGCCTTGCTGGCCTTCTCCATCACGGCTCCGGCAGCCCTGGCCATGGACCATGCTGCCCATGCACCGGCTGCTGCGGCCGCCTCGGGCCCCACGGCCCCCGCGCCCTGGACTCTGGGCGAGCTGCGCAAGATCGACGCCGCCGGCGGCAAGATCACGCTCAAGCATGAAGAGATCGCCCATCTCGATATGCCGCCCATGACCATGGTGTTTCGCCTGCGCGATGCCCGCCCGCTCGAGGGCCGCAAGGTCGGCGAACGGGTGCGCTTTCGGGTCGAGATGCAGGCCGGCGGCCTGGTGGTGACGGCGCTGGAGCCGGCGCCCTGAAGCCGCCGAGCCTTCCGTGCGCGCGGGCGCAGATCGCGCAGCGTTTGAAAAAGCTGCGCATTTCTGCCTTCCGGCCCGCGCGCGACTGCGGCTAGAATGTGTTTCGACGCGCTGGAAACAGGGTGTCACCGCCGATTTACCAACTACTTGCGGGCGGGCTAACAAATACGGCTAAAGCGTTGCGGCTCCGAGATGCCCCGGGCCGGCAACTGCCGGTGTCAGGGCTCTCGGAGTTTTTCATTCATCATGCAAGGTCTCGCTTCTTTCGACCGTTGGCTGACCCGCCGCGCCGCCGGCCACCTCAGCGCCGCGCGCACAACGCAGCCCAGCCTGCGCCATCTGGTGCCTGTCACCAGCCCCGCGCCTCAGCCTGCCACCCTCTCATTCACCGCCCAGCCGGCGCTGCCCGCGCAGCAACAGCAGTTGCTCAGCCCCACGGGCGAGCACCTGGCCACGCTGCCGCGCGGCGCCAGCGCGGCGCAGGTCCTGCGTGCGGCCCTGGGACTCAAGGCCGGTGACTGGTCTGGCGTGCTGGCCGATGAAGGCCGCAGCCGCGGCCTGCAGCAGGCCTGGCGCCTGGCACTGCTGCGCCAGCAGGGCGGGGCTGTGCAATGGCTCAGCGAGCCCCTGTGGGCCCGCCCAGGCCAGCGCCCGGCGCAGCTCCAGCAAGCGGCCCAGCGCCTGGCGCTGCAAGCGCTCTGGGAGCAAGGTTTTCGCCTGCGCGATGCGGCGTTTGCCCTCGACCTGCACTGATTCATCGGGGCGGCACAAGCCCCCAGCTTGAAGCCCGCCACGGGCTGGCTGGCGCGCTGTTGCCGGCCCACAATCGCCGGGCCGAAATGTCTCGGCCTTTGGAGATCGGGCCATCATGCGTGCATTTCGGATCGACAGCAGGACTTGGACGATGGCCCAGCGCGGCGCGCTCGTCACCGCATTCACCGCCGCCCTTGCCGCGCCAGGCTGGACGCAAGCCGCCGTCGATTGCGGCATGGCGCCTGCGTTTGAGCAGAAGGACGGCAATGCCAAGGGCGGCCGCACCGCCGTCTGGGCCGATGCGCAGAACCAGGCGCTGATGTTCATCGACGGCCTCAACGTCAACACCGACGGCACCCGCCGCAGCTACAGCGTCAGCGATTTCTGGGGCGAGCGGGTGGCGCTGAACAATCTTTGCAATGCCATGAGCGACGCCTGCGCCGGCCTGGACAAGGCCGGCCTGCAAGCGCGCCGCGAGCTGGTGCAGCAGGCCGCGGCCCAGGGCTGGCCGGCCGAGATGTGGAAGCGCAGCAAGCTCTCGGCCGACATCATCCCGCTCAAGAATGGCAAGCCCTGCCCCGAGGTCGATGGCTTTCTGGTCTCGGCCACGGCCTTGCGCAAGCCGGGTGTCAGCGATGCTTGTGACCTCACGGCTTACGCCGATGCATTGGTGACGCCGGCCCTGGTGCTGCCCAAAGGCCCGAAGCGCGGCCAGCCCTCCGAGTTTGCGCAGCGCGGTGCCCGCATCGGCGATCTGGTGGTGGCGCTGCGGCGCGATGCCATGAGCCCGGTGTTCGCCGTGGTCGGTGATTCCGGCCCCTCGGACCAGCTGGGCGAGGGCTCGGTGGCGCTGAACGGCAAGCTGCTCGGCAAGACCGAGCCGCCGCTCAACTATCAGGAGCTGCGCGGCAAGGGCGGGTTCAAGGGCAAGGCCTGGACCGTGCCGCCCACCGTGGTGCTGATCTTCCCGGGCAGCCGCAATGCGGCCGATCCCTGGCTGACGCCCGATCGCATCGATGCCGCGGCACGCGAGCGCTTCGAGGCCTGGGGCGGACTGGCGCGTGCCCAGGCCTGCGCCGCGGCCTACCCGCGACCCTGAGCGGTGCCCGTCGAGCCCGTGGCCAGGGTGCGCTGGCGCACAGTCGGCGCCGTGCCGAGGCTTGCATGATGGCGCCGATCACGCGGTTTTTGCCCGCGTGCGGGGGGATCGTCCATGAACATGCCATCGCTTGTGTTGCCTACCGCAGGGCGCGCCCTCGGGCCGTCCTTGCCACCCCCAGCCGATCTGGAGGGCTGGAGCGACACCATGAGCCAGGCTTCGCTGCCCAGCTCATTTGGGGTGTTCAATCCGGTCGGCCACGTGATGGTGGGCCTGCCCAGCCAGGCGCAGCTGGAGGCCTTGGTGGATGCCTTCCATCACGCGGGCTGGCCGGCCAGCGGGCTGCTGCATTTTCCACCGCGTGACACGGTGGCCGAGCTAGCCGCCCTGGTCGAGCGGGCCGGGCCCTTGGCGGGCTTTGGCTATGAGATCACCTTGCTGCGTCGCTACCTGGCCTTGGCCGAAACAGGCCATCGCTGGCTTCTGGTCAAGGTGGACGGAGCGGCGCAGGCCGCCCTGGTGGCAGCGACCGCGCGAGAGGGTGGGGCCGATCAGGCCGTCCACTATCGCGACTGGGTGGTCGAGGAGTTGATCTGATGGCCGGGAAGCGCGAGGTGCCCGCATGAGCAGGACGGCGGTCATCGAAGGTCGGGTTGAGTTCCGTGAAGGCGATGGCCCCAGCATCGCCATCCGACCCGGCCTGTGCGAGGTGGAGCAGGGCTTGCAAGACGCCACGTTGAGCTGGGTGGAGGGCGACAGCCACGGCGCCGCTGCCATGCCGCTCAGTGATTTCAAGCGCTACCTGGCCAGTGCCGCCATTCGCTGGTGGGTGGATGCCCCGGTGCCGCCCACTGTCAAGCGCGCGGCCTGAGCGCTGCAGCGTCAGCGGTCAGGTCCTTCGTACGGAGAGCGCCCGGGCTTGAGGGCGGCGACCCTAGAATGCGCGCATGCATTTCCGCTGGGTTCATCGCGTGTGGGTCTCCTGGGTCGCCTGTGCCGCGATCTTGTTGAGCGCGCTCGCGCCAGCGATTTCGCATGCAGTGGTGCAGCGCGATGCGGCCGATGTCTGGGTTGAAATCTGCTCGGTCACCGGTGCCAAGCTGGTGCGCCTGGACACGGGCTCCGCCTCGGCGGTGGATTCTCAGCAGGCAGATTCGCCGTCACCGCATGAGTCCACCCCGGTCCACACCTACAAGCATTGCCCTTACTGCGCCATCCACAGCGATGGTCTGGGCCTGCCGCCGCCGGCCATGGCCGAGCCGGCCTTGCTGAGCCTGGGACATGCCGTCCCGGCGCTCTTTCTCCACGCGCCGCGAACCCTGTTCGCCTGGGCCAGCGCCCAGCCGCGCGCGCCCCCTCTGAACTCCTGACACCGCAGCCAGCCGGCCTGTGGCGACGCTGACGCGCGTTGCCGCGGTCGCCATTTCTGTCTTTGTGTCGCGCATCCGCCGGGGGCCTCTTTGCAGGTGCTCAGCGCGGCTGCGCTGGAGTGATTCCATGTCTTCCTGGATCGAGCGCGTCCTGCGCGCCATGACGCATTTCAATGTCGGGGCCGCCTTGGCCTGCATCGCCTACGCGCTTGTGCAGCTCAGCGGAGGCCAGCCATGAACGAGCTGCCGGCCGATGCGTACGCGCAAGAGCTGAGCGCGGCCCTGCGGGCCATGCTGGGTTTTGCCGTCGTGCTGCTCGCGGCCGCGGCTGCGGCTTTGACCTTGACCGGGGCGGCGCGCCCCGATCGCTTCGATCGCATGCAGGCGCCCGCATCGGCCATCGTGCCGCATGCCTGCCCCTGCAGCGCCCCCAGCAGCTCACGCTGAGCCCCGCCGCTTGCGGGCGCGGCTCGCTGCGCCCCGCATGGCGTGGCCTCTTCTTTCTTTCTTTCTGTTTGTCGCTTTCCCTTCCCTCTCTTCCTCCCTCCCTCCCTCCCTCCCTCCCTCCCTCCTTTCTCTCTCTCATGTCTACCTTGAAACCGATCGCCCTGGCCGTTCTGGCCCTGTCCTCCACCCAGTTCTGGGCCCGCGATGCCCATGCGCAGAGCTCGGCGCCGGAGGCGCAGCAGCTGGGCCGTGTCAGCGTCAGTGGCGCCGCTGCCAGCCCGGCCCTTGAAGGCCCCAGCGGCAGCAACTCGCGCCTGGCCCTGAGCCTCAAGGAAACGCCGGCCAGCGTCACCGTGATCGACCGTGAGGCCATCGAGATGCGCGGTGCCAGCAACACGCAGGAGATCCTCAAGAGCGTGCCCGGCGTGGTCTTCGCCGACCCGCCGGGTTCGGCTGGCAGCGTGTTCTACCGTGGCTTCGGCTCGGGTTCGCTGGCTCAGCTCTACAACGGCATCAGCGTGCAGTACGACGCCATCGCTGCCCGCCCGGTGGACAGCTGGATCGTCGAGCGCGTGGAGGCCATCGGCGGCCCATCCAGCTTTCTGAATGGTTCGGGCGCCGTGGGCGGCACGCTCAACGTCATCACCAAGACGGCCGACCGCAGCGGTGACATCAGCCGCCTTTACCTGGCCCAGGGCGACCGGGCTCAGGCGGCTGCCAGCCTGCAGCGCGATCTCAAGGCCCAGGGGGCCGAGGGTCAGGTCTTGCGGGTGGAGTTGAACCGCAGCGAAGGCGCACTCTGGACCCAGGGCCGCGACCGCAGCGCCTGGCAGGCCGCCGCCTCCTGGCTGGCGCCGCTGGGTGCAAACATCACCCACACCCTGGCCCTGGAGCGGCAGCATGAGAAGGTGCTGCAGCCCTACTGGGGCACGCCCATGCTGCGCGCGGCGGACGGCACCGTCAGCGGCGCCTTCCGCCTGGACCCGGGCACCTTCGGCGTCAACTACAACGCGGTCGATGGCCGTTATGAGCAGGATGTCAGCTGGGCGCGCTCCATGCTGGACTGGCGCCTGAGCGAGCAGACCGCGCTGCGCCACACCTTCTATCACTACGACGCGCTGCGCGACTACGACAACGTCGAGGTCTACAAATTCGTGCAGAACAACAGCCAGGTCGAGCGCTCCAGCGCCTTGCTGCAGCGCCACGACCAGCAGGTCTGGGGCAGCCGCATGGAGCTGAGCCACCGCAGCCAGATCGCTGGCCACCGCTCTGACTTTGCCGCCGGTTGGGACTGGAGCTACAACCGCCAGACCCGTTTCCCGCTTTCGGTCAACGGCCCCTTCGATGTCACCAGCCCTTACACGCCGCGTGACAGCTATTTCCTGCAGACCCCCGGGGTCAGCCGCGTCTACACGCCCGGCGCCACCAATCTGCTGCACACCGTGGCGGCCTTCGCCGAGAACCGCACCGAGCTGGGCGAGGGCTGGGCGCTGGTGAGCGCGCTGCGCCTGGACCGCATCAGCCTCGATGTGCGCAACCATCGCACGGTCACCGCCACCAACCCGGCCCTGTTCCAGGCCCGTTTCAAGCCCCTGACCGGCCGCCTGGGCCTGGTCAAGGACCTGTCCAAGGACTGGCAGGTCTACGCCCAGGCCAGCACCGCGGCCGATCCGCCGTCCGGTGTGCTGGCCACGGCCGGCTTCAATGCCTTGCGTGACTTTGAGCTCACGCGCGGCCGCCAGTTCGAGCTGGGCAGCAAGCTCAGCTTCGACCAAGGCCGTGGCTGGGCCACGCTGGCGGTCTACGACATCACGCGCAAGAACCTGTCCATCACCGACCCCAATGACCGCACCAAGGTCATCCCCGTGGGCGCGCAAAGCAGCCAGGGCCTGGAGCTGAACGCGCGCTGGCGCGCCAGCAGCGCCTGGACCCTGGCCGGCCAGGCCAGCTACACCCGCGCCCGTTTTGATCGCTTCGTCGAGACCGTGGGCACGACGCCGACCTCGCGTGCCGGCAATCGCCCGGCCAATGTGCCCGACGTGATCCTGGGCCTCAGCGCCGACTGGCGCGCGAACGCGGCCCTGACCCTGTCGCTGGACGGCCGCTATGTCGGCAAGCGCTATGCCAACACCGCCAACACGATCTGGGACGAGGCTTACTCCCTGCTGGGTTTGGGGGCGCAGCTGCACCTCACGCCGCAGCTGACGGCGCGCCTGCGTGTCGACAACGTCACCGATCGCCGTTATGTCGCCAGCCTGAGCAGCGATCTGCCATTCTTGGGCGCACCGCGCAGCCTGAGCGCTGCCTTGGACTGGCGCTTCTGAACGGGGCGCAGCCATGAAACGCTTCCTCTACCTGCTGCATCGCTGGGCCGGCATTGCGCTCTGCTTGGTGATGGCGCTGTGGTTCCTGTCCGGCATGGTCATGCTCTATGTTGGCTACCCCAAGCTGACGCCGGCTGAGCAGCTGCAAGGTCTGCCGGCGCTGGACGGCCAGGGCTGCTGCGTGCCGGTGGCGCAGGCCTTGCAGGCCTCGGGCCTGGAGGGCGCCAGCCAGTGGCGCCTGAGCAGTGTGGCCGGCCAGCCGCGCTACATCTTCAGCGACGGGCGCGGCAAGCGCCTGGTGGCCGTGGATGCGCGCAGCGGTCAGCGCATTGCGAGCGTCAGCGCGGATCAGGCGCTGGCGGCTGCGCGCCACTTTGCGCAGGATGCGCCGGCCGAGCTGCTGTCGCGGGTGGAGGAAGACGCCTGGACCCACTCCAAAGCCATGGACCCGCACCGCCCGCTCTACCGCGTGGCGGTGGCCGATGAGGCGCAGCGCTGGTTGTACATCAGCGGCGCCACTGGCGAGGTGGTGCGCGACGCCAGCTTCACCGAGCGCAGCTGGGGCTGGCTGGGTGCCTGGCTGCATTGGTTGTACATCTTCCGCGGCGGCGCGGTGGATGCCTGGTGGACCGACATCGTCATCTGGCTGTCGATCGCCGGCGGCTTGCTGGGCCTCAGCGGCCTGGTGGTGGGCGTGTGGCGCTGGCGCTTCAAGGGCCGCTACAAGAGCGGCTCGCGCTCGCCCTATCGCGAGGGCTTCGCCCGCTGGCACCACATCCTGGGCCTGGGCGGCGGCGTGCTGGCCCTGACCTGGGTGCTCAGCGGCTTGTTCTCCATGAACCCCTGGAAGGTGTTCGAGACGCCCGGCGCCAAGCCCGACCGGGCCGCCTATGCCGGCGGGCGGCTGCGGGCCGATCAGGCCGGCGATGTCGGCGCGCTGCTGCGCCGCTTGGCCAGCGAGGGCCAGCCCGCGCGTCAGCTCGAATGGCGCCGTGTGGCCGGCGAGATGCAGGTGCTGGTGCAGACCGGTGCGGCCAGCTATGCGCTGGATCCGAACGGTGAGCGCCGGCCAGCCTGGAGCGACGCGGCCATGCGCGAGGCCGCGGCCCGCCTGCTGCCCCAGGCTCGCATCGTCGAGCAGGAGTGGCTGCAGCGCTACGACGCTTACTACTACAGCCGCGAGCCCCACACCATGACAGGCCAGCGCGAACGCCCCTTGCCGGTGCTGCGCCTGCGCTTTGACGACCCGCAGTCGCACTGGGTGGTGATCGACCCGGCCAACGGCCACATCGTGCAGCTGAGCAGCAGCCGGCAGCGAACGGAGCGCTGGTTGTTTGCCTTTCTGCACAGCTTCGACCTGCCGCTGTTCCTCAACACCCGCCCGCTGTGGGACGGCTGGATGCTGGGCTTCAGCCTGGCCGGCCTGGGCCTGAGCCTCAGCGCCGTGGTGCTGGCCTGGCGGCGCTTGCGCGGCACGGGCCGCCGCCCCCGCAGCTCGGCCAAGACGCCGATCTTGGTCGGGCCGCACGCGGCCGCGTCCGTTCTCACTTCCTCCTCTCCTCTGAAAGAAGAACCCCGATGAATGTCTTGAACCCGCATGCCCTGCGCCCGCTCTGCCTGGCCCTGGCGACCGCACTGCTGCCTCTGACATGCGCGCAGGCGCAAACCGCCACCTTGCCGCCGGTCAGCGTCAGCGCGGCGCCCATCATCGAAGCCCAGCGCATCGACGCCTTTGCTTCGCTGAGCACTGTGGTCGGCGAGCAGCAGCTGCGCGAGCTCAATGCCCTGGATCTGTCCTCGGCGCTGCGCCGGACGCCGGGCGTGGCGGTGTCGCGCTTCAACCCGGTGGGCTCCTTCGGTGGCGATGAAGGAGGCGCGGTCTATGTGCGCGGCCTGGGCGCCAGCCGGCCGGGCAGCGAAATCAAGACCTTTGTCGACGGCATCCCCTTCTACATGGGCGTCTGGAACCACAGCTTGCTGGACCTGCTGCCGGTGCATGGCATGCAGAGCATCCAGGTGCTCAAGGGACCGCAGCCTCAGCACTTCGGCAACACTTTTGCCGCCATCGATCTGCGCAGCCGCGATGCCCGCCAGCCGGGCCTGAGTGGCCAGCTGCGTCTGCAGGCCGGCAGCTTCTCCACCGTGCTGGAGCAGGCCGAGCTGGCCTGGCGGCAGGACGGCAGCGAACTGCTGCTGGCCCAGGGGGCTGCGCGTTCGGACGGCCACCGGGAGGATGCTGACGGCCGCCTCGGCAATCTGATGCTCAAGGCCAGCCAGCGAATCGACGCGAACTGGAAGATCGGCCTGCTGCTGCTGGGCGCCGACAACAAGGTCAGCGACCCAGGTGAGCAAGGCCTAGCCGCCAGCAAGACCGGCACCTTCACCACCCGCGGCAGCCTGGCCGCCGTGAACCTGCAGCACCAGCATGGCAGCGCCCAAGGCAGCCTTCAGGTTTACAGCAACCACGGCGACAGCGACTGGGCCAATCCGCAGGCGGCGCTGACCCACAGCCACTTCAAGCTCTCCGGCCTGCGCTGGCGCGAGCAGTTGCAGCCCTGGGCCGGCGCCGAGCTGCAGCTGGGCCTGGACATCGATCGCATGCGCGGCGGTGTGGCCTTCAACGGTTTCAGCGCCTTCGAGGGTGAGGCCCTGCGCCTGAGCTCGCCCTCCCTGGCCCTGGCTCAGACTCTGGCCTTGGGCGAGGGCTGGAGCGCCACGCCCTCGGCGGGCCTGCGCCTGTATCGCCACAATGTCTTCGGCAATAGCAGCGCGCCCCATGCCGGCCTGGTGCTGGAGAAGCAAGACCTGGCCCTGCGCCTGAATGCCTCGCGCGGCCTCAACCATCCGGGCCTGGATGCGCCCCTGCTGAACGCCATCGTGCCGCCTCTGGCCGGTGCTTCGCCGCAGGGCTGGCGCCAGCTGTCGCCCGAGCGCATGGACCATCTGGAGGCCGGCCTGCGCTGGCAGCTGGCCGCACAGAGCAGCCTGGACCTCGCCTTGTTCCGTGACGATCTGAAGCAGCGTTATGTCTTTGCATTCCCGCCCGCGGTGAGCATGCCAAGCTTTACCAATCTGGGTGACTATCAGGTGCGCGGCGCCGAGATCAGCTGGAGCCACACGTGGAGCCCGGCCTGGAGCAGCTACGCCGGCCTGACCCTGCTGGACAGCAGCCTGGTCGATTTGCCCTACGCGCCCAAGCGGGCCCTGGCCCTGGGGCTGAGCTGGCGCACGGGCGCCTGGCGCCTGAACGCCGATGCGCAGCTGCAGAGCGCCATGTTCGTGCTCAACAAGGCCCGTGCGGACGGCGCACCCAACACCGCTCGCGTCAGCGGCTTCGGCGTGCTGAACCTGCGTGTCGCCCATGCGATGTCGGCCCTGGGCCCGCGCGGCGAATGCTTCCTGGCCTTGGAGAACCTGACGGACCAGCGCTACGGCTACCGCCCGGGCTATCCCATGCCCGGCCGCTCGACCCAGATCGGCCTGAGCGCCGGTTTCTGATCTCCTGGAGAAGGACTGCTGTGATGTGGAATCGACGATTGACGATAGGGGCCGGCCTGCTGCTGGCCTCGGCCTGCTTGACGGCCACCGTGCCCGCCTGGGCGGCGGACAGCCGTGATCAGGTCGCTGTGCGCCATCTGCTGATGCAGACCTTTGACAAGCCCGACGCGCGCTTGCAGGTCGAGGCGATTGCGGTGCAGGCCGAGCATGCGGTGGCCAGCTGGGCCCAGGGCGAACGCGGCGGCCGTGCGCTGCTGCGCCGCCAGGGGCAGGCCTGGCAGATCGTGCTGTGCGCGGGCGATGGGCTCAAGCAGGCCGCCGGCTTGCGCGAGGCCGGCCTGAAGCCTGCCGATGCGCAGGCCCTGGCGGGCCGCCTGGCTCAGGTCGAAGCGCGCCTCACGCCGGCTCAGCGTGAGCGTTACGGCCGTTTCGAGGGCCAGGTGCGCATGGACGCTCAGGGTGCCCATCCGCCTCAATCTCACGGACACGGTCATGGCCACTGAGTGCAGCCGGCTTCAGCCCTGGCGGCGCGCGTAGGCGCTCGGGGCTTGTCCGATCAGGCGCCGAAAGGCGGTGCTGAAATGCGCCTGGTCGAAGAAGCCCAGGTCCTGAGCCAATGCCGCCCAGGAAACCTCCTCTCCGGCTTGCACGCGGGCCACGGCCTCGTGCATGCGGTAGCGCTGGATCACCCATTTCGGCCCGACGCCGACGTACTCCGCAAACAGGCGCTGCAGCGAACGCAGACTTAAATTCCAACGCGCGGCCAGCGCTTCCGCACTGTGCAGACTCAGGTCGGCGGCCACGCTGTCGACGATGCGGCCGGCGAGCAGCGCCTGCGGGTCGGGCTCGGGCAGGCGGGCGCGCAGAAAGTCCAGGAGGGGTGAGGCAGCTTCGCTCAGGCCAGCGATCTCCAGAGCCGCGTTCAAGCCCCGGGCCTCAGGCCCGAACAGGTCCTGCAGCGGCAGCGAGCGGTCGCTCAAGGCCGACACTGGGCCGCCCAGCCAAGGGCGGAAAGCGCCGGGCCGAAATTTGATGCCCAAGGCCTGCGAACGCCCGGCCAGCTCGCGCGACCAGCGCCGGCTGTGCACGCCCCAGACGGCCGCGGCACCGGGTTCCAGGACCAGATGAATATTGGGGTGGGGCAGGGTCTCTTGCAGCTGCGGCGCCAGGCCTTCAAGATTCCAGCGCACACGCCACACATGTTCGATCCAATCGGCCAGGTCCTCGGGCGGCGCCAGGCGTTGATGTTCGAACTCGCCAAGCGGCAGCCGGTGCAGCACGCCACGCGGCGCAGTGCTCAGCGGACGCAGCGCAGCTTGTCGTGTTTTTCCAATCCGGTCCTGGGGCATGGCGGGTTCAATGGAGGCCGGATGGATCCGCACCGAAACAGCTTTCAAGAAAGTTCATCTTGCCATGAAGCCTCCTCGCCTCTTCATCTCTATCCTCTGGGCTGCGGCACTGGCCTCGGGCAGCAGCCCGATGCTCGCGCAAACCCATCCCGCCCAACCCGCCATTCAAACGGAGCGCGCCATGAGCGACAGCAGCAATTTCAGCCACCAAGTCAGCGGCCCTTTTGAGGTGAAGCTCGCCCCGCAGGACATGAGCGCGGTGGCCGCCGGCAGCGGCCTGGGCCGCATGTCGCTAGACAAACGCTTCCACGGTGCACTGGAAGCCAGCAGCACCGGCGAGATGCTCGCCTTCCGCAGTGCCGTCAGTGGCTCGGCCGGTTACGTGGCCATGGAGCGGGTGCAGGGCACGCTGGACGGCCGCGCTGGCAGCTTTGTGCTGCAGCACAGCTCCACCATGAACCGCGGTGCGCCCACGCAAGGCATCACCGTGGTGCCCGACTCTGGCACCGAGGGCTTGACGGGCCTAAGCGGCCGCATGGTCATCGACATCGCCCCGGGCGGTGCGCACAGCTATCGTTTCGAGTACAGCTTGCCGGAGGCGGGCGTGAGTCCGTGAATTGACGTGAAGGTCAGTTCTCGGCACAGAACAGCCTTCGTGTTCTCCCTCGTGAGGCCCTGCAGTCCGGGCCGCCGCTGGGCTCATGGTTCCGGGTTCGACCCTGGCGGGCCGACTGCCTTGCGCTGCTCGCGCCTCGGGGCTGGCGCAGAAGCCAATGACCTCACTTCACTCACTGCGTTCGTTCCGTTCAGACAGACGCGCCGAGTCAGTTCTTGAAGCGCGCCGGTACGCGCGCGCCCCGAGCCGCTGCGCTGCTCAGCCCTTCGCAAATCGCCCGGCAGCGGCCCGAACTGCAGGGCGCTTGCATCGCGATCGATGTGCCCCTCGACGGTGGAGCACGCCACCGCAGCGCGAAAGCCTTGCCATCGAGGTTCCGCTTTGTGCCGTGAGCTGCGTCAGCTCGTCCCAATTAGTTCAGCGCTTGATGCGGCTGATCTTGGTGCCTTCGATGCTGAGGCTGGCCATCAGGCCTTGCTGGTCGGTGATGAAGGCATAGGCATCGTCCTTCAGGGTGGAGGTGCTCAGGTTCTTGGCAACACCTTCGTTGACCAGCACCAGGCTGGGGCCGACGCCGAATTCCCAGCCATTGGACTTGGCCAGATAGCGAACGGCCTTGTCGCTCATCAGGAACACGACATAGGCATACGACTCGGCGCCGGCTTGCCAACCCCAGGAGGCAGACACCGAGTTGTAGTACTCGCTGACGGCGCCGTTCTTCATCAGCACGCCTTCGCCATAGCTGCCGCCAAAGACCAGGCCGGCCTTGACGATCTTGGGAAAGACCAGCACGGCGCGCGCCTTTTTGGAGATGGTCTCCGCCACCGGGTTGCTCTTGTAGAGCGCGGCCAGGGCTTGTTGAGCGTCCTTGTTCAGGTCTTCGGCCGTGGCGGCCGATGCGGGGCCGGCGATCAGCAGTGGCAGCAGGCTGAAGCTGGCCGTCAGCAGTAGGCCGCTGAGGCGCAGCGCGCTGCGGCGGGCCAGGGGACGGCTGGGGAGTGCGGAGTGTGTGTTGTTCATGGCAGGCCTTGAGTGGGCGGCGGCACAGCAGGGGCGCCGCCACCTTGGTTTGTAGATCTTGCTGCCGCAGCGGTCTGTTCGCTGTCGAACGCACAATGGAGGGTTTCGGCCTGCGCCGTGTTCTTTGCGGTTGACCGACGTTCCTTTCTCCTGCCCTCCTTGCTATGAGTCCTCTTGCCCTTGCCTTGGTTCTGGCGGCCGCTGTGTGCCACGCCAGCTGGAACCTGATCGCCAAACGCAGCGGTGGGGGCGGCAATGAGTTTGTGCTGATGAGCTCCATCCTGGTCGGCCTGGTCTGGGCGCCGGTGGTGGCTTGGACAGGCATCCAGGGCGTGGCCGCGTGGGGCTGGCTGGAGTGGGTGGTGCTGGTTGTCAGCGCGGCCGTGCATGTGCTGTACTTCCGCTGCCTGCTGCATGGCTATGCGGTGGCGGATTTGACGGTCGTTTATCCGCTGGCGCGCGGCAGCGGGCCGCTGCTGAGCTCGGTGGCCGCCGTGTTCGTGCTCGGCGAGAGCCTGAGCTGGTTGGGTGCAGCCGGCGCGCTGTCCGTGGTGGCGGGTGTGTTTTTGATCGCTGGCGGGCCAGGCCTGCTGCGCCAGTTGCTGGGGCGAGGCGAGGCCGGGGCCTTGAGCGAGTCGCGCGCCTTTGTGCGCCAGCGCCTGCATCGTGGCCTGTTCTGGGGCGCGCTGACCGGGGTGTTCATTGCCACCTACACCGTGATCGATGGGTACGCGGTCAAGGTGCTGCTGATCTCGCCCATCCTGGTCGACTACGTCGGCAATGTCTTGCGCATCCCGGTGATGGGGCCGTTCGCGCTGCGCGATCCGGCGCGGTTCAAAGCGGTCTGGCGGGCGCAGTGGAAGGCTGCGCTGGCCATCGCCGTGCTGGGCCCGACCAGCTACATCATGGTGCTCTACGCCATGCAGCTGGCGCCGCTGAGCCATGTGGCGCCGGCGCGCGAGGTGTCCATGCTGTTCGCCGCCCTGGCGGGTGGCAGCCTGTTGGGCGAAGGCGACCGCTGGCTGCGCCTGCTGGGTGCTGCAGCGATTGCGCTGGGCGTGGCGGGCCTGGCGCTGGGATGATGGACAAGACTGAAGGCGGCAAGGCGAACCTTGCTCTCGAGATGACCAAGCGATGCGGGCCATCGCAGCACACACAAGGCCAGCGCGCCGAACTGGGGGGAATCATGATGGAAGCCATTCTTTGTTTTCTGGACAAACGCCTGGGTTTGTCGAAGCCGGACATCCCGGAACCTCCGGCGATGCCGGCCGACTTGAGCCCGGAGCGACAGGCGAGGTTGAGTGATCTCTACCTGGAGCTGGGTTCCGAGATGCGCGCCCTGCGGGCCACCGAGGCGTCCATGGCGGGCTTGTTCTTCACTGTGGTCGGTTTGCTGTTCGCGAGCGGTATCAGCTTGCTGGGCAGCGAGAAACTCAGCTGGGGCGTCAAGCTGTGGGGCATCGTCGGATCTTCGCTGTTCTTGCTTCTGTTCTGGTTCGCCCTGCATGCCCGGATCCTGCACGACCATGTGTCCTACAGCCACTTGATGAGCCGTCGCAGCTTCCTGGATGCGCAGTGGTTCTGGCCCGGGATGCCGGGTCGGCCGCCTCATCTCAAGGGCGGGCATGGCGGCCCGGGTTATCGCAAGACACAGGCACTCATCGCCCTGTCCGCCTTGTCGGTGCTGACCCTGCTTTTTGCCATGCTGATTGCGGCCTACAGCGCGGGTGCTGAAGCGAAAGACAGCAACGGCCCCACACGGGGTGGCGCCGTGCAAGCCGGGGCCTCTGCGAGTGCCAGCGCTCCTGCGCGATCTGCCAGTGAGGCTCAGCCGCAGCCCCCAGCGTCCGCTGCATCTCGCCCAAGCTCCGCGCCTGGCCAGCCGGTGCGCGGCAGCTAGGCTGCACCGTGGTCGTCGCGAGGCGCATTCGTCCATCCCCTTGCTGCCCCTGTTTCAGGGGGCGGTGCTCGCACGCGGCGGTGCTACAGTGATTTGACCCGCAGGGACCCACCCCACCTGAGCCGCCGGGACAGGCCGCCAGGACGAGACAACACCCGCTTTGACGGCGAGACCGGCGCCTGCCGAGGGTTCGCCCGCTGCAACGATGGACCCGCGCGCGTTTTCAAGATTCCGACGACAGCTGTGTGCCTGGGCCGCCTTGGCCTCTGGCAGTGTGAGCACGGCCCGAAGCGCTCCGGCGCGGCCTTCAGAACCGGACTCCACCTCGGCGCTTCGCTGGGTGGCCGGTGACCTGCCACCGTTTGCCTGGCAGGGCAGTGAGGGCCCCCAAGGCTATGCCTATGAGCTGGCGCAGCTGATGGCCGAGCGCCTGGGCCGGCGCGATGCGGTGCAGTTCTTCCCCTGGGCGCGCGCGGTGCGCATGACCGAGGCGGGCGAGGCCCTGGGCGTGTTTCCGCTGGCGCGCACGCCGGACCGAGAGCACAAGTTCCGCTGGCTGATCCTGCTCATGCATGTCAGCTACACGTTGATCGGCCGCGCGGGTGGCCGAGCCCTGGACCTGGAGGCCTTGCGCAGCCGCCGGATCGGTGTGCTCCGAGGGTCCCCCATCATCAAGAACCTGCAGGCCGAGCGCTTCAGCCAGATCATCGAGGCCAAGGACTACAAAGACCTCTTGCGCATGTTGCGTGGCGACATGCTGGACGCGATTTACGCCGGTGCGCCCATGATCCAGGCCGCCATCGAATTGAACGGTTATGCCCGAAGCGCTTTCAGAACCTTTGTGCATCTCGGCGAGGCCGATCTCTACATGGCTGGCTCCCTGCATGTGAGCGAGGCTGAGGCTGAGCGCTGGTTGCATGCCTACCAGCAGCTGGTGGCCGACGGCAGCGTCGCCCGGCTGCAGCAGCGCTATTTCAGATAGGGGTCTGCGCCCAGCCCGGTTCGGGCGGCTTTGCGTTATGGTCCAGGCATCGCTGGCCGCACGCGCAGCGTTTCTGATGCCGGTCGCTCCGCTCGTGAACTGTCTCGCTCCATCCCACCCTCATCGCCGTTCGGCGGCGCTGTGTCTGCTGCTGCTGATGCCGATGTTGCTGGCCATGAGCTCGGCATGGGCTGCGGGCTGCCGGCACGCCCTGCGCATCACCCGAGCGAGCTGGCCGCCTTATCTGGTCAACCATGAGAGCGGTCAGCACAGCGGCCTGGACTTTGAAATCCTGCAGGCGCTGATGAACGAAACCGGCTGTCGCCTGCAATGGGTGGACCCACTGCCGCGTCGCCGCCGGCTCTTGCAGCTGCAAGAGGGCGAGATCGATCTGATCCTGGCCGCCACGCCCAAGAATCCACCGGCGCCGGGCGCGCGCTACACCCGCACCTACCGCGACGAGGTGCTGGGCGTCTTGGCCCTGCGCAGCCTGCAAGGCCGTGAGCTGCCGGCGCCGGCGGCGCGCTTGAGCAGCTTCGAGGATGTGCTGCGCACGCGCACGCCTTTGCTGGTGCTCAATGCCGGGCGTCTGGGGCCCGACTTCGAGCCCTGGCGCGCGCCTTTGCGTGAGGCGGGCTTGCTGGAACTGTTCGAGACCCACGGCAAGGGTGTGGCCATGCTGCAGCGCCAGCGCGCACCGCTGATCCTCGGCGATGTCGCCTCGCTGCTGGACCTGGCCCGGCAGCAGGATATGGTGCTGCAACTCATGCCCTTTGGCACGGTGCGGGCGCCGGTGGCCTTCATGCTGAGCGAGAAAAGCGTCAGCGAGGCGGAAGCCCAGCTGCTCGATCAGGCGCTGGGCCGGCTGGAAGCGCGCGGCGTGCTGCGCGAGATCCGGCGCCGCTACGGCCTTGACTGAGCAGCGTGGCCGGCGGCCCTTCAGGGCGCTGCGTTCTGCACCGGCAGGCCTTCGGCCTCCCATTCGGGCAGGCCACCGCGCAGCCAGTGCACCTTCTTGAAGCCTTTTTGCTGCGCCACGCGGGCCGCCTTGTACGACTTCCAGCATTCCGCGCCATTGCAGGCAAAGATGACCGCGCGGTTGACGTCCAGCTTGTCCACCTTGGCCAGGGCGCTGAAGTCATCTTGCGCCGCATTGAAGGCAATGTCCTTCAGGCTTTTCTCGATGTAGGGCGCCCAGACCGCACCGGGGATGTGGCGGGCCTGGAACTCCTTCTCGGTGCGTGTGTCCACCAGCAGGGCACCCTGGCCCTGCAGCTTCTGCGCCTCGCGCGCGCTGACACGGGTCACGCCGGGCAGGCTGGTGGGCGTGAACAGGCCCAGCTCCGAGACGCGCTTGTACTCGCTGCCCTCCGGCTTGAACTTGGTGGCTGGCAGGCCCACGGCGGCGGGCGGCGCGTTGAAGAAGCTGCTCAGCCGGCCGCGCACATCGGCGGGCAGGTCTTTCTTGAGCACCACGCTCAGGCCGGCCGGCACGCCCTCGGTCTTGGCCAGCACGCGGCCGATCTGCGGGTTCTGCGCCGACCATTCATTCCATTCGCTGGCCGTCACCACGGTGGCGTCGGCCGCGCCCAGCATCAGAGCCGTCAGGCCCGCTTGCGGAAAGCGCTCGTGCGCCACCTTCATGTCCTGCATGGACAGGCCGCCCTGGTTGAGCAGGCCGCGGGCCATATAGGTGTAGATCGAATCCTGCTGCGGCAGGTAGATGCGCCGGGTCTTGAGGCCCGGAATGTCGCTCACCTCCTTGCGCACCACCAGCAAAAAAGGCTCGGACGCCTGAGTGGCGCCGACCAGCTCATAGCCGCGGTGCAGGGCCGAGGCCGCCACCTGGGCCGGGCCGATGAAGATGTCAAAGCCGGCGCTGCGAGTCGCGCGCATGACATCGGCCATGTCTTCGCTGGCCGAGGCCGACACCGGCTGGGCGGCGGCGCGGCTGAGGGCAGCGTCCAGGGCGCTGTAGTGGATGCTGTAGCTGGCCTTGCGGGCGGTGGGTTCCACGGCCACGACGGCGCTCAGGCCGGCCTGGACGACACCGTGGGCACACAGGCCCAGCAGCAAGCTGCTGCGCACCATGATTGCAAGCGAATTCTTCTTCGACATCGGGTGGTTCTCTCGAAAACATGCCCGTCCGGCATCTGGGCCCGGATCAGACCGCAAGTGGCGCATTGCCCCTCCCGATGGCAATGTCCTGACCATGGGCTCGGTGGCCCGCAGGCTGAAGTGTGCCCGTATTTCATGTCGTCACAGAGTCGAATGCAGAATGGGCGCGCGTCGCCCTCTAGGGCTATATCCTGAGCGGCAACACAAGCGCCAGCCCCCAGAATGGCGCGCTTGCAAGACGAAAGATGCACCGGTTTCGAGTTTTCATTTCAGAGTCTGTTCTTTAGCCCCAACTTCCCTCCAAAAACGCACCCCCGGGAGACGATCGCATGAGCATGAAGAAGAACCCCTCCGCCCCCCTCCATGCCCGCCGCCAATGGCTGACCGGCACCGCCTCGGCCCTCGGCGCCGCCGGCCTGGGCAGCTGGATGGGTCCGGCTGCGGCCCAGACTGCGGCGGCCGCACCCGCTGCTGCGGCTGCCGCCAAGCCCTTGCCGGCCTATGCCGCGTGGAAGAACGCCGCCCAGCTGATCCAGCACAGCAGCAGCACGCTGGAAACGCGTCGCTCGGCCTTCGGCACCAGCGTCATCACGCCGGCCTCGCAGCTCTACGTTCGCAACAACCTGCCCGCACCAGACGCGGCCATCTTGGACGACCGCGAGGCCTGGACCCTGTCGGTCGAGGGCGTCAAGAACCCGCGCAGCCTGCGTCTGGCCGAGCTCAAGACCCTGGGCCTGGAAACCGTGGCCACCGTCATCCAATGCTCGGGCAATGGCCGCGGCTTCTTCCCCAGCAAGCCCAGCGGCACGCCCTGGACGGTCGGTGCGGCCGGCTGCGTGCTGTGGAGCGGTGTGCCGCTGCGCCATGTGGTGACGGCGCTCGGCGGCCTGGCCGACGGCATGCTCTACATCACCGGCACCGGGGGTGAAAAGCTGCCTGAGGGCGTGGACCCGGCCTCGGTCATCGTCGAGCGCTCGGTGCCCATCAAGGCGCTCGAGGACGCGCTGCTGGCCTGGGAAATGAACGGGGAGCCCTTGAGCCTGGCCCACGGCGGCCCGCTGCGCCTGATCGTGCCGGGCTACCAAGGCGTGAACAACATCAAGTACGTCAAGAGCCTGGCTTTCACGGCCCAGGAGTCCAAGGCCCGCATCATGTCGCACGGCTACCGCATGACGCCGGCCGGCGCCAAGGCGGCGCCGGACCAGCCCTCGGTGCTGGAGATGGGTGTCAAGTCCTGGATCAACGGCCCGCTGCCCGAAACCGGCCCGGTCAAGGAAGGCCTGGTGCAAATCCACGGCGTGGCCTTTGGCGGCACGCAGGCGATCAAGGGTGTCGAGGTCTCGGTGGACGGCGGCAAGAACTGGTATCCCGCCCGCCTGGTCGGCCCCGATCTGGGCCGCTTTGCCTGGCGCCAGTTCGTGCTGTCGGTGCGCCTGCCTGCGGGCAGCTACACCCTGGCCAGCCGCGCCACCGACGCTCAGGGCCATGTGCAGGCCGAGCTGCGCGAGGAGAACCTCAGCGGCTACAACAACAACAGCTGGCGCGACCATGCCGTCACCATCACGGTGGTTTGAGTTGCGCGTCTGGCTTGGCTTGATCGGCGGCCTGGCCGCCATGCCGCTCGCGCTGGCGGCTGACGAGCCGCAGCAGCTGGCCCGCGGCAAGGCCTTGTTCACCCAGACCCAGCCGGCCTGCGCCGTCTGCCACACGCTGGCGGCGGCTGGCTCGGAAGGCCAAGTCGGGCCGGTGCTCGATGAGCTCAAGCCCGATGCCGAGCGGGTGCGCAAGGTCTTGCGCGCCGGCTTGGGCGCCATGCCCAGCTTTGCCGACAAGCTCAGCGCAGCGGACATCGAGGCCCTGGCGGTGTTCGTGGCCCGCTCCACCGGCGGCGCGGTGCAGCCGCCCCGGTGAGCCGGCACCGGGCCTGTGCGCCAGCGCACCGAGTCCTCGCTCACCAGGCGCTAGCCTGAGCCCAGCTCCGTCGCGGCTGCTGATCCAGCGCCCGCGGCGGCTCTTGGCTTTGTGTGCGAAAGGGCCTGTGCCATGTTCAGCAGCTTGAAGCATTTGCAGGGGGCAGCCGTGATGGCCCGGGATGGCGCCATTGGCGACGTTCGTCAGGCCTACTTTGACGATGAGGCCTGGACCATCCGCTACCTGGTGGTCAACACCGGAAACTGGCTGTCGGGCCGCGAGGTGCTGATCTCGCCCCATGCGGTGGTGCAGCCGCTGGGCAGTGGTGCCCTGATCGATGTGTCGCTGACGCGGCGCCAGGTGGAGCTGAGCCCGCCGGTTGACACCCATCTGCCGGTGTCTCGCCAGCACGAGCGCGACTACCTGGGCTACTACGCCTTGCCCGCCTACTGGGGCGGTTCGGCGCTCTGGGGCATGGAGGCCCTGCCGCTCTGGCCTCCCGCCTTGCCGCTGGGGCCTGAGAGCGAGCGCGAGGCCGAGCTGCGCGCCCGTCACACGCCCACGGAAGACCAGCATCTGCGCAGCAGCCTGGAAGTCACTGGCTACGACATCCAGGCCAGCGATGACAGCATCGGCCATGTCAGCGATTTCATCTTCGACTCGGTCTCTTGGGCCATCCGCTATCTGGTGGTGGACACGCGCAACTGGTGGCCGGGTGGCAAGAAGGTGCTGCTGTCCACGCGCTGGATCGACAGCATCGACTGGGCCGACCGCCAGGTTTACACCTCGCTGACCCGGGCCCAGGTCAAGCACAGCCCGGCGTATCAGTCTGAGCAGGACATCCCGCGCGACTACGAGCAGCGCCTGCACGACGCCTACGACCGGCGCGGCTACTGGAACTGAGCGGCGGGGGCGCGATACTGGCCCGCCCCGTCATCGTGCGAGAAGGTACCTGTGAAACTACATCCCCTCTGGTCGGCGGCCCTCCTGCTGGCCGCTGTGCTGCCGGCCCAGGCCATGCCCGAGCTGGTGTTTCTGGTGCGTCATGCCGAGCGGGCTGCCGAGCCTGCGGCCGACCCGGGGTTGACGCCGGCCGGCGAAGCCCGGGCCCAGGCCTTGGCTCAAGCCTTGGCCGGCGCTGGTGTTCAGGCCATCATCATCAGTCAGTTCCGGCGCACCCGCGAGACGGCGGCGCCGCTGGCGCAGGAGCTTCGCGTGCAAGCCCAAGTGGTGGCAGCCCGGCGCGGTGAAGGCGCGGCGCACATCCAGGAGATCGTGGCCTTGGCCCAGGGACAGCAGGGTGGGGCGCTCTTGATCGTCGGTCACAGCAACACGGTGCCGGCCTTGATCGCAGCCCTGGGCGGGCCGCTGCTGGCAGATCTGTGCGAGAGCAGTTACCAGCATCTCTTTGTGCTGCGGCCCTCTGCTGCCGTGGCCGGCCAAGCGCCGCTGGCGCAGCTGCGCTACGGCGAACCGAGCCCGGCCGCGCCGCCGGGCTGTCTTTGATCGCGTGTCAGTCCGTCACTTGCCGACCGAAGGCGTGCGCGGCAGGCGCGGCGCCTTGATGCTGGGGCGGCCGGCAGCGGTCGGGTAGGCCTCCATCACGCGGGTCGGGTCCACGGTGTTCAGGTAGGCGGCGTACTGGCGCTCGGTGCAATCGAGGGCTTGGCCGGCGACATGCTCGCCCTTGTACTGGCCCTTGTGATAGACGAAGACGTACTCGTCGGTGTCCGACTTGGCCGCGGCGTCACGGGTGGCGTAGCCCGCGCTGTACTTCTGCGCGCATTCGTTGCGCAGGGCCTGGCCTTCGGGGCTGTCTTGCGGCGCCGCGGCGGCGTGCGAGAGGGCGCTGAGGCTGATCAGGCTGAGGGCGAGCAGGGTGGTTTTCATGGCGATTCCTTGCAATGGGCGGGTGCAAAACTGGCGCCGCTGCAATGCACAGCGAGAGGCCAGGCGATGAACGCAGCTTAGTCCTCGCCCGGCCGGCGCGCCAGCCCATGTCTGCGGGCCAGGTTTTCCCGATTTCGTGACTTCGCTCACGAAGTGCGGCTGCCGCGCACTGCGGGCAGGCCCCAGGTGGCACCCGGGCCCGGCGCGCTACATTTCAGCCTGCCCTGTCGGGCCGGGAATGCCCGGCCGACCGATCGCTTGCTTGCCTGTCCGCCTGCCTCCTCGCCCATGCTGAGATTCCCCGCCTTTGCCTCCGTGAGCGCCCCGGCCCGCAAGACCGGCGCCTCGGCCATGGCGGCCTGGTTGGAGCGGCGGCCGCCGCCCACGCGCATGCAGCAATGCCTGACCCTGGCCCTGCTCTTGCATGTCTTGCTGGTGCTGGTCTTCGGCAACACCCAGGGCGGCACGGCCCGCGAGGGCGAGGGTGTCTGGGGCCGCATCAATGTCACCTTGCGCGGCCCGCGCCTGGAAGCCGGTTCGGGCGAGCCCGGTGCCACCGCGCCGCAGCAGACCGGCCCGGTGGGCCAGGCCCGCCAGACCCGCCACGGCGGCAGCGTGCGGCCCGAGCTGCCGCGCGAGGCCGGCCCCGGCGCCGCGCGCCTGGGCAATTGGAACCCGACGCCGGCCACGCAGCCGGTGGAGCAAAGCGGTCAGGATCAGGCCCGCCCGGTGGAGGCGAGCACGGCGACCACTTTGCCAACCCCATCGCCATCGCCATCGCCGACCCCTCGGGCCGAACCCCTGCCGGAGCCAATGGCCCTGCCCACGACCGAGCCCATTCCCTTGCCTGAGCCCTTGACGCCCCGCGTCCTGGCTCGGCTGCCCGACGCCGCAGCACCGGTGAGCCGGGCGCGCCCCGAGACCATCCCGCTGAGCAGCGCGGCACCTGCGGCGATCGCCAATCTGCCGGCTCAGGCGCCAGTGGCCTATGTGCCGCCGGTGCAGACGCGCAGCCTGCCGGCCGCCAGCAGCAGCTTGAGCCGCGCCGCGCCGCAGGATGTGAGCGCCGCCAAGGCCTTGCCGAACCCGGCCCAAGCTGTGCAGCCCCTGCCGGCCTTCGAGCCGGTGACAGCGCCGATTCGCGAGCGCCAACTGGCCGTGCCCAGCCGGCCGGCGCTGACGCCGCTGCCCAAGTCCGAAGCCTTGACGCCCCTGCCGGCCCAGCCTGCGCCGGCGGAGGCAGCGGCCGCCTTGCCGCAGCTGCCGGTGGCCCCGCTGAGCCAATCCACGCTCGGCAGCGTGCCCAGCACGGCGATCAGCGATTCCAAGGCCGAGGCCGCTGCCACCGCGTCGTCGGGCAAGCCCAGCCCGCAGTCGGCCGAGAGCATCCCCGCCCGCAGCCCGGATGCCGGCGCACAAACCCAGGCCAAACCCAGCAGCAGCCCGAACAACCCGGTCCAGGCGCCGTCGGCGCCCTCGAACGGCGGCAGCGCCGCGCCCGGTAGCGCGGCCACCCCCGCGGCTTCCAGCCGCCCCGGACAGGGCGCGCCCGATGCCGGCGCGCAGCTGGGTCACGATGTGGCTACACCGGCGTCCACACCGGCCGACGCACCGCGACTCAACCTCAGTCTGCCGCGCGATATGCGTGGTGGCGCGCTGCCTTCGCGCAGCAGCTCGGGCTTGCTGAACATGGTGCCCCCGCCGCCCGAGCGCAAATCCAAGCTGGAGGAAAGCATGGAGGCGGCCGGCAAGAAGGACTGCCGCAAGGCCTACGGCGAGCAGCTGGGCTTGCTGGCCGTGATCCCGCTGGCCGCCGATGCGGTGCGCAAGAACGGCTGCAAGTGGTGAGTTGAAGCAGGGTGCGCGCAGGCAGGCCCGCGGCCTGCGGCCGGTCGTCAGTTCTTGGGTTGGAACAAGGCCATGATGCAGGCCACCAGCTGGGCCGGCCCGAAAGGCTTGGCCATGAATTCATCGGCCCCGACGTCCTCCAGCTGCTGACGCACCTGATCGCGCGGCTTGGCGCTGACCAGCAGCACCTTGGGCGGCTGGCCGTGGTCCAGGCTCAGCTGTTTGATGCGGCGGCAGGCCTCCAGCCCGTCGAACTCGCCCGGCATCATGATGTCCATCAGCACCAGATCGGGCTTGAGGCTGCGCGCCAGCTCGACCGCGGCGACGCCGTTGGAGGTCTCGTGGATTTCGAAGCTCTGCGCCAGATCCAGCGTGGCGTGCAGCAGGGCCCGGATGTCGGGGTTGTCGTCAACGATCAGGATCTTTTTCATTGAGAGCGGTCCGGTGGGGCCGGAAGCGGCGGCGCCAAGCGCATGGCCGGACGGTAACTCAAGTGCAGGCGTGGCGGCAATGCCGATCTGTCGAGCTGTGGCGTCAGGGCTCAGAGACTGAGCCGGGCGCGCCGGTCGATGGGCAGGCGCGCCCCTGGGCAGACCGCAGGGCGGCTGCCTGCTGCTGGATGGCCGCACGCTCGTCTTCGCTGAGACGGCTGGCATTGCGCACCTGCATGACCATGCGCGGGTTGGCGGCCAGCAGGGTTTCGTGGCGAATCAGAAAGTCCCAGTACAAGGTGGTGAAGGGGCAGGCGCGCTCGCCCAGGCGCTCGGCCGGGTCGTAGGGGCAGCGCCGGCAGTAGCTGCCGCTGCTCATGCGCTGGATGTACTTGCCGCTGGCGATGTAGGGCTTGCTGGCCAGCAGGCCGCCATCGACGAACTGGCTCATGCCCAGGGTGTTGGGCAGTTCCACCCACTCCACGGCGTCGACATACACGGCCAGGTACCAGGCATGGATTTGCGCTGGCGCCACGCCGTAGAGCAGGGCGTACAGGCCGGTCACCATCAGGCGTTGGATGTGGTGGGCATAGCCATGGTCCAGGGTCTGGCGCAGGGCGGCGCTGAGGCAGACCATCTCGGTCTCGCCGGTCCAGTACCAGGCGGGCAGGTCTTGCTTGGCCCGCAGGCTGTTGTGCTCCAGATAGCCCGGCATCTGCGTCCAGTAGACGCCGCGCACATACTCTCGCCAGCCCAGGATCTGGCGGATGAAACCCTCCACACAGGCCAGTGGTGCGCGCCCGGCGCGGAACTCGGCCTCGGCCGCAGCCACCACCTCGCGCGGGTTCAGCAACTTGAGGTTGAGGGCGGCAGCCAGGTGGGAGTGGTAGAGCCAGGGCTCCTCGGGCCACATCGCATCCTGGAATCGGCCGAACAGGGGCAGGCGCTCGCTGAGGAACTCGCCCAGCGCCTGCAAGGCCTGCTCGCGGGTGACCGGCCAGGCAAAGCTGTCCAGCCGGCCCGGGTGATCGGGCAGCTGGCGCTGGACCAGGGCGATCACCTCGCGCGTCAGGGCATCGGGGGGGAACTGGCTGCGGGCCGGCAGAAAGCCGGGACCGGCGGCGCCGAAGGCTTCGCGGTTCTCGGCATCGAAGTTCCACTGCCCGCCCAGCGGGCGGCGGCCGTCGTCTTCCATCAGCACGCCGTGCTTCTGCCGCAGCTCGCGGTAGAAGTACTCCAGGCGCAGGCTGCTGCGCCCTTTGGCGTGGGCGGCGAACTCTCGCACGGTGCTGAAGAAATGCCGGTCGTCGCGCAGCTCCAGCGGCAGGCCAGCCTCGGCCGCCACGGCGCGCAGGGCTTGCAGCACACGCCAGTCGCCCGGCGCAGTCAGGATCAGGCGCTGCGGTTGCAGTCGGGCGATGGCGGCGCGCAGCTCGCCGGCCAGGCTGCCCTGGTTGTCGGGGTCGTCGAGCCAGCGGTAGTGCAGAGGGCGACCCAGGCGGCGCAAGGCCAGGGCGAAGTGGCGCATGGCCGCCAGAAACATCACCGTGCGCGGTTTCGAGGACCAGACATGGGTCGACTCCTCGCGCACCTCGGCCATCCAGACGGCGTCTTGCGTCGGGTCGAAGCCATCAAAGGCCGATGCATCGCTGTTGAGCTGGTCGCCCAGAACCAGGACCAGATGGCGCAGCGCGGCCGTCATGAGAGTCCGCCGGAATAAACCGTCATGTGCAGGGTGTCCGAGATGCGCATGCGCGCAGCATACGCGTGGAAGATGTGCGTCGGGCAGAAAAAAGCCGGCGCGTGGCGCGCCGGCTTCTGCTTCGGGGAGAACCGCTGATCAGCCGGCCTGGATGCGCTGAGCCAAATGGGCCAGGGCTTCTTCCACTTGATCCACCAGCACCAGGCAGAGATCGCCCGGCTGCAGGCGCGCCAGGGCGGCGTCGATGGCGATGAACTCGCCGCGGATCTCGTCGATGTGGCGGGTGCGGCTGGCGCCTTCCAGACCCTGGCGCAGCAGGGCCAGCACCTCGCCGTCCTCGCGGCCGCGCTGGCAGGCGTCCTGGAACAGGATCACCTCGTCGAAGGCGGCGCCCAGGATGACGGTCTGCTCGCGGATGTCCTCGTCGCGGCGGTCGCCGGCGCCGCTGATCACGACCGAGCGCTTGCTGGCCGGCAGGGCCTCGACCGCGGCCACCAGGGCGCGCATCGCGTCTGCGTTGTGGCCGTAATCGGCAATCACGGTGGCGCCGCGATAGTCCATCACATTGAAGCGGCCGGGCGCGTTGTCGGCGTCATTGGCGAAGCTGGCCACGCCGCGGCGGATGGTGTCCCAGTCCAGGCCCACGCCCCAGGCGGCGGCCACCGAGGCCATGGCGTTCTCGACCTGGAAGCCGATCGCACCGCCGCGGGTGATGGGGATGTCGCGCAACGGGATGTTCTCGCGCCAGCTGCCCTGGGCAGCCACCAGCTGGTCTCCGTCCACATAGACGCAGCGCTTGCCTTGTGCGCGGTGGGTGGCCATCAGCGGGTGGTGGCGGTCGGCGGCGAAGAAGATGATCTGGCCCGGGCAGGTGCCGGCCATGTTGGCGACGATGGGGTCGGCGGCGTTCAGCACGGCATAGCCGTTGGGCGCTACGTTCTGCACGATCACGCGTTTGACCAGGGCCAGCTCTTCCACGGTGTTGAGGAAGTTCATGCCCAGGTGGTCGCCAGCGCCGAGGTTGGTGACGACAGCCACTTGGCAGCGGTCAAAGCCCAGGCCCTCGCGCAGCACGCCGCCGCGCGCGGTTTCGAACACGGCCGCTTCCACATCGGGGTGCATCAGCACATTGCGAGCGCTCTTGGGGCCGGAGCAATCGCCGCTGTCGATCTGGCGGCCATCGACGTAGACGCCGTCGGTGTTGGTCATGCCGACCTTGAGGCCGCAGGTGGCGAACAGATGGGCGATCAGGCGCGAGGTGGTGGTCTTGCCATTGGTACCAGTGACGGCGACCACAGGGATGCGGCCGTCTTCGCTCTTGTGGCCGTGGCCGTAAAGGTGGGCAATGATGGCCTCGCCGACATTGCGGCCCTTGCCGTAGGACGGCGAGAGGTGCATGCGCAGTCCCGGCGCGGCGTTCACTTCGACGATGCCGCCGTTGATCTCTTCCAGCGGCCGCAGCACGCTTTCGGCCACCACATCGACGCCGCAGACATGCAGGCCCACGACTTGCGCCGCGGCGATGGCGCGCGCGGCCACGTCCGGGTGCACGTCATCAGTCACATCGGTGGCGGTGCCGCCGGTGGACAGATTGGCGTTGTTGCGCAGGATGACGCGCTGGCCCTTTTCCGGCACCGAGTCGGGGGTCAGGTTTTGCTGGGTCAGGCGCGCCACGGCGATGTCGTCGAAGCGGATCTTGGTCAGCGAGGTGGCGTGGCCATCGCCGCGTTTGGGGTCGGCATTGACCTTGTCGACCAGTTGCTTGACCGTCAGCACACCATCACCGATGACATGCGGCGGGTCGCGGCGGGCGGCGGCGACCAGCTTGTCGCCCACCACCAGCAGGCGGTAATCGCTTCCAGGCAGGAACTTCTCGACCATGACCTGACCGATTTCATCGGCGGCCTTGTAGGCAATCTCCATGTGTTCGCGCGTGACCACATTGACGGTCACGCCCTTGCCCTGGTTGCCGTCTTGCGGCTTGACGACCACGGGCAGGCCGATCTCCAGCGCGGCCTCCCAGGCGTCATCGATGGAGCTGACCGGGCGGCCTGTGGGCACCGGCACGCCGGCCGATTGCAGCAGGCGCTTGCAGAGGTCTTTGTCCTGGGCGATCGATTCGCTCACCGCGCTGGTCGCGTCCACTTCGGCGGCCCAGATGCGGCGCTGCTTGGCGCCCCAGCCGAACTGAACCAGGCTGCCCTGGGTCAGGCGACGGTAGGGCACACCGCGGGCCACGGCGGCGTTGACGATGGAGCCGGTCGAGGGGCCGAGGCGCACGTCCTCGTCCAGGTCGCGCAGGGCTTTGAGGGTGGCGTCGGCATCGAAGCTGCCGCCGTCACGCGCGGCTTCCACCAACTTGCAGGCGGCTTCGAAGGCCATGCGGCCCACGTCTTCCTCGCTGTACTCCACCACCACCTGGTAGCTGCCGGGCTCGGAGGTGATGTGGGTGTGGCTGAAGGTCACCGGGCAGCCGGCCTGGGCTTGCAGGGCCAGGGTGGCCTGCTCCAGCACATGGGCCAGGGTGATGGGCGTGCGCTGGGCGCTGGCGGGCCGCAGGGCGCCGATGCTGGGGAAGAGGGCGCGCAGCCGGGCTTCAAAGTCGGGCATGTCGGCGATCGACTGCTCGGCCGGCGTGCAGTGCACGACCGCTTCGATGGCCGTGTGGCGGCTCCACATATTGGGGCCGCGCAGCGCGCGTGTGCGGGAAACTTCCATGGTGCGTGTTCCAGAGCTTGGAAAGGTATGGGGAGCGTCGCGCAGGCCGAGATCAGGCCTGCAGTTCGAGAACAAAGGTGTCGAGGCCAGCCGAGATCAGCTCGGGCGGGATGCCCAGCGCCCAGGCCGTGGCCACGGCGGCCAGCACGGTGGCGGCATCGACCTCGGCGCCGGCGCCGGCCGGGCTGGCGGCAAAGCGGCGCAGCAGGGCGTCGACATTGGCCCCCACGGTTTCCGAGTGGCCTTGGGCCAGCACCGCGGCACCACCTTGCAGGAAGACGGCACGGCCGCCTTGCTCGCGGTGGGCCTTCAGGCTGTCGGCCGCGCCGTCCAGGGCGTAGAGCACGACCTCGCCGTCGCTGAGCTCGGCCATGTCCAGCAGGCGGGCAACATCGGCATTGAGCACCGCGGCGCCTTCCGACAGCACCACGTCGACCTGGGTGCGCAGCACCTTGTAGAGCTGGTCTTCGCTGTGTACATCGAATTCGGCCAGGCCTTCGATGCCGCCCATATCGGTGACCACGCCGACCTGGCAGCGGTCGTAGGCCAGGCCGTCGCGCAGCACATTGGCGGCGCTGTTCTCGATCACCACGGCGTCGACGCCGCGGTTCATCAGCAGGCGGTGGGCCGCGTCCCAGCGGTTGGAGGGGCGGCGCTCGACCCGGCGCGTGCCCAGGAACAGGCCGTCGCGGCAGGCCAGGCCGACATGGCGGCCGTTCAGGTGCAGCAGCCAGGCGACCAGGCGGCTGATGGTGTGGGTGCCGCGCGAGCCGGCCACGCCAACCACCGGGATGCGGCCGGTTTCGTCTTCGGCGAACAGGTGGTCGATGATGGCCTGGCCGACCGGCTGCGGGCTGCCCGCGGCCGGCTTCAGGTGCATCAGCAGGCCCGGGCCGGCATTGACCTCGACGATGGCGCCACCGGTCTCGGCCATGGGCTTGGAGATGTCTTCGCTGACCAGGTCGACGCCGGCGATGTCCAGGCCGACCACGCGGGCGGCCAGGGCCACGGCATGGGCCACATCGGGGTGGACCTCGGCCGTGCAGTCGATGGCGACATTGCCGTTGCGCTGGATCAGCACCTGGCGGCCGGCGGCCGGCACCGACTCGGGGGTCAGGCCTTGCCTTTGCAGATCGAGGATCACCACCGGGTCTTCGCCCAGGGTGATGCGGTTGAGCGGGAAGTCTTCGGTCAGGCCGCGGCGGGGGTCGGTGTTGATCTGGCTGTCGACCAGCTGGCGCACGGTCTGCTGGCCGTCGCCGGTGATCCAGGCGGCCTCACCGCGCGCGGCGGCCACCACCCGGCCGCCGACGACCAGGATGCGGTGCTCGTTGCCGCGGATGTAGCGCTCGACCAGCACCTCGGAGCCTTCTTCGTCGGCCACCTTGAAGGCGGCTTCGACATCGGCCTGGGTCTGCAGGTCCAGGGTCACGCCGCGGCCATGGTTGCCGTCGCTGGGCTTGACGACCACGGGCAGGCCCAGGTCCTGGGCCACTTCCCAGGCCTCGGCCGGGGTCTTGACCGCCTGGCCCTCGGGCACGGGCACGCCCACGGCCTTGAGCAGGTTCTTGGTCAGGTCCTTGTCGCTGGCGATGCCTTCGGCGATCGCGCTGGTCATGTCGGTCTCGGCCGTCCAGATGCGGCGCTGGCGGGCGCCGTGGCCCAGCTGCACCAGATTGCCTTCGTTCAGGCGGATGTGCGGGATGCGGCGGTCGGTGGCGGCGGCGACGATGGCGGCCGTCGAGGGGCCGAGGTAGGAGTCATCCAGCTCGTCACGGATGCGGGCGACGGCGGCGTTGACGTCGAAGGGCTCGTCGTTGATGGTGGCCATCAGCAGGGCATGGCCTTCGGCCAGGGCGCTGCGGGCGACTTTCTCGTCCCGGGCGCGGAACACCATGCGGTAGACGCCGCGCTGGCTGGTCGAACGGGTCTGGCCGAAACCGGTGGGCATGCCGGCCAGATTGAGCAACTCGATGACGATGTGCTCCAGGATGTGGCCGCACCAGGTGCCTTCTTCCAGGCGTTGCAAAAAGCCGCCGCGCTCGCCCACGCCGCAGTGGTGCTCGACCAGGGCAGGCAGGGCGGCGGTCAGGCGCGGGGTGAAACCTTCCAGCAGATTGCTGGGGAACTCCTCCAGCTCACCCAGATCGAGCCAGACTTCCAGCACCGGGCGGTAGGTCCACATATTCGGGCCACGCAGGTAGTTGATGCGCAGCAGCTGGATGTCGTCTTTGCGGGTCTTGCTCATGGATGGCGGGCCGGGTCAGGGCCGAATGCTTTTGTCGGGGCAGATATGCAGCAGTGTGCGGCAGGCCGCAATTGTGCGCTCAGCGGGCGGCGGTCAGCCGGAAGCGGGGCTGGCGCGTTTCCTCGGGGCAACGCCCGGGTGCGGCCACAGTCTGGCTGCTTGAGTGAGAGAGAATCCAGCTTTGGCCCGGGGCTTCTTCCGCATTTTTCCCCGGGCACAGCCCCGGGCTCCAACAACAATGCACGATCACGCTCACCCCGATTCCTCTTCTCAGCCCGCGCTGCAGCACCCGGAGTGGGCCGCCATGCTCGCGCGACTGCGTCCCGGAGAGAACGTCAAAGCCCAGCTGGAGGTTGACCTGGACGCCCGCATGCACTTTGCGCGCGGCCTGCTGGTCCTGACGTCCGAGCGGCTGCTGGCTTACGACCCGGCCCAGCGGAGCTGGGCGGAGTGGGCGCTGCGCCCCGATCTGGCCATGCGCATCCACGACCATGCTGGCGTCGGCAGCCTGGATCTGGTGGACGCCAGCGGCCGGCTGGCCCAGTGGCGCTTCACCCTGCAGATCAATCTGCAGGCACAGCGCTGGCAGGAGGCGTTTGAGAAGCGCGACGAGCCGCCCAAGACCGAGGTCGAGGAGCTGGAGTTCTGCCCCAGCTGCCAGGCGCCGCTGCCGCCTGAGAGCGAAGAATGCCCCACCTGCGCCCGCGAGCTGCACACACCGCCCAGCACCTGGGTGCTTTTGCGCCTGAGCCGCTTCGCCAAGCCTTACCAAGGCCAGCTGCTGGCGGGTTTCCTGCTGATGCTGGGCTCCACGGCCGCCACCCTGGTGGGCCCGTATCTGTACCAGCCGCTGATGGACGAGGTGCTGATCCCCTTCCAGCAAGGCCACAAGATCGACCCCTGGCTGGTGGCTTTCTACCTGAGTGGCCTGTTCGGCGCCGGCCTGGTGTCCTGGCTGCTGGGCTGGGCCAAGACCTACATCCTGGCCCTGGCCTCCGAGCGCATTGCCGCCGATCTGCGCACCGCCACCTTTGAGCATCTGCTGAGCCTGTCGCTCGAGTATTTCGGCAACAAGCGCACCGGCGACCTGATGAGCCGCATCGGTTCGGAAACCGACCGCATCAGCGTCTTCCTGTCCCTGCACGCGCTGGACTTCATCACCGACGTGCTGATGCTGGTGATGATCACGGTGATGATGGTGTCCATCAGCCCGGCGCTGGCGGTGGCGACCCTGCTGCCCTTGCCCTTCATCGCCTGGATGATCCACCTGGTGCGCGACCGCCTGCGCACGGGCTTCGAGAAGATCGACCGGGTCTGGGGCGAGGTCACCAGCGTGCTGGCCGACACCATCCCGGGCATCCGCGTGGTCAAGGCCTTTGCCCAGGAAAAGCGCGAAGCCGCCCGTTTCAAGGACGCCAACCAGAACAACCTCAAGGTCAATGACCGGCTCAACAAAACCTGGAGCCTGTTCGGCCCCACGGTGTCTCTGCTGACCGAAATGGGCTTGTTGGTGGTCTGGGCCTTCGGTATCTATCTGGTGGCCGGTGGCAGCATCACCGTCGGTGTGCTGACCTCCTTCCTGGCCTATATCGGCCGCTTCTACGGCCGCATGGACTCCATGAGCCGCATCGTCTCGGTGACGCAGAAAGCGGCGGCCGGCGCCAAGCGCATCTTCGACATCCTCGACCACCAGTCGAATGTGCCGGACCCGGCCAACCCGGTGCCGCTGCAGCGGGTGACGGGCGCGATCCAGATCCAGGACATCGGCTTCCGCTACGGCAACCGCGCCGTCATCCGAGGCCTGAGCCTGGAGATCAAGCCGGGCGAGATGATCGGCCTGGTCGGCCACTCGGGCTCGGGCAAGAGCACCCTGGTCAACCTGATCTGCCGCTTCTACGACGTGACCGAAGGCGGCATCCGCGTCGATGGCGTCGACCTGCGCCGCATCGCCGTGGCCGATTTCCGCCGCCACATCGGCCTGGTGCTGCAGGAGCCCTTCCTGTTCTTCGGCACCATTGCCGAGAACATCGCCTACGGCAAGCCCGACGCGACGCGCGAAGAGATCGTCGCCGCCGCCCGCGCCGCCCATGCCCATGAATTCATCCTGCGCCTGCCCCAGGGCTACGACTCCCTGGTCGGCGAGCGGGGTCAGGGCTTGAGTGGCGGCGAACGTCAGCGCATCTCGATCGCCCGCGCCCTGCTGATCGACCCGCGCATCCTGATCCTGGACGAAGCCACCTCCTCGGTGGACACCGAGACCGAGAAGGAAATCCAGAAGGCCCTGGACAACCTGGTGCAAGGCCGCACCACGATTGCCATCGCCCACCGCCTGTCCACCCTGCGCAAGGCCGACCGCCTGGTGGTGATGGACCGCGGCCAGGTGGTGGAGGTCGGCCCGCACGACGAGCTGATGGAGAAGAAGGGCGCCTACTGGCGGCTGTACGAGGCGCAGGCGCGCCGTGTGGATGGGGCCGACGAGATGTCGATGATCCCGCCCAATCTGTCCGCCCACACTGCAGGAGCCTGAGCCATGAGCAGCAGCCCCGAAACCAAGTACCAGAAACTCGAACGCGACAGCTTCGGCCGCCTGATCCTGACCGATGCCGCAGGCACGGTGCACGAGGGCGTGGTGCCGGTGCGTGCGCACCCGATCTCGGCGCCCGACGAGGGCCTGTCCCTGGTCGGTGTGGATGGCCATGAGCTGGCCTGGATTGACCGCCTCTCAGCCCTGCCGCAGGCCGAGCGTGAGTTGCTGGAGGCCGAGCTGGCCAGCCGCGATTTCATGCCGCGCGTGACGCGCTTGAAGAGCGTGTCCACCTTCTCCACGCCCAGCCAGTGGACGGTGGAGACCGACCGCGGCGAGGCCAGCTTCATCTTGCGCACCGAAGAGGAAATCCGTCGCCTCGGCGAAGGCCGCCTGCTGATCGCCAGCAGCCATGGCCTGCAGTTTCTGATTCAGGACCGCTTCGCCCTGGACCGTCATTCGCGCAAGCTGCTGGAACGATTCTTGTGATCGCCTTCAGCCCAGCACGCGCTGGGCTAGGCCTGTGTAGAGCGGAATGCCGAACAGGATGTTGAAGGGAAACGTCAGTCCCAGCGACATGCCGAAGTAGAGGCCGGGGTTGGCCTCGGGGATGGCATGGCGCAGCACGGCCGGGACGGCGATGTAGGACGCACTGGCCGCCAGCACCATCAGCAGACCGGCGTTGCCGGCGCTCAGGCCGCACAGAGCGCTCAGGCCCAGGGCGATGCCGGCATGCACCAGCGGCGCACCGAGGGCGTAGACGATCAGCAGCGGCGGCTGCTGGCGCAGGCCACCCATATGGCGCGCGGCCAGCAAGCCCATGTCCAGCAGGAAGAAGGCCAGCATGCCTTTGAACAGGTCGCCGGCAAAAGGCTTCATCGCCGCCTCGCCCGCCGCACCGGTCATCAGACCCACCAGCATGGCGCCGATCAGCAGCAGCTGGGCACCGTCGGTCAGGGCCTCGTGCAGCACCTTGGACAGCGGCCCGGGCGAGCTCGCGCCGGCCCCCTGCTTGCGCCTGACCAGATTGGCCAGCAGCACGGCCATGATGATGGCGGGCGATTCCATCAGCGCCATGGCCGCGGCCATATGCCCGCCAAAGGCGATGCCCTGGCTGTCCAGATGCTGGACGGCGGTGATGAAGGTGACCGCGCTGACCGAGCCGTAGGTCGCTGCAATGGCAGCAGCATCAAAGCCCGATAGCCAGCGGCGCAGCAGCAGATAGCCCATGGCCGGCACCAGCACCGCCAGCAGCAGGGCCAGGCCCAGGCTGATGCTGACTTCCGGCGTCAGGCCCGATTTGGCCAGTGCAAAACCTCCTTTGAGCCCCAGGGCCATCAGCAGATAGAGCGACAGAAAACGCGAGATCTGCGGCGGGATTTCGAGATTGGACTTGATCGCACCGGCGAACAGCCCGAAGACGAAAAACAGGATGGCGGGGTCGAGGAAGCTCTGCATGCGTGGGTGTGGCTTTCTTGGTGTTGTGGAGAGAGAGGGCTGAGTAAGACGCGCGCAGCTGGGTCGCGTCGCTCAGCCTGGTCAGCTGCCGGGCAGTTGCTGCCAGATCCAGCTGAGCGCCTGGCTGCCCCAGATCCAGCCCAGCACGCTCACGGCCAGGCCGAAGGCGGTGGCCAGCCCGGCCATCAGCAGGGAGAGCAGCAGCACCAGGCCGTCGCGGGCGGCCAGGGCCAGGCCAGCCAACATCAAGGCCAGGGCCGGCAGCACATTGCCGAAAGGAATCGGCAGCACGATCAGCAGCGCCATCAGGCCGACCTTGGCCGCCAGCCAGCGCGGCGCCGGCTCATGGCTGGCGGGGGTCAGTTGCGGCAGTCGCTCACGCAGCAGGCCTTGGGCGGCGCCATGGCAGCGCGACAGCAGTTGCAGCACGCGCGCGGCCCAGCGCTGAGGCAGATTGAGCCCGGCCACGCGCGCCGGCAGGCTCAGTGCGGCCGATTCGCCACGCCAGAGCAGGGCGGCCAGGGTCAGCAAGCCCAGGCCCAGCACCGTGCCCACGCCGGGCACCGGCAGCAGGCAGGGCGCGGCCAGCAACAAAAGCAGAGAGCCTTGAGCGGCAGAGCCCTGCAGGGCTGCCAGCTCCTGCAGGGACAAGCCTGCGCTCGGCACCCGGGCCGCGGCCCGCCGCAGGCGCATGGCTGTGCGCCAGGGCGGCGCGCTCACAGCAGGGCCAGGCTCAGGCTGGCCAGCGCGCCGCCGCCGCCCAAGCTCGCCAGCAGCTTGGCATCGCGCCGGTTGTCCGAGAAGTACTCGTGTGCGGCGGCGTAGAGCACGGCGGTGGCCAGCAGGGCGATGCCGATGGCGATCTCAGTCATGTCTTGGGTCTTTCAGTACAAATCAAGGTGAAAGGGGCAGGGTGGCTGTGCCCGGGGCCGGCGAGTCACGCGTCACTCCTGCGAGCTGCCGAATCCGAACAGACTCAGCAGTGCGCTGAAGAGGCTGACCGTGGCCAGCACGTAGTTGGTTTCGCCACCATTGACGATGCGGCTGGTCTCGAACATCAACAGGCCGATGGACAGCAGGGCGACCATGCCCGACACGGCCAGGCTCAGCGCCGGCAGTTCGAAGAACACGGCCGCCAGGCCGGCCAGCAAGGCCACGACCATGCCGGCCATCAAAAAGCCGCCCATGAAGGACAGGTCGCGCTTGCTGCCCAGCACCCAGGCCGATACGGCCAGGAAGCTGGCGCCGGTGCTGGCCAGGGCCAGGGCGACGATCTGCCCACCGCCTTCCAGCGCCAGGGTGCGATTCAGCACCGGGCCGAGCGAGTAGCCGAGGAAGCCGGTCAAGGCGAACACCGCCAGCAGCGCCCAGGCGCTGTTCTGCAGCTTGTGCACCGCAAACAGCAGGCCGAAGCTCAGGCCCAGGCTGAGCAGCAGGCCCGGGCCGGGCAGCTGCAGGCTGGCGCTGGTGGCGGCCACGCCGGCGCTGAACAGCAGCGTCATGGCCAGCAAAGCGTAGGTGTTGCGCAGCACCTTGGTGCGCGCGGCCTCCAGACCGCGCGCGTCGGCAGCGCCGGCGCCCTGCGCCACGAGGGGCAGCTCGCGCAGCGCGGTGGACGAGGGGGTGTGGGTGGTTTCCATGGCGTACCTCCTGAAGACAGGCAGTGGTGTAGGAGCCCTGAGCTTAGGCAAAGAATCCATCTTTAAAAAGAAGAGGATTCAATAGGATTGCTCAGAAAAAAACGAAGTAACAGGGTGCCGTGGTCGGGCCTCGGTTCTGTCGCCTCCGTGCGCAGGTCAGTGCGCGGCCTCGCGTTCGAGCGGCACTGGGAGTTCATGCAGGCCCCAGTGTTCTGCCGCGGCCAGCAGCACCAGGGCCTCGCCGTCGGCGATCAGCTGATCGGCCTCGACCACGGCCACGCACAGGCTGAGCAGCTTGCGGCGCAGCGCGGGGTCGTCGACCTCTGCCATCAATTGCCCGAGGGTCTTGGCATCGAGCCGGCAGACCTCGGCCCAGCTCATGCGTTCCGCCTCCAGCAGGTCCTCGCAGAAGCCGTGCAGCACCTCTTCCATGCGCTCCCGGCTCAGCCCGAGTTGCTCGCAGGCGCCGATGCCGGCGATGGTGTCAATCTCGACGCGCGAGAGGTGGCCGTCTGACAAGGCCGCCAGCGACAGGATGCGGGCGGCTGCTTCGGGGCTGTTGCGGGGGTAGCTGCGCATGGTGAGGGCTCCTTGAGAGGGTTGCGTGTGAAGGGCTGGGAGAGCTTGAGGTTTCGACGGGCGGCAGGCCGTGGCCTGGGGCGCGTTCAATCCGCCGACGGTGCGGGCAAGTGGCGCTTGCTGTTGCTGCGCGGGTGGCTGCGCTGGCGCTGCCAGGCTCGAACCAGGTTGCGGGCCAGCCGGGCCAGGGCCAGCTCGAAGCTGGCGCGCCAGGAGCTGGCGCTGGCGTGGATCACCAGATGCCCAGCGCCCTGCGTGTTCAAGGACAGGGTGCAGCGCTTGTCAATGCCGCCGCGCGGGCCGTTGGTGTCGCTCAGGCTGATGTGCGCGCTGGCCGGGTGCAGATCCACCCGGCGCAAGGCGAAACGCAGGCGCTCGATGACCAGTTCGCGCAGCTGCGCGCCCTCGGGATCACGGGATTCAAAGTGCACTTGCATGGCAGACCTCCGGTTTGGGGACAAGGAGCTCGCAGACTAGGGCTCGTGTGTTTTCTTAAAAAGCAGACAATGCGGCAGAGTTGTTCACAAAAAACAGAAGTGATTGCCTGTCAGTCGGAGCGCGCCCATGAGCCTTGGTTTCAGCTACAAGCATCTGTACTACTTCTGGGTGGTGGCCAAGGAGGGCGGCATGTCGCGCGGCGCCGAGCGCCTGGGCATGGCCGTGCAAACGGTCAGCAGCCAGGTGCGCGAGCTGGAACGCAGCCTCGGCCACGCCTTGCTCAAACCGGCCGGCCGCGGCGTGGCACTGACCGAAGCCGGTCAGGCGGCACTCCGCCAGGCCGATGCCATCTTTCAGCTCGGTGAGCAGTTGGAAGACGTGGTGCGCGATGCCGCCAGCGCGCCGGTGCTCCGGCTGGCGGTGGGCATTTCGGACGGCCTACCCACGCTGGCCGTGCGCCGGCTCTTGATGCCGGTGACCAGCGCGCCCAATCTGCGGCTTTACTGCCATGAGGACCAGTTCGAAGGCCTGCTCAGCGACCTGGCCCTGCACCGCCTCGATGTGGTGCTGGCCGATCGGCCCGCGCCGCCCAACCCCAGCCTCAAGGTTTACAGCCATTCGCTCGGCGCCTCGCCTCTGGCCTGGTATGCGCCCGAGGTCTGGTTCGAGCAGGCCTCGGCCAACTTTCCGGCCTCGCTGTCGCAGGTGCCGGTGCTGCTGCCGATTCACCATGCGGCGGTGCGGCCGCGCATCGACCAATGGTTTGAACGCCACGGCCTGCGCCCGCGCATCGCTGGGGAGTTTGAAGACAGCGCCTTGCTGGCCACCTTTGGCGCCGGTGGCCTGGGCGTGTTCCCGGCCGCCGAGCTGATGCATGAGAAGCTGACCGCCCGCTATGAGCTGCGGCGTGTCGGCCCTTGCGAGGGGGTGGAGGAGCAGTTCTTCGCCATCGCCGCCGACAAAAAGGTCAGTCACCCCCTGGTGCAAAAACTGCTGCCCAGCCGTGCACCGGCCAAGCCATCCGGCGACTAGAATCTGCATGCGGTTAACGTTTACGTAAACGTCAATCAAACGATGTCCGAGCTGGCGCTGGTGCCGGTTCGGGGCCCGGCTTACCATGGCCGGCTGCTGCCCGGTCAGGCGCTCTCAAGCGCCGGCTGGGCCAAGCAAAATGACTCTGACCCCATCGAGAGATCCTGGAGACACCCATGAATTTGCCCGGCCTGAATTTCCAACTTGGTGAAGACATCGACGCGCTGCGTGACGCCGTGCGTGACTTTGCACAGGCCGAGATCGCGCCGCGTGCGGCCGAGATCGATCACAGCGACCAGTTCCCCATGGACTTGTGGCGCAAGATGGGTGACCTGGGCGTGCTGGGCATCACCGTCGGCGAGGAGTACGGCGGCGCGAACATGGGCTACCTGGCCCACATGATCGCCATGGAAGAAATCAGCCGCGCCAGCGCCTCGGTGGGCCTGAGCTACGGCGCGCACAGCAACCTCTGCGTCAACCAGATCAAGCGCAACGGCAACGCCGCGCAAAAAGCCAAGTACCTGCCCAAGCTGATCACGGGTGAGCATGTGGGGGCGCTCGCCATGAGCGAGCCCGGTGCCGGCTCCGACGTGCTGAGCATGAAGCTCAAGGCCGAAGACAAGGGCGGCTACTACCTGCTCAACGGCAGCAAGATGTGGATCACCAACGGCCCCGACGCCGACACCCTGGTCGTCTACGCCAAGAGCGAGCCCGAGCTGGGCGCGCGCGGCGTCACCGCCTTCCTGATCGAAAAAGGCATGCCGGGTTTTTCCATCGCGCAAAAGCTCGACAAGCTGGGCATGCGCGGCAGCCACACCGGCGAGCTGGTGTTCCAGAACGTGGAAGTGCCGGCCGAGAACGTGCTGGGTGCCGTCAACGGTGGCGCCAAGGTGCTGATGTCGGGCCTGGACTACGAGCGCGCCGTGCTGACCGGCGGCCCGCTGGGCATCATGCAAAGCGTGATGGACAACGTGATCCCCTACATCCACGACCGTAAGCAGTTCGGCCAAAGCATCGGCGAATTCCAGCTGATCCAGGGCAAGGTCGCGGACATGTACACCGTGCTGCAAGCCGGCCGCTCGTTTGCCTACACCGTGGCCAAGAACCTCGACCTGCTGGGCGCCGAGCATGTGCGCCAGGTCCGCAAGGACTGCGCTTCGGTCATCCTCTGGACGGCCGAGAAAGCCACCTGGATGGCCGGCGAAGGCGTGCAGATCTTCGGCGGCAACGGCTACATCAACGAGTACCCGCTGGGCCGCCTCTGGCGCGATGCCAAGCTGTATGAAATCGGGGCGGGCACCAGTGAAATCCGCCGCATGCTGATCGGTCGTGAACTCTTCGCCGAGACCATGTGATGCGTCTGGACGCGCTGCACTTGAACACCCCGCTGCTGCGCGCGGCACCGGGCTTGTTCCCCCAAGCCGAGGTCTGGCTCAAGATGGACGCCCTGCAGCCCAGCGGCAGCTTCAAGCTGCGCGGCGTGGGGCGACTGGTGCAGCAGGCGGCGCAGAACGGCGCGCGTGAAATCGTCTGCGCATCGGGCGGCAACGCTGGCTTTGCGGCGGCCTACGCGGCGCGTGCGCTGGGCCTGCCCGTCACCATCGTGCTGCCGGAAAGCAGCAGCGCCGCCGTGGCCGAGATGATCGCGGCACGCGGCGCCCAGGTGCTGCGCCACGGCGCGGTCTGGGACGAGGCGCACCGCTTTGCCACATCCCTGGCCGAGGAGCGCGCCGCCGCCTACGTCCATCCCTTCGACCACCCCTTGCTGTTCGAGGGCCACGCCAGCCTCATCGACGAGGTGCGGGATCAAGGCCTGGACTTCGACGCCGTGGTCACCGCCGTCGGCGGCGGTGGCTTGTACAGCGGCATCGTCCAGGGCTTGCAGCGCCACGGCCTGCACCAGGTGCCGGTGATTGCGGTGGAGACGGTCGGTGCCGACAGCTTCAGCCAAAGCCTGCAGGCCGGCCATGCCGTCACACTGCCGGCCATCACCTCGGTGGCCACCTCGCTGGGTGCGCGCCGGGTCGCCGATGAGGCCTTGCGCCTGGCCCAGGTTCACCCCACGATCAGCCTGACCGTCAGCGACGCCCAGGCCACCGCCGCCTGCGCCCGCTTTGCCGATGCCATGCGCGTGATGGTCGAGCCCGCTTGCGGTGCCGCCCTGGCGGCGCTGAGCGCCCATCCCGAGGTGTTTGCGCGCTTCCAGCGGCCCCTGGTGGAGGTTTGTGGCGGCGTGGGTGTGAGTGTGGAGTTGCTGCAGCGCTGGCGAGCTGCCTGAGCCCATGGTCTCCATGCGGCCTCTCTGTGTACGAGCGCTGAACCGGCCTGTTCTTGGCTCAAGCCACTGCCGATGGCTCAGCAGCGAGAATGTCAGCTTGCTGCAGTGCAACAAGACCAGAATGCGAACCCTATGAGTACCGAACTTCAAGAACTGCTGGACAGCAACAAGCAATGGGCGGCTGACACGGAAACCCGTGAGCCGGGATTCTTCTCGCGCCTGCTCAAGCAGCAGACACCGCAATACCTGTGGATCGGCTGTGCCGACAGCCGCGTGCCGGCCAATGAGCTGGTCAACCTGCTGCCGGGCGAGCTGTTCGTGCACCGCAATGTCGCCAACGTCGTGGTGCACTCGGACCTGAACTGCCTCTCGGTCATGCAGTTCGCGGTGGATGCACTCAAGGTCAAGCACATCATCGTGGTCGGCCATTCCAACTGCGGCGGCGTGAAGGCCGCGCTGCTGGATGCGCGCACCGGCCTGGTCGACAACTGGCTGCGCCATGTGCAGGACGTGCGCAACCACCACAGCGAGTGGCTGGACAGCATCGACGCTGCGCAGAGAGTCAACGCCCTATGCGAACTCAATGTGCTGGAGCAGGCCCGCAATGCTTGCCAGACCACGGTGGTCCAAGACGCCTGGGCCCGCGGCCAGGAGATCGTCGTGCATGGCTGGGTCTACGGCCTGCACAACGGCTTGCTGGAGGATCTGCGCATCACCGCCGCCTCGGCCGATCAGGTGGCGCCCGCCTTCCAGCGCGCGCTGGCGGCCGTCAAGCAACGCTACGAGGCCGCGCGCCTCCAGCCGGCGGCCTGAGTCGCGGCGGCGGCTTGCTGCATCGTCTCGGTCTTTTTGATTCTCTCGTCCCAGCCCGGCGCGCCCGTCCATGTTTCCGCAGAAGCTGACCGACGCCCGTGCCTTCGAGATCGCGCAGACCTTGCTCGGCGGCTTTGACCGCCACTACCAGCTCTTCAGCGCCACCAGCGCCGCCGCCAAGCAGCGCTTCGAGCGCGCCGACTGGCAGGGCCAGCAGCGCGCGCAGGCCCTGCGCATCGAGTTCTACGAGCAGCGGGTGGACGAAACCGTGGCCCTGCTGGAAGCACGCTTCGAGGCCAGCCAGCTGGCCATGGATGTCTGGCAGCAGGTCAAGCTGCACTTCATCGGCCTGCTGATCGACCACCTGCAGCCCGAGCTGGCCGAGACCTTTTTCAATTCCGTCTGCACCCGCATCCTGCACCGCGGCTACTTCCACAACTCCTTTCTTTTCGTGCGCCCGGCCGTGTCCACCGAGTACATCGAGAACGAGGAGCCGGCCGCCCGCGCGACCTACCGCGCCTACTACCCGACGCCGCAGAACCTGCGCGACACCTGGTGCCGGGTGCTGACCAATTTCCAGCTCGAGGTCGAGTTCGAAGACCTGGGCCGTGATGTGGACCTGGTGCTGCAGGCGGTGCAGCGCCAGCTCGGTGATTTCCGCTGGCGCGCGAACTTCCAGATCCAGGTGCTGTCCAGCTTGTTCTACCGCAACAAGGGCGCCTATCTGGTTGGCAAGATCATCAACGGCTTCACAGAGACGCCGTTTGCCCTGCCCATCCTCCACGCCGAGCGATCAGGCCTGCTGCGCATCGACGCCGCCCTGTTCGGCGAAGACGATCTGCTGATGCTGTTCAGCTTCGCCCGCGCTTATTTCATGGTGGACATGGCCGTGCCCAGCGCCTGCGTGCAGTTCCTGCGCTCGCTGATGCCGCGCAAGCCGCGCGCCGAGCTCTACAGCGCCATCGGCCTGCAAAAGCATGGCAAGAACCTGTTCTACCGCGACCTGCTCGCCCATCTGCGCCATTCCAGCGACAAGTTCCGCATCGCCCCCGGCATCAAGGGCATGGTCATGCTGGTGTTCGATCTGCCGAGTTACCCCTTTGTCTTCAAGCTGATCAAGGATTTCTATCCGCCGCAGAAGGAAAACACCACGCGGGAGCTGATCCAGAGCAAGTACCTGCTGGTCAAGCAGCACGACCGCGTCGGCCGCATGGCTGACACGCTGGAGTTCTCTAACGTCGCATTGCCACTCCATCGCTTTGACGAGGAACTGTTGGCCGAGCTGCGCCATTTCTGCCCCAGCTTGCTCGAAGAAGAGGGTGACAAGCAAGGCGGCGAGCACCTGGTGCTGCGCCATGTCTACATCGAGCGCCGCATGGTGCCGCTCAACATCTATCTGCAAGAGGCCACGCCCGCGCAGCTGGAACATGCGGTGATCGAGTACGGCCATGCCATCAAGGACCTGCTGGCCGCCAACATCTTCCCTGGCGACATGCTGTGGAAGAACTTCGGCGTCACCCGCCATGGCAAGGTGGTGTTCTACGACTACGACGAGATCGAGTACATGACGGACTGCCAGTTCCGCCGCGTGCCCACGCCGCGCAACGAGGAAGAGGAGCTGTCCGGCGAGATCTGGTACGCCGTCGGCCCGCGCGATGTCTTCCCCGAGACCTTCGGTCCCTTCCTGCTCGGCCACCCCGGCGTGCGTGAGGTCTTCATGCGGCACCACGCCGATCTGCTCGACCCCGCGTTCTGGCAGCGCCACCAGCAGCGCACGCTGGACGGCCATGTGCACGACGTCTTTCCCTACGACTCGCAGCGGCGTTTTCTGCAGCAGCCACCGCCCACCCCGGCGGCGCTGCACTGAAGCGCTCGCGCCCGTTATCTCTCGCTGTCCCCGTTCTTTTTTTGTTTGTTGTTGAACTCCCCAAGGAGCCTCTCATGTCCACTGAATCCATCGTTATCGTTTCCGCCGCCCGCACGCCCATCGGCGGCCTGCTCGGTGATTTCGCCGGCCTGCAAGCCTGGGAGCTGGCGGCCGTGGCCATCAAGGCCGCCGTCGAGCGCGCCGGTGTGCCGGGTGATGCCATCCAGGAAGCCTTCATCGGCAACTGCCTGATGGCGGGCCAGGGCCAGGCCCCCGCCCGCCAGGCCGTGCTCAAGGCCGGCCTGCCGCAATCGGTCGGCGCGGTCACGCTGAGCAAGATGTGCGGCGCCGGCATGCGCGCCACCATGTTTGCCCATGACACGCTGAAGGCCGAAAGCGCCGACATCCTGATCGCCGGCGGCATGGAATCCATGACCAACGCCCCGCACCTGATGTTCGCGCGCAAGGGCGTGAAGTACGGCGCCACTGCCATGTACGACCACATGGCCCTGGACGGCCTGGAAGACGCCTACCAGCGCGGCAAGGCCATGGGTGTGTTCGCCGAAACCTGCGTCAGCAAATACGGCTTCACCCGCGAAGCGCAAGACGCTTTCGCCGTGGCCTCGACCGAGCGCGCCAAGCGCGCCAATGAAGACGGCAGCTTTGCTTGGGAAATGGCGCCGGTCACCATCTCCGGCCGTGCCGGCGACACCGTCATCAGCCGCGACGAGCAGCCCTTCAAGGCCAAGCTGGACAAGATCGCCGGCCTCAAGCCCGCCTTCGTGAAGGACGGCACCATCACCGCCGCCACCTCCAGCTCCATCTCCGACGGCGCCGCCGCCCTGGTGCTGATGCGTGAAAGCACCGCCGCCAAGCTGGGCCTGGCGCCCGTCGCCCGCATCGTCGGCACCGCCGTGCATGCCAACGCCCCCGAGTGGTTCACCACCGCCCCGGTCGGCGCCATCCAGAAGTTGCTGGACAAGAACGGCTGGGACGCCAAGAGCGTCGACCTCTGGGAAGTCAACGAAGCCTTTGCCGCCGTCACCATGGCGGCCATGGCCGAGTTCAAGCTGCCGCACGAGATCGTCAACGTCAATGGCGGCGCGGTCGCCCTGGGCCACCCGATCGGCGCCTCGGGTGCCCGCATCCTGGTCACGTTGATTGGCGCACTCAAGCACCGCGGTCTGAAGCGTGGTGTGGCCGCGCTGTGTATTGGCGGCGGCGAAGCAACGGCCGTGGGCGTCGAGATCCTGTGAACCTCGGGGCAGGCGGCTGAGCCTGCCTTGTTGAGCTAATCTGGGATAACCAAGAAAATCAGCGGTAAACAAAGAGCCAGTGGCCGGGAGGCCGCTGGCTTTTTTCTTTGCTGCGCGCGCTGGTGTGCGCAGCCCGTCCGTCGGATCGAGTGGCGCGCCTGAGCTCCCACGGAGCGCTCCGTCTCGGGGCCTGACGCCCAAGCTCATCGGCAAATACCACAGGGCTTCCGCCGCTGACATCTGGGGTTAACCAGATATGAATATTGTGCGCATATCGCCAATATATCTATTCCAGCGGGTGCACATGCGCGGTGCTTTGAACCGTTGGTAGGCCTTGCGGAGCCGGCGCCGCAGCGCTGCAGGCCCAAGCGAGAAGCCAGTTGCGGCACAAGCGTGACACGGCCTCTCGGCCCTTGGGCATATCCCCACAACAACGGAGACAACCAGCAATGAAAACCCACCATCTGGCCGGCGTCAGCCTGGCCTTGGCGAGCTGCCTGAGCCTCTCGGCCCCGACCCAAGCCGCCCCGCAACGTGAGGCGCTGCCCGCGTCCCATCTGGCCCCCCAGCCCAGCCTGGATGCGGAGCGCACTCCCGCCCGCAAGCCGCTCAGCGCCAAGGACCGCGCGCCCACGCCCAGCTCGCTCGACCACCTGCGTGACCACCACAGCCGCGATGCGCTGCGCAAATCCGCCGCCAAGACCGGCGCGGCCACGCTGGCCGCCTGCGACACCAGCATCTTCACCCGCAACTCCGGCTGGGCCCTGGTCGATGCGATCCGCGGCAGCACGATGGAGTGCGTCAACGAAACCTTCGGCTTCACCGGCAGCAATGCCCGCAGCGCCTTCAGCGAGGCGCAGATGCGCAGCGTGGCCGATGGCCTGCGCAGCTATGCCGCCAGCTACCCGGGCAACAACAGCCAGGGCGCGGCCAATCTGGTGCTCTACCTGCGTGCGGGTTACTACGTCCAGTACTACAACGCCGGCGATGTGGGCAGCTACGGCCCGGGCCTGAAGACCTCGCTGCAAGGCGCGCTGGACACCCTGTTCAACAACGCCAACATCTTCCAGAACAGCGATGCCAACGGCGAGACCCTGTCCGAGGCGGTCATCCTGATCGACTCCTCGGTGCAGAACGCCCGCTACCTCTGGGTCGTGCGCCGTTTGCTGAACGACTACAGCGCCAGCTGGAACAGCTCCTGGAACATGCGCAACGCCGCCAACAACGCCTTCACGGTGCTGTTCCGCGGCCACCAGGAGACCGACTTCCAGCAAGCCGTGCAGAGCGACAGTTCCACCGTCTACGCGCTCAGTGATTTCGCCAGCCGCAACTGGAACCTGCTGGGCACCGGCAATGCCTTCCTGACCAAGAACGCCTCGCGTGAGCTCTCGCGCTTTCTGCAGTACGCCAGCCTCAAGCCCACGGTGCGGCCGCTGGTGCAGGGCCTGACCACCCGCAGCAGCCTGAACACGCCCTCGGGCGGCATCTGGGTTGGTTTGGCTGACATGACCGACTACTACGATGCCGGCAACTGCAACTACTACGGCAACTGCAACTGGAAGGCCCGCACCGAAGCGGCCATCCTGCCCCTGCGCAAGACCTGCAGCCCCAGCCTGGCCCTGCGCGCCCAGTCCATGACGGCGGCCGAGCAGACCAGCACCTGCACTTCGGTGGTGAACCAGGAAAGTTACTTTCACGACAAGCTGCAAACCAATCGCCAGCCCGTGGCCAATGACTTCAACAGCAGCCTGGAGCTGGTGGTCTTCGACAGCCCCAGTGACTACGAGGACTACGGTGGCGCCCTGTTCGGCATGGACACCAACAACGGCGGCATGTACCTCGAGGGCGATCCAGCCGCTGCCGGCAACCAGGCCCGCTTCGTGGCCTACGAGGCCGATTGGCTGCGCCCCAGCTTCCAGGTCTGGAACCTGAACCACGAGTACACCCACTACCTCGATGGCCGCTTCGACATGTACGGCGACTTCAGCGCCAATATGACGACGCCGACCGTCTGGTGGAGCGAGGGTCTGGCCGAGCATGTGGCGTACTGCTACCTCAACCAGCGTTACGACGCGGCGCTGAGCATGGCCGGCAGCAACACCTACACGCTGAACCAGCTCTTCGACACCGACTACGGCAACCAGGACCGCGTCTACCGCTGGGGCTATCTGGCCGTCAGCTTCATGATGGAGCGCCACCGCGCCGACGTGAGCACCTTGCTGGGCTTCTACCGCAAGGGCGACTGGACGGGCGCGCGCAGCTTCCTCAAGAGCACCATCGGCAGCCGCTACGACAGCGAGTTCCGCAGCTGGCTGGGCACGGTCAACACCAACGGCGTCAACTGCGCCAACGGCACGCCGCCCGCCAATGTGGCGCCGACTGCCGGCTTCACCTTCAGCACCTCGGGCCTGACGGCCAACTTCACCGACACCTCGACCGACCCCGATGGCAGCGTCGCCAGCTGGGCCTGGAGCTTTGGTGACGGCAGCAGCTCCACCGTCAAGAACCCGAGCAAGACCTACGCCCAAGCCGGCACCTACACGGTCACGCTCACGGTCAAGGACAACAAGGGCGCCGCCAGCAACCCGCCTAAAACCCAGCAGGTGACGGTGAGGGCCGCCAGCAACCAGGCGCCGATCGCCAACTTCAGCTGCACCGCCACCGGCCTGACCCTGAACTGCGCCGACAGCTCCAGCGATGCCGACGGCAGCGTGGTGAGCTGGGCCTGGACCTTTGGCGACGGCAGCAGCTCCACAGCGCGCAACCCGAGCAAGACCTTTGCCGCCGCCGGCACCTACACCGTCACCCTGACGGTCAAGGACAACGCCGGTGCCAGCAGCAACCCGCCCAAGAGCCAGAGCTTCACCGTGTCCACCAGCACGCCGAATCTCTGCCCCGGCCGCAGCGATCAGATGAGCAATGGCTGCGTGCGCGCCGGTCTGGCCGGTGCCGCGGGGGATCTGCGTTACTACTACATCTACGTGGACAAACCCAATGTGCAGCTGACCATTCAGACCAGCGGCGGCAGCGGCAACGCCGACCTCTACGTCAACACCCAGGGCTGGGCCAGCCCGAGCTCGCACAACTACCGCTCCACCAACAGCGGCAACGCCGAAACCGTGGTGGTGCCGGTCTACACGCCGGGCTATATCTACCTGACGGTGAGCGGCAAGACCGCCTTCAGCGGGCTGAGCTTGAGCACCCGCTACTGAGCCTCAGCTCCTGCGCGGCGCCGCGACGGCGCCGGGTGAGCGAGCGGTGATGAAAAGCCAGCGTGCCGAAAAGGCCGCTGGCTTTTTTCTGTGCGCCGGGGCTGCCCTGCCTTGGCTCAGGCCGAGCGCGGTGCCGGCCGGGTCGGCGCGTGCATCAGGCGCCACTGCGGTTTGCCCAACAGATCGGCCAGGTTGACGGCGTCCAGTTCGGCAAAGAAGGCCTTGAGGGCGCTTTTCAGTGCACCCTTGAGCCGGCAGTTGGCGCCCAGCACGCATTGGTTGTCTTCGCCGAAGCACTCCACCAACACCGGCTCGCCTTCCATCTGGCGCACCACATCGCCCACGCCGATCTCGGCCGGCGGGCGGGCCAGGCGCAAGCCGCCGCCTTTGCCGCGCAGGCCTTCGACAAAGCCGCTGCGGATCAAGCCGTTCACCACCTTGGTCAGGTGGTTGCGTGAGATGTCGAATCGCTCGGCGATTTCCTGCACGGTGGCCAATCGTTCCTCGTTGCTGGCGAGGTAGATCAGCACCCGCAGGGCGTAGTCCGTGTGCTGGGTGATTTGCATGCGCCCATGGTAGACCAGGGCCGAATGGCCTATCTCGGGGCGATCAGCAATAGCCCTGTTGGATTCAGGCTTAAAAGATGCATGCAAAATGCATCTTATAAATTCAAACCCAAGCCAAGAAAGACCACCATGTCATCGCTCGCACTCTCCTATGCCCCCGGCTCTGCCCTGATCTCGGCCGCACCGGCCCGCCGCCTTTCACGCGTGTCCGGGCTCGTGGCCGCCGCTCCAGCCCCCGCTGCGGCCGCTGCGCCCGCTGTGGTCGCTGTGGTCGCTGGGCCCAAGGCCGCCGACGCGCCGGCCTGGGAGGCCCGCCGTGTGCTCGCCTGGTCGCGCCGGGCCATGGGCTATTCGGCCCTGGTGGTGGCGGCGGCCGTGGTGCTGGCCTACCCCCTGGCGCACAAGCTCTCGCTGCCGGCGCAAATCGTGGCCCACCTGGCCATTCCGGTGGCGGCCGGCGTGTTCAAGCTCGGCTATGTCGCCCGCCTCGCTGCGCAAGAAGCCCTGGCGCGCGTGGCCTGAGCCCGGCGCCGCCTGCAGCACCTTCAAGCCTCCGTTTCCTCTCACAAGCTCGACACTCTCATGCTCTCCACCACCGCACGCCCCTGGATCGAAGCCACCTTGCCCGTGGTCCTGGAACATGGCGAAGCCATCACCCGGCACTTCTACCAACGCATGCTCGGCCAGCACCCCGAGCTGAAGAATCTGTTCAACCTCAGCAACCAGTCACAGGGCGAGCAGGCCCAGGCCCTGGCCCGTGCGGTCTACGCCTACGCGGCGCACATGGACCAACCGCTGCTGATCGCCCCCGTGCTGGAGCGCATTGCCCACAAGCATGTCAGCCTGGGCATCACGCCGGCGCAGTACACCATCGTCGGCCGTCACCTGCTGGCCAGCATCGGCGAGGTGCTGGGCGCGGCCATCACGGTCGACATCGCCAGCGCCTGGGACGAGGTCTACTGGTTGATGGCCTCCGAGCTGATCGCCCGCGAAGCGCGGCTCTACCAGGAACGCCACTGGGCCGTCGGCGGCGCCTGGCCCGAGCTGGAGGTCTGCGATCTGCACGCCAGCAGCGAAGACACGCTCAGCCTGACCCTGCGCGCGCCAGACGGCAGGCCGCTGCCCGATTTCATCCCCGGCCAATACCTCAGCGTGGCGCTGCCCCTGCCCGAGCTGGGCCTGAACCAGATCCGCCAGTACAGCCTGTCCAACCGGCCTGGCGAGGGCGTCTGGCGCATCACCGTCAAGCGCGTGCGAGGCGAGGCGTCGAAGGAGGGCGAGCCGGCAGGCCGCCCCGACGGCCTGGTCTCCACCCGCTTGCATGAGCAGATCCGCGTGGGCGACCGCTTGCGCGTGAGCCCTACTGCGGGTGACTTCCAGCTCCGCCCGGGCTTGCAGCCCGTGGTGATGATCAGCGCCGGCGTGGGCATCACGCCCATGGTGTCCATGCTGCAGCACATCGCCCACAGCCAGCCCGAGCGTCCGCTGTGTTTTGCCTATGCCGCCACCAGCCCCGCGCACTATCCGCTGCGCGAAGAGGTGGAGTCCACCCTGGCCCGCCTGCCCCACGCGCGCTACCAGCTCTGGCTGGAGCAGGGCAGCCAAAGCTGCCCCGGCGCCGTGCCCGGCCGCATGGCCCTGGACAGCCCGCACGACTTGGCCCCCTGGCCCGCCGATGCCGACTTTTACCTCTGCGGCCCTTTGGCCTTCATGCAGGCGCAGCGGCGCACGCTGCTGGCCCAGGGTGTGGAGCGCAGCCGCATTCACTATGAGGTGTTCGGGCCGGATTTGTTTGGCGATCTGCCGTCCTGACTGGCCGGGGCTTGCGCGCAGCTCAGCGCGACCAGGGCGCCGCTGCGGCCTCCGCCAGGCGCTGCTCGCCCATGGCGCGCAGGCTCCATTTCAGCAAGCGGTCTTGAGCGTCGAACAGCAGCACCAGCTCCAGTTCCGGCGTGGGCTTGGTGCTGGCATCGGCGGCCGGCCGGCGCTCCTGCGTGTACAGCACCACCCGCAGGCCGCTGTCATAACGCATCATCCCCTGGTCCTTGCCCAGCCGGGTCTTGATCTCGTCCCACAGGCTCAGTTCGCCAGCCTGCAGGCTGCGGGCCGCCTCGGGCAAGGCGCCGGGGGCCTGCAGCAGGGCCGGGTCGAGCGGTGTGGTGGCGGCGTCCTGGTCGATGCTTTCAAACTCCACCACCGTGTCGTCGGGCCAGGTGCTGTCGCCCAGGGGCAGGCGGTAGAGCTGTTGGCGCAGGCTGTAGCTCCAGTCGAACACGGGCAGGCGCAGGCCTTCCAGATGGCCCATGCCGCCCAGCGCCATCTGGCTGATCTGCTGCACCCGGTGGCCGTGCTTGAGCCGGATGCCGAACACCGGCGCATCGGCAAAGCTGCTCCAGCCAAAGCGGCTGCTGTCGCAACCATTGAGCAGGGGCTTGAGCAGGTGGATGAACAGGCCACCGGGCCCGGCAGTGCGGGCCATGCCGCTGAAGAAGCTGGCCCGGCATTGCAGGCGCAAATCGCCCAGGCGGCGCAGCTGCGGCGTGCTGCCCGGCGTGCGCACATCGGCCCGCCAGGTGACCTTGCCCTCACGCAGGCGGCTGTGCAGCTCGGTGCCCGGCTCCAGCGTCCGCCAGGCCTCGTCCAGCGCAAAGCGGCCATCGGCCTCCAGCGCAATCGGCAGCGCGCTCTGCGGCGCCAGCAGCACCAGATCCACCAGCCGCGAGGCCTCCGCCTCCTTGCGCCCGAACACCTTGAAGCGCAAAACACCCTCGGGCGCCAGGGCCCGCTCGGCCAGGAAGATCTGCTCGGCCTTGAGCAGATGGCTCAGGGTCTTGGCATCCCGCGCCGCCGTGCTTTGGCCCTGCACGGCGACGGGGGCCATGGTGGGCAAGGGCTGCCGCGGCGCTTGCGGGGTGAGCTCAGACGCTGCGGCGGATGCGGGAGAGGACGCTGCCGGCTCGGCGGTTTCGGCCGATGCGGATGCCGATGCAGGGGGAGCGGCAGGCTCCGCGCTCGTTGAGGCCAAGGCCGCACCTGTCAGGGCTGCCATGAAGATGGCTGCGCCTGTGGCCCGCAAGGCCCAGTGCATGGGTCGCTTTGCAGCGAGCTTGTTGTGCGTGGCAGAAAAGGCGGTGCTGCAAGGGCGGGAGCTCGATCGCATTGGGGGCTTGGCAGAAAGGCAAAGGGAATGAGAAGGGGAGGGCAAGCAGGCGCCCGTGGGCACACCCGGCTTCAGCGCGTGGCTCCATCAAAGCCAGCGCGCGGCGGCATGCTAGCGATTCGGGTTGCCTGCTGGCGCCCAGCTGCGGCGAATGGCTGAATGGGCGCGGCGAGCGGCGGCTCGGCTGGCACGGGCGGGCGAGCAGAGCGCCAAGGTGGCGGGCGCCGCTTCTTGCCGAAACGCGGCCCCCGGCCACGCCCCTCTTAAAATCGCGCATTCCCCGCCCGGCTTGTTCGTTCGTTCGTTCGTTTGTCCGTCCGCTTTTTTGCTTGCTGGCGTGCTCACTTGCCCGCTGTAAAGCCGAGCCCCGTCTCTTGCCCTTCCATCCTCTCCTGCAGTACCCCCTCATGCCCAAAACTACCCACAAACCTTTCGTCATCGGTGTCGCAGGCGGCAGCGGCAGCGGCAAATCGACGGTGACGCGCCAGGTGGTGGCTGCCATCGGGCCGGAGAACGTGGCGGTGGTGATGCAGGACGATTACTACCGCGACCAATCGCATATGCAGCCGGAAGACCGGCGCAAGCAGAACTACGACCACCCGGATGCCTTCGACTGGCCGCTGATGACCCAGCACCTGGCCGCACTGCGCAAGGGTGAGGCCATCGCCATGCCGGTGTATGACTTCGCGGCCGACAACCGCTCCAGCGACACCATCACCGTGGCGCCTGCGCCGGTGATCGTGGTCGAGGGCCTGTTTGCCCTGTACGACACCAAGCTGCGCAACATGATGTCGCTGAAGATCTACGTGGACACCGCCTCGGACGTGCGCTTCATCCGCCGCCTGCAGCGCGATATTTCGGAGCGGGGCCGCAGCACCGAGTCGGTGGTGAACCAGTACATGGACACCGTGCGCCCCATGCACAAGCAGTTCATCGAGCCGACCAAGCGCAACGCCGACGTCATCCTGCCCCACGGCGCCAACGGCCCGGCGGTGGACATCATCACCACCAAGGTGCGGAGCTTGTTGCAGGAGATCGGGCGGGGGTGAATGTGCTGATGCCCGTGTGACCCTCAGCCCTCAGGGCGCTGCCAGGGTCTCAGCGGCTGCAAAGTTTGGACTGCGCTGGCGGATTCATTGAGGCATACATCGCTTCAAAACGAGCCTGCTGGCCTTGCACCCACTCGATCTGGGTCGGCTGTTTCATGAAGGCCGTCACTTGTGGCAACACACCCAGGTGCTGGGAGCGCTTGGACATCTGCATGAACAGCGGGCCGCCAACCACCTTGCCGGGCAGCAAGCGCAGCTGAGCTTCGCAGCCTGTGGCGCGAATCTGTTGCTGGCCCGCGTGCCTTGCGGTGACCACAGCGTCCAGCCTTCCCAGCAAGAGCTTCTGCAGGTTGTGTGCTTCGCTGAGCGCAAGATCGAACTGAGTATGCCGAGCCAGATAGGCGTCGAACTCTTCCCCAAAACTGACCCCGCGCCCCATGCCGATGCGCAGCCCGTTCAGGTCAGCCCGGGATCTGTAGACCAAGCTGCTGTCGCGGCGCACGATGAGCACCGCATCGTTGTGGCCGACCGGAGGCTCCATCATCACCGCGTGCTCAAGCCGCTTGTCGTTCACGAATCCGCACAGATTGACGTCAACCTCACCGGTTTCGACCATCCGCAGGCAACGCGCCCAAGGCATGGGTGGCTCCACCTGGAGCGTCAGCCCCACCGCAGCGAAGGCCCGCCGCGCTGCGGCCACACAAACGCCGGTCAGCTGGCCGTCCTGGTCCCAGCTCATCGGTGGCGCGGCCGGGTGGCCACAGGCGCGCAGCACCGGCTCCTTCGCGCTGCTGTGCGGCGCCCAAGCGACCAGGCACATCAGCAGCAGCAGAACTGAGCGGAGCGGCATCATCGAAGCATGATACCCAGCGAGCACGGCGCGGGCTCACAAGCTCGTCGGGTTCAAAGATGGGCTTGCGCCAATCGCCTCATGCATTGATTTGCTACCCGGCGCAGGGAAACTCGATGCACAAGGGGGGGCGGGTCATGCTGGGAACTCAGCCAAGGATCTAGGGGTCTTCAATTTGAAAGCCCGACCCTCATGCCCCACTCTCGGGCTTGCGGCGCGCGGTGATGAAGTAGAGCAAAGGCCCGAAGGAGCCCACCACCAGCGAGAAGATCGCCCAGGGCCAGAACGGCCGCCCCTGGGCTTGCGCGTCGCGGCGCATGAAGACCAAGAGCAAGACCATGACGATGATCAGATCGGCCATCACCTGCCAACCCTCGGGGATGCGCAGCAGCACTTGCACCAACTCCAGCACCCCGCCGGCATGCTGCACGGCGTAGAGGCTCAGAGCGCTGAAGAGCAGCAGCACGACGATCAACACGGGCTTGTTCATGGTTTGTTTCCTTCCTTGCTCGCTGTCAAAAAATCGAATGAAGAAGGGCAGTGTCCGAGCCGCGCACCAGCGCCGCAATTACCTCGCAGGTCATTGAAAAGAGCCGGCCGGGCTGTGGTGGAATCCGCTCATGCTCGCCGCCAGCCCCTCACTTCGCGAAACCCTGCAAAGCACACGCAAGGCGCGCCGCATCAGTCAGCTGGACTTGGCCTTGCGCCTGGGGGTGAGCCAGCGCCATGTGAGCTTTGTCGAGAGCGGGCGGGCCCAGGCCAGCCGTGAGCTGCTGCTGGCCTGGTTGCAGGAGCTGCAAGCGCCGCTGGCCCTGCGCAACACCGTCTTGCAACAAGCCGGCTTTGCCGCCGCCTACAGCGGCAATGAGTTGGGCGCGGCGGTGCTGGCGCCGGTGCGCGAGGCCCTGACGCTGATGCTGGCGGCCCATGACCCGCTGCCCGCCATGGTGATGGACGCCGGCTGGAACATCTTGCAAATGAACCAAGGCGCCCGCTGGATGGCGCTGACGCTGATGCCCTGGCTGGCCGGGCAGCCACCGGGCCAGAGCCTCAATATGCTGGACCTGCTGCTGCACCCCGAAGGCATGAGCCGCCACATCAGCAATCTGGACGAAGTGGCCCCCGCCCTGCTGGCCCATCTGCGCGACGACGCCTCGGTCGTGCCCGAGTTGCTACCCCGTGTGGAGCAGTTGGCGGCGCAGTTTCAAGCGCGCCTGGGCGGCCAAACGCTGGCGCCCTGGACGCGCCAACTGGCCCCGGTCTTGACCACCCGCTTCGCCACCGTCCACGGCGAACTGGCCTTCTTCAGCATGTTCTCCACCTTCGGCACGCCGCAAGACATCACGCTGGCCTCGCTGCGGGTGGAGCATGTCTTCCCGGCCGACGCCAAAACCCGTGCGGTGCTGGAAGCCGCGGCTTGATGAGCAAAATTAAGGCCTGACCATCATTCTTGTGGGTAGCTGTGGAGAAGCTCCTGGGGTCGTCACGGACTTCAAATTTAAGGCCTGACCCTCACGCCGGCCTCTTGATTGTTTCCGAGGAGCAGCTCGCCCAGATGGCGGGCCTGCATGAAGGCAGAACTCACATTTGGTCGTAGACATCAGTACTGAGCTTGACTCGTTCGAACAATTCTTGCCAGGTCTCGCCGGACACCTTGGGAGCCATCCACCAGTCAATCTCACCCCACTGACGATGAACACCCACTCGAGAGGTTGTCTTACCGCGGACTTTCCCCAGCGCCAACTTCTCAACGGTGTCATAGCCCTCGCGAACACAGCTTCCGAGCTTCTCGAGTTCGACGGAAGCGAGCTCTCCCATGCTCAAGGCGTGCTCTTCCGCAGCTAAGTGTCGGCGCACAAGCTCGGGTAGAGAGAAAAGGTAGGCGAGTTCGGGCAGAACCCGTAGCGCAAAGCGTCGCGCTTGCTCAAAGTGCTTTGGCTTTTGGGCAGTGGTCTTCAGCTTCTGAATCTCCGCCAGCGTCTGTCCACTGACCCACAACTTCAGCGCGGCCAGCACGTCGCCAACTGCGAGCTCACCCCGCTCCTTGTCGTCCCCACACAACTTGAACTTCTCGCCCATGAACCCATCCAAGCTCTCGCGCCTGATCATCTGTGAGAGGAGGATGGGTCGCTCAGTCAACCAGGTCACTGTCCACGTGAACCAATCCAACGTCGTTCGCCCGATAGGAGGCGACGTCTCAAGGCGTGCCCCCAGTTCGCTAAACACATCCGACGGTACGCCGTAGTTCGCGGCCATTTTGTCGGCCCAGCCGGGCTCCTCATCCAACTCTTGAAGCTTCCTGCGAGCAAGAAGCACATGGTTGATCCGGTCATTCACTTGGCGTTCCTGCGCCTGCTTCCTCCACTTGTAGGCTGCGAATGACTTCATCAAAAGCGTCTTGGCTGGGCCATCGACATCTGCGGCCTGTGTCGAGATTGGAAGCCGACGCATTAGGTAGTCCGCGTCGCCTCCCGCGTCCGCACCAAGTTCTTGGATTCGGTCAAGGATGCCCTCAAGCGGGTCTTCTATGGCAAGGCACTGATCACTCTGCGAGAAGATGCCTTGAAGGCTCTTCCAGTGTTTGCCGATCTGACTGTTGGAATCGTTGATCTCCACGACGTTACTCGGAACCACCAGCACAAGTCCGTAAGAGCTCTGGCCGGCCCGCCCAGCCCGACCAGCAGCGTTGAGCAAGTCATGCGCCTTCATCTGAGCAAGCTGCTTATTCTCCGCATCAAACTTGCTGTCGCCGGCGATGATGACGACATGGCTTGGAAGGTTCATTCCCTGAGCCAAAGTTGAAGTAGCAACAAGTACGGACACTCCGTCCGGACGCTGAAAGAGCGACTCGTGTAGTTGCCGCTCAGTCGGAAGAAGCAGCCCGTGGTGACAGAGGCTAGGCCACCGAGCGACCCGCCCTGCGACGACATCGACGTAGAGTGCAGATTCGTCCCCCAACTCATCGAGCGCAAGGCTATACAGGTGTCGCTCTTCTACCGTCAGAGCGATGTTTGCCTCACCAAGATGCTTTCCTGCGGCTTCCTGAGCACTCATAGCGTACGGGATCGTCTGCGCGAAGATGAGCGACTTAACCCCCTTGTTGCGGGAAGCTAGCGATGCAAGCTCCGCGGCCACGCTGTTCACATTCGGCGTTAGCCGCCATGTCGTCGCATTTACCGATAAAAGCATCTCACTGTCAGATAGCGGCACCAACAAGTAGTCATCTCGCAGCATCGAGTCCCATTTGAACTTGAGCCCAAGAAGTCCAAGCGGCTGTGCCTTGAGTTCGCGCTTAAGCGCGGCCGACGGCCCAGACTTGCGCTTACCGGCGGCTAACAACTCCTGGCGCTTGGCCTCAAGTTTGCTGCGCAAATCAGCGATTTGGTCGCTGGGGAAGACCACGGAACCACGTACTTGCCGCGTCGGCTTCCACGCCATGTTCAATGGCAAGCACTTTCGACCCGTGAGCTCGGCAATCCAAGCCGCCACCTCTTCGGCATTGCTCATCATGGCCGAGAGTAGCAAGTAGTCCGCCGCGGGCGCTTGTGTGGAAAGGTTCAGTATGCAAAGCATCGCATCAATAGCGCGTCTGCTGCGGTCGTTCACACCGGCGTGTAGCAGGTGGCACTCGTCGAACACGAGCAAGCCGACCTCCTTGAAAAGCTCCGGCTGCACCCCCATCAACGCCAAGCAACGCTCCGGCGTCATCACCGACATCGGCGGCAGTCGGGTGCCCAGTTCAAAGTCGAACGGGTTGTCATTTGCCCGCTCACGACTCAGTCGCGCATCAGGAAAGGCCTTCTGAAGTGCACGCGCGGTCTGGTCGACGAGCGCCAACGTGGGAGCGAGAAAGATGGTGTCCTTTCCCAGACACAAGTTCGAAAGAATCTTTAGCTCGGAAAGTGTCGATTTCCCCGCCCCAGTAGGGAAGCTGATCGCAGCCGATACCCCGGGCGCCAGGTAGCCCTGTGCAACGGCATCTCGGTGATTCGCCCAAAGATATGGCCTAGTTTTCGCGATCAGCGTCAGGCCCGAAATCCAAAGCGAAGTGCCGATGCCTGGTGGCGCTGGCAGACGAGCAAGGCTGTCAGCCGGTAGTTCGCGGCCAACGGCCCTCAACAAAGACGCCAGGTGACGAGGTCCAGGGAAGGCGCTGTTGCCAAGTCGATTCAGGAACTGCACGGCCGGCTCTGTGCACAACCCTTCAACACGCTCCAGCTCCACTGATGACGCCTGATAGCCTGGACGCCCCAGCACCTCGGCAGCGATGCTTCGAACGCAACGGTGCAGCATCAGATAAAGAGCACTAGCGCCGACTTCGGCCAAAGTGAAATCGCCCTCCAAAGATGGAGGCTCCGGGACGGACGAATCAGCGAGCAGCGCGTCAAGGTCACCGATAGCCAACCGCTTGATATCCTGCAAGAGCCTGCGCTCCAAAGGCAACAAGCCATCAGACAGCTGAATCTGGCGAGACATTTCAGCAGCGTCAGGGCTAGCTCCAGCGGCAAGGAACAAGAGCGTCGCCGAGACCTCAGGCGCAATTCCGCCGACCGTAAGCGGGCCGAACTTATCGGGGCTAGTAGGGCTCGCAAGGAGCTGCGCCTGCAAGGTAACGTAGTGCGCTGTCGCTGCGAGGAAGGCTGCGCCGCGCCGCTGAGGACCTTCAGAGCTCACAGAGGCCATAGCCTCCTGGGTAAAGGCAATTTTCCTGAGTCGTTGGAGTTCGGGCTGCAGTGGGGCCAGCAAATCAGCAGCGTTGGATGAACCACCAGAGATTTTTCGGAGGCGAAGCCGCACCGCAACAATCTCCGCGTAGGCCTTTGTTAGCGCTTTGGGCAGGGAGTTGGGGTCAAGGCCAGACAGTTCTGGGGCAGAGCGAATGAGCTCCGAAGTTGGATCATCAAACACTAGGTAGCTCTCAGTCGGAAGTTGCCAACGCTTCTGCCTTCTTGATGGCCAACGTTGCCAAGTCGTCCATCCACTTGCGAAGGTTCACCACTTCGAAGACTTCAGCGCGCCGGCGAATCGCCTCGCCAGGAACAATCCTCTCGTACCCTTTGAAGAGCTGGCTCTGAGTCTCTTCGGTGCTTTGCTCGGCTGTAATGCTCAGGCGATATCGACGGACCTGACTCCACATGACGTCAGCCACCGCCTGCTGCGGGTCAGAATGCCCAGCTCTGTTGAGGAGCAGAGCTACCTCTGCGGCGATAAGGTGCTCATTCTCACCAGTCTCGAATTCCGCGAACTCGGGCCAGACCTTATCGCGCACCATGGACCGAGGGTTCTCAGTCGCCTTGTCCTCGAAGAGAACGACGGCAGTCACCTTATCGGCTCCGTCGATGGACACTTGGAGTCCATCCAAGCCCTTGTGGGCGTGAATCATGTGTGGCGTGTTCATCAACGCACCCGGGGTGCGCAACTGAGCGGCGAGCCAAGACATGACCTGAAACATCCAGCCATCCCTGTGAGCGATATTGCCAGACGAAGTGAGGAGCCTTGTAGCTCCCTTGATCGCCCCCTTTGTAGTGGGCTTACCTGCAATGCCTGCGCCGTGCAAGATCTTGGCGACATGAAGAGCCTGGCCCACCGCGATGATGGCAATGGCGTTTGCCAACTCGTCTACAGAGGGCACGCTCCAAGTACAGCCCTCCCACTTCGCCTGATCGGTGAATGCCGTCAGAGTAATCGCCATATGACCACCTCCCAGCTCCTCGTGGAACCCCGATAATTTTTACGGTTAGTGTACCTTTGGGAAACCGAGATCGGTGTTGAAGCCAAGCCGATTGCGCATCCGCCGCCTGCGGTTTGACCTTTCTAGCATCGCGAGTCGCGAGCAAGGCGCGAGGGTCATCCAGGCGCGAGAGTCATGTCCTGAATCTTAAGGCCCTATCAACTCTGCGACGACGTTTTGGCTATGCATCAGACAGGGAGCAAATCCTTGAAGTTCAACAACAAGCACTCGTGGTCCTCGACGCTGGCCCTGGTTTGGGCCCAGGGCGCTCAGGCACTCAGCCTTCGTTTCGATTTGCCGCAGGCCGCGCGCAACAGCACGGTCATCGCCCAACTTGAGGTTGAAACGGCCGAGCCCGTCAGGGCGCCATCGGGGGGCAGTTGAGCGGGCCTGAGGGTCAAGCGGGCCTGAGGGTCAGGCCTTAAATCTGAAGTACCTCTGGCCGAACAGAGCCTTGCCTCTAAGCTGCCGATGAACCCTCAATGATCAAAATGCAACCTCAACACCGCCTGCCCCGACCCCAGGCTGGCGCTGCTGAGCTTGTCGGCCAGGTGCCGGATCAGGACGCCGGAGACGCGGGCCATGGCGGCGTCGAGCTGGCGTTCCATTTCAGCGGCATTGTCGGCGTCGGGGCTGTCGATGTTCATCAACGCATCCAGATCCAGCGGCGCTTCTACCGCTGCAGCTGCGCCCGCTGAGCCATCGCCCGACCCCGCAGCCGACGCCCCCAGCTGAAGCGGCTCGCCCTCGTGCAGCAACTCCAGGTCGAAGTTGAATTCATCGAAGCTGCCGCGGATCACCAGCAGGCGGCCGCCGCCGGCGGCCTGGATCGCTTCGCTGGCTTCCAGCGCGGCCAGGGCGGCGCGGCGGACGATGTCCATGCGGGCGCCCCAGGCGCCGCCTTGGCGCTCGACGAAGGCGGTGAGCTGGTGGTTGATCGAACCCTGACCAGTGCCTTGACCGGGGTCCAGCTCGCAGCTGGCGCGCAAGCGGGTGCCGAGGCGGAACAAGAGGTTCAGGCTCATCACGCAGACGCCGGTGACCACAAAGCCATCGCCGGCCAGCATGGCCACGCCCTCGGGCAGGCCTTGGCTCAGGCCCGGCATCAACATGGTGGCCAGGCCGGCGCAGAGCGACAAGCCGACCATGAAGATGCCGCGGCTGTCGAGCGCGCGGGTGGCGATCATCTCGATGCCGGAGACGATCAAGTACGCGGCGGCGTAGAGCGAGATGGCGCCCAGCACGGCTTGCGGGATGAGGGTGAGCGCCATGGTCAGCAGCGGGCTCAGGGCCACCAGCAGCAGCAGGGCTGCGCAGGCCAGGCCGATGTAGCGGCTGCTGGAGCCGGTGGCGTGCACCAGGGCGATATTGGCCGAGCTGGGCGCGGTGGGGAAGCTGCCGAACAGGCCGCTCAGAAAATCACTGGCCCCGTTGGCGCGGATGCCGCGGCCCACCATCTGCATGTCGGCGCGGCGCCAGTCGGCGTTGTCGGTCTTGTCCATCACGATCAGGCAGCCGATGTTGTCCAGCTGGTTGAGCGTGGCGATCAGCACGATGGCAAAAATGATCTCGGGGCCCAGGTTGAAGCTGGGCGCAATCGGCTGCGGCAGGGCCAGCCAGGGTGCGCTGTGCAGCCACTCCAGGCCAAGCAGGCGGTCGCTGAGCGCGGCGATCAGCAGGCCCATCAGCAAGCCCGCCAACACGCCCAGCAACTTGAAGCGCCGCCCGCCCCAGACTGAGAGCACGACGATGCTGGCCAGGGTCGCGCCCGCGATGAGGGCGCTGATGCCGTCGATCTGCAGGGTTTGCAAGCCGGTGGCCGCACCGGCTGATGCTTCATGGATGCCAAGCGCATTGCGCATGGCCGGCTCCACCAGCCCCAAGCCACCCATGCAGACCACCGTGCCCACCACGGTGGGCGGGAAGAGGGCGCGCAGATGGCGCATCAGCGGGCCCACGCAGAGCGTGACGCCGGCGGCGATCAGGCTCACCTGCACCAGGGAGCCCAGGCCGTAGCTGGCGATGGCCGCGCCGGCCACGGTGATCATCATCGGGTCGGGCTGGAAGACCAGCAGGGTGCCGCTGCCCCAGCGCCCGCCCCAGGCTTGCAGGGCCGTGCCCATGGCCATGCCCAGCAGGGTCATGGCGACGATGGAGTGGGTTTGCGGCAGGCTCAGGCCCGCGATCTTGGCAGCGGCCAGCACATGGGCGATCAGGGCCAGCACCGTGGCCGCATGTTGCAAGGCCAACAGGCCCAGGGCGCCGCGCGGCGGGCATTCATCGGCCGCGTAGATCAGCTCGAAGGGCCGGCGCACCGGCTTGGACGGGGGCAGCCAGCGGCTCAGAGCGTGGTGGATCAAGGTGTGGGACTCTCAGGTCTTGGTGGAGGGCGCCGTGGCCGTACCCGTGGCTGTGAGCGGGCTGTCCAGCAGCAGCACATAGCGCCGCGCCAGCCAGACACAGCGTTCGAACACCGTGGTGGCGCTGAACACGGCCTGGCGCAGGCCGGCTTCCAGATCGCTGCCTTGCAGGCGGCGGCGGATGCCGTCCATCAGCTCCGAGCGGTCGTGGGTGAGGCTGCGCAGCAGCTCCAGGTCTTCGGCGTCGGGCTGGGCGCGGGCGGCGGTTTCGGCCAGGGCCTCCAGCATCAGGTGCAGGCTTTGCACCAGCTGGTCCAGCAGCTGGGCCACGGTGGCGCGGCCGGCTTTGTCATCATCATCGCCGCCGCCGGCCACCTGGGCGGCCTGGTGCAGCTCCACCAGCGACTCCTGCAGCGAGGCGAGCAGGCGGTTGCGGTCGCGCAGCACCATGCTGCGCTCCAGCACATCGCGGCTGCGCTGGCGGTCGGCCAGCTCCACCAGGAACTGCTCGCAGAGCTGCAGCACCTGGCTCTCGGCGGCCTGGCGTGTGTCCGCCGATGTCAGGGCCGCGGGTGCGTCCTGGCGCAAGGCGTCGAGGTAGGCGGGCAGGCAGGCGAGCAGGCGCTGCTGCTCCTTGTCGGCCAGCAGCAGGGCGGTCTCGGCCTCGTCCAGGGCCTCGTCGTGCACAAAGTGCGGCTTGCTCAGGTTCTCTTGCAGCGAGGGCGCGGCCCAGGCCTCCAGCCAGCGCAGCGAGGGCGCCTCCAGCGCGCGGCTGGCCAGATCGCTGAGCAGCTGCACCACCATGTAGAAAGCCGCCAGCCGCGCCGGCAGGCCCATCTGGAACTGGTCCAGCAGGCGGCCGAAGGGATCATCCAGCAGCCAACGGTTGCCAGCGTAAAACGCCAGCGTCAGCACCAGGCCCTGCAGGCGCAGCAGCACCTGGAACAGCACCAACTGGCGGGCGCTGCCCTGCAGCCGGCCGGCCAGGCTCCAGGCCGAAGCGGCCGAGCCCAGGCCGGCGCCCATCACCAGCATGGCGCCGCCGTTCCAGCCGATCAGGCCGCCGGCCGCCAGGCTCATGGTGATGACGACCACGGTGGTGGACGATTGCGCGGCCCAGGCCACGGCCGCGCCGATGGCAAAGCTGGGCAGCAGCCAGACGCCCAGCTCGCTGATGTGCAGGCGCAGCCAGGGTTCGGTGCGCAGCAGGGCGGCGCCGCTCTTGATGAAATCGGTGCCCAGAAACAGCAGGCCCAGGCCCAGCAGGGCGCCCACGGCATGGCGCCAGCGGGTCGATTGGTCGATCTGCCGGTAGTAGGCGATGCCGGTCAGCCCGACCAGGCACAGGGCCAGGGCGTGCAGGTCGATGGCGGCCACCAGGGCCAGCATCGAGGTGCCGAGATTGGTCCAGCGGATGATGGGAAACGCGCGCTTGCGGTCCATGGCGCCGGCGGTGACCAGGGCCACCAGCACATGGATCACAGCGTTGACGCTCTGCATCACCGCGCCGGCCAGCAGGCCGAACAAGGCCAGCGAGCCCGGGCCGGTGACGGCGCGCGCGATCAGCTGGCGCAGGCGGCGGCCGATCACCTGACGCAGATTGCTGCTGATCAGGCGAACGCCGATGAAGAACAGGCCCAGCCCGGCGAACAGGCTGATGAAGATGCTCATGGGGGAACCGTGGGAATCCGCAGTCAGGCGTTCAGTTGACGCAAACCTTCAGCGCGATCACTCACACTCTCGATGATCTTCAGGAAGCCGCTGATCTCGAACACCTCGCGCACATGCTGGGGCAGGCCACAGAGCAGCAGGCGGCCTTGCGCCTGCTTGGCGCGCTTGGCCGCCATCAGCACCACGCGCAGGCCGGCGCTGGAGATGTAGTCCACGGTGGCAAAGTCCAGCAGGGCGCGGGCACCGGGCGTGGCGAATAGGTCCTGCACGGCCAGCTCGAAGGCGCCGGCGGTGGCGCTGTCGATGCGGCCCTTGAGTTGAACCAGGCGGGCGCCTTGCTCATCGCTGCTGTGGTGTTCGAAGCTCATGGGGTTGTCTTTCTTCGGGTCGAATTTGGGGTGGCGCTGAGAGGCAGCGTTAGCGCTTGAGGGTCTTCAAGAGCACGATCAGATTGCCGCTGCCGTCGTAGAAGGCGCGCACCTCGTCCATCATGGTTTTGACCATGTGCACGCCCAGGCCGCCCACTTCGCGCGCTTCGACACTGGCGTCGAGGCTGGGGGCGGGGGCTTGGACGAAGGGGTCGAAGGGCGGGGCGTCGTCCTTGAGGATGATTTCCAGCCATTCGTCCGAGCGAGAAAGCCGCACATGGATGGGGCGGTCGGGCGCGCCGTGCAGGCCGTGCTGGATGGTGTTGGTGATCAGCTCTTCCAGGCAGAGGTTGACGGCAAAGGCCAGGTCGGGGCGCTCGGCCAGGGCTTCGTCCACGGCCTCGGCCAGGGCGGCGATCTCCTCGACGCGGCTGTCCAGGCGGTACTCCAGCAGCAGGGTCTTGTTCTTCAATTCCAGGGGGGCATGGCTCACGGTCAGAGCTCCTCGGGCTTGTGGGCTGGCGGGCGTGTCGGTGGTGGAGGGAGCGAGCAGGGCGGCGGGCGCCTCGCCTTGCGGCTTGCGGCAGAGCAGCAGGGCGGTCAGGTCATCGCTGGGCTCGGCGCCGCCGACGAAGGCGGCCACATCGCGCACCAGGCTGGCCAGCTTGGCGGCGGCTTGCGGCTCGCGGCTGCTGCGCAGCCAGGCGATCAGGCGGTCGTCGCCGTAGGCCTGCTCGGCGGCGTTGAAGGCTTCGGTGATGCCGTCGGTGTAGAGCAGAAGGGTGTCGCCGCAGGCCAGGCGGGCATGCTGGCGGCTGTAGCTCATGCCGGGCAGCACGCCGAGGGCGATGTCGCGCGGGCAGTCCAGGGCCAGCACCTCGCCCTGCGCGGTGCGCAGCAAGGGGGCGGGGTGGCCGGCGCTGGCGTAGGCCAGGCTGCCGTCGCGCGGGTCGTAGATGCAGTAGCAGGCGGTGACGAACAGCTCCATCGGGTTGCGCCCGCTGAGCATGTCGTTGGCGCGGGCCAGCACCTCCTCGGGGCTCAGCTCGTCTTGTGCCAGGTCTTGCAGCACCGTGCGCGACACCGCCATGAAGAAGGCCGCGCCCACGCCCTTGCCCGCCACATCGGCGACCAGAAAGCCCCAGCGGCCTTCGGACAGGGCGAAGCAGTCGTAAAAGTCACCGCCCAGCTCGCGCGCCGGGTGCATGCAGGCTTGCATGGAGAAGTCCGCCGTGTCGGGGAAATGCTGGGGCAGGATGGCCTGCTGCATGTCGCGGGCCGACTCCAGCTCTTCCTGCACGCGCAGGGCGGCCAGGTGCAGCTGGTCGTTCTTGTCGGCCAGCTCCAGGGTGCGCTGCTGCACCAGGCGCTCCAGCTCGCGCTGGCGCGATTCGTTCTGCTCGCGGATCACATCGAGCAGGCGCCCGACCTCGGAGGCCACGGTGTTGAAATTGCCGGCCACCAGGACCAGCTCGTCCTGCGTGTCGATGCGGATGCGGGTGTCCAGGCGGCCGGCGCAGAAGTCTTGCGTGCCCTGCGAGAGCTGGCGCAGCGAGCGCAGGGTCGAGACATAAATGCCGGCGAAGAGGTAAGCGATCGCCGCCATCGCCCCCACCAGCAGCGCGCCCACCTGCCACTGGCTGCGGCGCAGCTGGGTCAGGCGCTCCTGCAGCAAGGCATCGGCCTGCACGGTGCTGGCCACCAGCAGGGCCTGGGCCTGGGCGAGGTTGGCGCTGGCGATGGGGCGCAGCTCGGACAGGGCTTGGGGCGTGTCCAGCACCTTGTCGACGGCGTCTTGCTGGCGCTCGATGCGGGCCAGCAGCTCATCGAGCTGGGCCTGCAGGCCGGCGCGGTCGCCCGGGGCCAGCAGCTGCTGCATGCCGGCGCGCAGGGCCGGCGTGGCCTCGCTGAGCACCACCTGGGCGGCCACGGCATAGCTGGCCATGCTGTCGCTGGACAGGGCCAGTGCGTCCTGCTGCTTGGCCAGGGTTTCCATCAGCAGGGGCAGGCGATGGCTGAGCATCTCGAAGGCCGCGTCCAGCGTCGGGTCGACATTGAGGCGGTGGGCGCGGGCGCTCTCGCGCATCAGGGCCAGCAAGGCATTGATGGTGCCGGTGTGGGCGGCAAAGCGGCGCTGGGCGTCGTCGTCCTGCGCGGCCAGGTCCTGCAGCTGCTGCCATTGCTGCTGCAGGCGCTGGGCCAGGGCGTGCAGGGTGCTGGGCAGGGCGTTGGGCAAGGCGCTGGGGGCCAGCTGCGGCTCGGCGGCCCAGGCCAACAGTGCGTTCAGCTCGGCGCTGGCGGCCTGGCTGTCGGCCCGCTCGGCTTTGAGCTCACCGCGCTGGCGCACCAGGGTGTTGAGCACGGCCGCCTGTTGCGCCAGGGCGGCCAGGCCGCGGCGTTCCAGCTCGGCGCTTTGGGCGTCTTGCCCGGCTTTGCGCAGCAGGGGCCAGCTCAGCAAGGCCAGGGCCAGCAGCATGACCGCGCCGACCAGCAGGAACTTGCGCGAAAAACTCAGCCGACCCGATAGCCAGCTGGCCGGCGCCAGCAGGCGCAGCCAGGAGGCCTGCTCCAGGCCGGGGTCGGTGGCGGCGGCTTTCATGGCCGGGGCAGTCCAGATTGGCGGTCAGCAGGACTTTCACGCCGGCGCCGTTGGGCTTGCGCGAGACGTAGCCGATGGCGCCCGGCGTGCTTTGCACCAGGCGGGCCACGTCCTCGTCGCTGTCCACCTGGCGCGGCGGCAGGCCCATGCCGGTGAAGCTCTGGCGTGCCCAGTAGGCGCGCAGCTGGCCGGGGCTGCGGCCGGTCACCTGGTCGTAGAAGCTGCGGCGCAGGCTGGTGCCTTCGCGCAGATCGATGGGCTGGATGGGCTGGCCGTCGGGCCAGTTCTGCTGCTGGCGCAGAAAGATCTGGGTGACGCGCTCGGGGCTGATCTTGTCCAGGGCCACATCCTTGTGGGCGATGACGATCAGTTCGGTGGCCGCCAGGGACGGCTGGGGCGCGGTGACCCAGAACAGGGCCAGCAGGGCCGTCATGGGCAGGGCGACGCGTGGCAGCAGGGAGGAGAGCAGATTCAATTTCATGGTGGGGCCCTCCTCAGAACACCAGGTCCAGCGTGACGCTGAACAGCTGGAGCTTGTGCTTGAAGGGCAGGGCGGGCACGGCCAGGGGGCCGGGCGTGCCGGGGCTGGGCGTGCGCATCAGGTCGAGCTGGGTTTTGAGCGCCATGTTCTCGCGCCAGTCCCAGCGCAGGCCCAGGCTGAGCGAGCGGCTGCTGATGTTGGCGAACTGCTGGGCCGTGTCGAAGCCTTGCTGCAACTGCTGCAAGCCCCCGTCGAGCTGCGGGCTGAGGCCCGTGGCTGCCAGGGCGCTGGTGTCGAGCACGGCGCTGGAGCGCTTCATCTGGGCCACGGCGAGGTAGGGCGTGAAGTCACCGAAGCTGCGTGCCAAGGTCAGGCTGTAGCCGCGGCCGCGACCGACCAGGTCGTTGTGCGGGTTCATCCAGGTCAGCTCGGCCAGCACTCGCCAGTGCTGCCAGTTGCCGTCCAGGCCGATGCTGGTGTAGTCGGGCCGGTTGTCGAAGGGGTTGCGCAGGGCCGCCAGGCCGCGCGACTTGGCCTGCAGCGCAGCCAGCATGGGCGCTGGCAGCAGGGGGTTCTGGGCCAGTTGCTGCAGCGCGCCGTTGACTTGATCCAGGCCGCTGTTGAGTTGATCGACCTGGGCGGAGCGCAGCACATAGCGGTCGATGCGGGTGTGCGAAACGCGCAGGGTCAGGTCTTGCAGATTGGCGCTGAGGCTGAAGCCGAGCAGGCCGCGCAGGCTGGCATCGGCCGAGATGGCGGGCGCGAAGTTGTTGAAGCGGTGGGTGTAGTCGTAGCGGCCACCAAACACTTGCGCCAGCAGGCTGGCATCACCGAGGTTGAGGCGCCAGTGCAGATCGGCGCCGTCCAGGCTGGCCACGCTGTTGGTCAGGGCGTAGATGGCCGGCGCTGGGCGCACGGTCAGGTTGGCATAGCCGATCTCGGCGATGCTGGAGTCGAAGAACAGCGGGCTGCGCAGGCGGCCCAGGTTCAGGCTCAGGCCCTGGCCCAGCTGCTGGCGCAGGGCGGCGATGCGCAGGCGTGGCTTCATGTCCTCGCCGGCCCGGGCCACGCCTTGCACTTGCAGCGTGGTGCCTTGGGCGGGCTGCCATTCCAGCTGCAGGCCCAGGGCCGTGTCCATATTCGCCGACCAGCCTTTTTGCACCGGCCGCAGCTGCGAGAAGGAGGTGATGACGCCGGCCGTGGCGTTGTCGTTGTGGGCCAGGCCCAGGGTGGCAAAGCCAGAGAAGCGCAGGGCGCTGCCCTGGCCGCCGCCCGCTGCAGCCGTTGTACCCGGTTCAACGGATTCGCCCGCTGCTTGCGCGCGGGCGTTGGCGCCGGCCAGCAGGCCGGTCAGGCCCGCGGCAGCGGCCAGCAGCCAAGCGGCGCGGCGCTGGCTGGCTGCGTGTTTTTTTCCTTGTGTCCGCATCAAAGCTTCCCCTCGCTGTGACCCGCGTCATGGCTGGCGGGTCTGAAACTGAGCGGGAGCTTGGCGGGTCAGCGTTGAATTTGCGTTGAATCGATCTCAGGCAAGGCCTGGCGCTGGGCGGCCGTGCGCTGCAGGAGCAGGCCCGCCCCCATGGCTTGGCCGGCTTGCTGGGCCTGCTCGAGCGCCTGCTCGCCCTCGGCGCGTGGGTCGCCCAAGGCCTCCAGCGCCTGGGCGCGCATGCGCCAGAGCTCGGGCAGCAGGTAGAACTCCTGGCGCTCGCGCGCCTTGGGCAGGCAGGCGTCGATCTGCGCCAGGGCTTCCTCGGCCTGGCCCAGGTTCAGCAGGGCTTCGATCAGGAAAGACAGGAAGGTGGCTTCGGTGCTGGGCATGGCCACGGCCGAGGCGCTGGCCGCCTGGCGGATGGGCAGCAGGCCGGCCGGGTCGCCGCCGGCCGCCTGGCTCCAACCCAGCACCAGGGCGCCCACGGCCTGCCACAGGGCTAGGCCGTGGCGCTGGGCCAGGGCCAGCAGCTCCAGGCTCAGCGGCAAGGCGGCCTCGGGCCGGCGCAGATGGCGCAGCAGCACCGCGTTCATGGCCAGGGCAAAGCCCAGGGTGTGGGCGTGGCCGAGCTCGCGCGCCTGCTGCAGGCCCAGCTGGCTTTGTGCCAGAGCTTCGTCCACCCGGCCTTGCAAGGCCAGGGGCCAGCCCAGCATGGCGCGCGCGGCAATGCCGCCGTGCTCGCCGAAGCGCTGGGTCAGTTGCGTGAGCTGGCGGGCGGGCAGGCGATCACCGGCGGCCGCGGCCTCGGCCAGGGCCTCGCAAGAGGCCTGCAGCTGGCCCAGGAAGAACAGATTGTTGCCCAGGGCATAACGCGCTTGCACAGCGGCCGCGGCGTCGCCGGTGTCGGCGGCCACGGCCAGCAGCTCCTGCGCCAGGGCCAGCACCGGGCGTTCGTCCGGGCCACTGCGGCTGCCCAGCCACAGGCCCCAGAGCGCCTGGAAGCGCTGGCCCGGGCCGCTGCTGGCGCCGGGCTCGTCGCAGGCCTCCAGCGCCTGGCGGTAGCACTGGCGCGCGGCCGGCGAGCCATAGCCCTCCAGGGCCAGCAGGCCATGGCCCAGGCCCATCAGCAGGGGCAGGCGCAAGCGCTGCACCAGGGCGGGCGTGGCCTCGGGCAGCTGCAGGGCGGCCAGGCCTTGCTCGAAGCCGTGGCGCGCTTCCTGGTGCGCCGATTGGGCGGCGGCGCGCTCGGCTGCCTGCAGCCAGTAGTGCGCGGCCACCGGGTCGCCGGCGGCGTGCAGATGCTGGGCCAGGGCCTCGGGGGCATCGGCGGCCATGCTGGCAAACGGGCCCATCAAGGCCTGGGCGGCGCGGCGGTGCAGGGCGCGGCGCTCGGCGGCGCTGAGGGTCTCCAGCGCCGCATCGCGGATCAGGGCATGGCGGAACTGCCAGTGCTGCGGGCCGATGGCCTGCAGCAGATCGAGCCGCGCCAGCTGGGCCAGCTGTTGCTGCAGCGGGCCGGCGGGCAGCTGCAGCAGCTCTTGCAGCAAAGGCGGTGAGCAGCTGCTGCCCAGCAGGGCCGCACCCTGGGCCAGGCGCTTGGCCTCGGACGGCAGGCGGTCCAGGCTGGCGGCCAGCAGATCCCAGAGCGTGGCGGGCACCTTGTCCTCGGGGCGCAGGCGCAGCGAGCGGGCCAGCTCTTCGGCAAACAGGGGCACGCCACCAGCGCGCTGCAGCACCTGCAGGCGCTGGGCCGGCGGCGGCGGGCTGCCGTCGAGCTGGTCGATCAGGCGGCCCATGTCCTCGGCCGGCAGAGGCTGCAGGTTCAGGCAGAGCTCGAGGCTGGCGCGCAGTTCCTCGGGTGGCGCTTCGCGCGAGCTGAGCAGCAGCAGCCCCGGGGCGCGGCTTTCGGCGGGGCGCTGCAGATGCTGCTGCAAGAGCTCCAGCGTCGAGGGGTCGGCCCAGTGCAGGTCTTCCAGCAGCAGCAGTTGCGGCCGGCCCTGGGCCAGGCCTTCGAACAGCTCGCAGAGCAGGGTTTGCAGCTCCCGCTTGTGCAGGGGTTCGCTCGAGGGCGCGCCCGCTTGCGACTGCAGCAGCAAGGGGCGCAGCAGGCTGCGCGCGGCAGCCTGCGCGGCCTGGGCGATGCCCGCGTGTTGCAGCAGCACGCCGAGCGCCTGCTCCGCTTGGGCTTCGTCGCCCTCCAGGGCCGCGCCCAGGCGCCGGCGCAGGGTGGCGCGCACCGGCTGCAGCGGGGTGTGGCGGTACTCGGGGCGGCAGTGCAGCTGCGAGATCGGCGGGGCGGGCTGGCCGTGGCCGCTGCTCAGCTGCTGGCGCAGGGCCAGCAGCAACCGGGTCTTGCCCAGGCCGGGCTCGCCTTGCACCCAGACCGTGCGGGCGGCCTGCTGGGCGCGCGCCCATTCCTGCTGCAGCTGGGCCAGCTCGGCGCTGCGGCCGACCATGGGCTTGAGCGTGTCCAGGCGGCTGGCGGCCTGCAGCGGGCGGGCGCCCAGCAGCTCGGCGCTGCCGTCTGCGCTGCTGGGGGCGGTGAAGCGGTGGTGGCGTTCGCTTTGCTGCTGCAGCTCGGCGCTGACGCGGATGCGCCCGGCCTCGGCCTGCAGGGCCAGCTTGCGCGCCTGGCGCGAGAGCGCGCCCACGCTGTCGGGCGAGGCCTGCTCGGGGTCGGCATGGACCCAGCCCACATGCAGGCCCTGGCGCAGGGCCCAGGGCTCGTGTTCGGTGTTGTGCGCTGCAGCCAGCTCCAGCGCGGCATCCAGGGACAGGCGCGGTGCCTGCTCCTGCGCACGCGGGTGGCCGAAAAAGGCCAGCAGCTCGCCGCCCTCGGCCCGCTGCACATGGGCGCCACGCGCCTGCAGCGACTGCCGGGCCGCGTGCATCCGGGCCTGCAGGGCGGCGGCCAGGGCCTCGGCCTCGCGGTCGGCCTGTTCGGCCGGGGCCTCCCACTCGCAGGCCAGGGCGACGACGCGGCGGCGCTCGGCGCGGGCGGCGGGGCTGGGCGGCGTGTGCGCGCCGCTGTGGCGCAGGCGCTCGGCCAGCTCCAGGGTGGCGGCTTGCGGCTGCAGCTGCAGCTCGGCCTGCAGCTGGGCGCGGAACTGCTCGAACAAGGCCAGGGCCTCGCCCGCCGCCGAGGGCGCCAACATGCGCAGGCAGCGGCGCAGGGCGGGCTCGCACCAGGGGTCTTGGGCCAGGGCGCGGCGGGCGCAGGCGAGGGCGGCCTCGGTCTCGCCGGCGTCTTCGTGCAGCTGGCCCAGGGCCTCCAGCAGCTGCTGGGCCTGGCGCAGCAAGGCCTCGCGGCGCGGTTGCAGCCAGGCTTCGAAGCCGGGCGCCTCGGGCAGCTGCAGGCCGTCCAGCAAGGGGCCGCGGTACAGGCTCAGGGCTTGCTGCAGGGCTTGACGGCGGGCCTCGGGTTGGGGCGTGGCGGCGTCCAGCTGGGCCAGGGCGAAGTCACGGCAGTCCAGCTGCCAGGCCAGGTCCTCGCGCAGCTGCAGCTGCTTTTTGTTGTCGCTGATCAGGGGCTCCAGCGCGGGCTGATCGGGCCAGAGCTGGGCCAGCACCCGGCGCAGGTCAAACAGGGCGCGGCGCAGATTGGCGCGCGCTTGATCCAGGGTGGAATCCGGCCAGAGCGTTTCGGCCAGCAGCTCGCGCGCCAGCGGCCCGGTCTGCAGCACCAGCATGGCCAGAAGGGCGCGCACCTTGTCGTAGGGCAGGGGCAAGACCTGGCCCTCGGGGCCGCGCAGTTCAAAGCCGCCGAGCAGGCGCAACTGGGGCAAAGACGGGCTGAGGCAGGGCTGTGCGGGTGTGGCCGGGGCAGCCGTGGGCGCGGGAGACGTAGGCAGGGGCGGAGGCGGAGGCGGCATGGTGCAAAAGAATCAGGCGGCAGTATGCCCGCCTGATGTGACAGCCGCCCGGCGCCGGGCTTGGGGCGCTCTCAGTCGCGCAGCGTTTCGCCGCGCCGCAGGATGCGGCCCGCCGCCCGCGCGCGCCACAGCAGCCAGGCGCTCAAGCCCAGGCAGAGCAGCAGACCCGGCAGGGCGCCCTCGGCCCCGAAGGCGCCACCGCTGAGCCATGTGGGGCCGTCGATCTTGGCCTGGAACCAGGCCTTGGCCTCGAAGCCGGACATGGGCACATCGAATACCCCCGCCTGCGCAAAGTTCCAGCCGAAATGCAGGCCGGTGCAGAGCCAGAGCCGGCGCGTCAGCATGTAGGCGGCGGCGAACATCACGCCCAGCTCCAGGCCCAGCACCAGCGAGGTGTAGAGGCTGGCATGGGGGTTGAACTGGTGCAGCAGGCCGAAGATCAGCGAGGAGGCCGCCAGCGCCGCCCAGGAACCCCAGGCCTGCTCCAATAATCGGAACAGCAGGCCGCGCAGCAGCAGCTCTTCGGCGATCGCCACCACCAACATGGCCGGCAGCACCGAGCTCAGCGCCACCCAGCCCTGGGCCGGGTCGAGGCCTTGCAGGCGGTAATGGCCCGTCACGGCCAGCAGGCCGACAAAGGCGGCGATCAGCAGCGTGGCCAGGCCGGCCCCGGTGGCGAACTCGCGGCCAGCGCCGCGCAGGCCCAGCTCCAGCACCGGGCGGCGCTCGACCCAGCGCACATAGCCGGCATAGACGCAGAGCATCCAGCTGCCGCGCAGCAGATTGCCGACGACGCGCCAGTCGGGGGCGGTGGGCAGGACGAGCTGGAACAGCTTGGCGCCAAGGGCGAAAGGGGCGCCGATCAGGACGAGGGCGAGCAGCAGGCGGAGCAGGGGATGGCGGGGCAGGGACATGGGGCCGGTGAACCAGTGAACAGGTGAACGAGTGAGGCGCGAGACTGAATGCGGGAGGCTAGGGCTTGGGGCTACCATGCGCAATTCACATGGATGCATAGCTGGCGATGCAAAAACGTATGGATTCGAGCGAGCCGGCTCCGGCGGCGCGGCTGGACGCCCAGCAGTTCGACTGGGCCTTGTTGCGCGGCTTTCTGGCGATCTACCGGGCCGGCAGCGTGGCCGCTGCGGCGCGCAGCCAGCAGCTGCAGCAGCCGACGCTGAGCCGGCAGCTGATCGAGCTGGAGGCGCAGTTGGGCACGCGCTTGTTCGAGCGCAGCCGGCGTGGCCTGCATCCCACCGCCGCGGCTGAGCAGATCCTGGAGCATGCCCTGCAGATGGAAGAGGCGGCCAGCCGCCTGAGCCTGCGCCTGAGCGCGCGGCGCGAGCAGCTCAGCGGCACGGTGCGCCTGCACACGACCCAGCTGCTGGCCGGCCTGCTGGTGCCCGAGGTGCTGCCGGGCCTGCTGGCGGCGCGGCCGGGCCTGCAGATCGAGCTGATCTGCGGCGATGCGCCGCCCGATCTGCTGGCGCGCGAGGCCGACATCGGCCTTTGGGTGGCCGAGCCGCCGCGGCCGCTGGACCTGGTCTGCCGCCGCCTGGGCGAGTTCCAGATCCAGGCCTGCGCCAGCCCGGCCTATCTGGCGCGGCATGGCGAGCCCAAGGACCTGGCCCAGCTGCTGGCGCAGCAGCACCGTCTGGTGGGCCCGGACAAGCTGCCTGAGATGCGGCGCTGGTTCGAACAGGTGGCGCCCGAGCTGAACCGCGCCCATTTCGTGCTGCGCACCGATGACAAGGCGGCCTTGCTGCAGGCGCTGAAAGCGGGGGTGGGCATCGGCTTTGCGGCCAGCTATCTGGTCGGGCCAAGCACGGGGCTGCAGCGCATCCTGCCGGCCCTGCCGCTGCCGCAGCTGCCGCTCTGGCTGGTGACGCATCGTGAGATCGTCAGCAACCCGCTGATCCGCAGCTGTTTCGACGGCCTGGCCGAGGACCTGGTGCGGCGCTTGTGAGCAGGAAGGCGGCGCGCAGGCTCGCCGAAGAGGCTGGGGCAGAATCGCCGCTCCCCTGTCCCCTAGGAACTCTTGAACATGGCCACAGTCTTGATCGTCGGCGCCTCGCGCGGCATTGGTTTGGAATGGGTGCGCCAGGCGCGCGCGGCGGGCGACCGGGTGGTGGCCACGGCGCGCGATGAGTCAGGGCTGCAGCGCCTGCGCGATCTGGGCGCGGTGGCGCTGAAACTGGACGTCATGAACACGGCCAGCGCCTCCGGCCTGGCCTGGCAGATCGATGGCTATGCCTTCGACCAGATCGCCCTGGTGGCCGGGGTCTTCGGCAGCCGCAGCACGGGCATGCAAACGCCCACCGAGGCGGAATTCAACACCGTCATGCAGACCAATGTGCTGGGCCCCATGCGGGTGCTGCCGCAGCTGCAGGATGTTTTGGCGCCGGGCGCGCGCATCGCCATCATCTCCTCGCGCATGGGCTCGATCAGCCTGCGCAGCGGCAGCCATGGCTGGCTGTACCGGGCGTCCAAGGCGGCGGTCAATTCGGTGCTCAAGGATGCCTCCCTGCTGATGCAGGGCAAGGCCTGCTGCATCAGCTTTCACCCCGGCTGGGTGCGCACCGACATGGGCGGCGCCGATGGCGACATCGATGTGCAGACCAGCGTGGCCGGCATGCGCACGGTAATGGCGGGTTTGAGCGCGGCCGACAACGGCAGCTTCATCAACTACGACGGCGAACGCCTGAGCTGGTGAGGGTGGTGCGCATGGCCATGACGACGAAGACCAAGACGGTGCTGCGGCGCCTGGCCTGGGGTGTGGGTGGGCTGTGCCTGGGCTTGATCCTGCTGGTCCTGGCCTGGCTGGCCAGCAACAACCGGTGGGTGGATGCCGAGGCGCAGCCGCGCCCGGCCGCGCTGCAGCCGCGGTCTGTTGCGTTGGCGCCCGAGGCCAATGTGTTCTTTGACCTGAGCGGCTTGTTCGCCGGGCCGCAGGCCCAGCCCTCGCGCGTGGGCCAGGCCTTGTGGGCCACGCCCACACCGGAGCAGGCCACCGTGGCCGATGCCCATCTCCTGCCCCAGCCACGCGATGCCGCCTGGAGCTGCAGCTGGGATCTGAATGACTGCCTGGGCCTGTGGCTGCAAGACAAGGAGGGCTTGCGCCTGCGCTTGGCCGAGCAGGCCCTGCTGCTGGAGCGCTGCTCGGCCCTGGCCGCTGGTCTGTCGGACGGGCGCCTGGGATTCGATGAACTGCTGCAGCAGCCGCGTGCGGAGCTGCGCCGCGCCAGCGACCAGTATCTGGGCCTGCCGGTGGCGCCGCATCTGCAGGGCGCGCGCGTCTGTGCTCGCGGCTTCCAGCTGCAAGCCGCCTGGGCGCAGTCCCAGGGCCAGGCCGAGGCGCTGCTGCAGGCGCTGGGCCGTGCCCAGGCTTTGTCCCGGGCCCTGCTGCAAGGCAGCCAGAGCCTGATCTCCACCGTCCTGGCATGGAACCATGAGCGGCAACGCTTGCGCTTGCTGGCTGGCTTGCTGGCGCTGGAGCCCGGCCTGGCCCCGCGCCTGACGGCACAACTGGGGCCCTTGCCCGAACGCGCCCGCGATGCCGGTGCCTGGATGGCGGCCGAGTCCTTCTTCGGCGCCCAAGCCATGCAGGAGATGGCCCAGCTCTGCGGCCGCAACGAAGGCGGCCAGCTGCTGGAGCAGGCCGGCCTGATCGACCGCTGGCTCTGCAATTTTGGTTTCATGCCCCAGCGCACTCAGCAGGCCAATGACGCCTGGTGGTTGGAGCAGCATGAGGCTGCCAAGGCCGGGCCCGAGGCCTTGCTGAAGCATTTGCAGGCGCAGCAGGCGCGCGAGTTCTCGATGTGGGATCTGCCCTGGCGCAACACCATCGGCGCCATCCTGCTCGCGGTGGCCCATCCGGCTTTTGCCGACTACCCGGCCAAGCAGGCCGATCTGCAGCTGGACCACCGCGTGGCCCAGCTGGCGCTGGCCCTCGCCACACAAAACGTCCCCGTGGCTGAGCGTGAGGTCTGGCTGGCCAGGCAAGACCTGACCCCCAGCCAGCGCGAGCGCATCACGCTCAGCGAGGACGGGTTGAGCCTGCGTGTGCTGCCCTGGGCCAAGCCGGTGACACCCAGCCCCGGCGGCCTGAGCCGCAGCTGGCCGCTGGCACCGCTCTGACGAAGCGAGGCATCGCGGCACGCGATGCTGCCCGGGCCACCCCCTGAGTCAGGGGGGATTCGGCGTCTGGCGTCGCTGGAGGTGCTGCCGACCGGAGAAGCCCGATGGCATCGGGCCTGTGCGGCCTCGGCCCGGCAGACCGGAGCTCAAGTGCCAACTTTTTACACCCGTGCCTGCGGGGGTGAGGGCGGGCCGCTGCTCTTGAATAATCCGCTTCGCCCAACGATCTGCGGTCGCGGTTTGGCAGGGGGCGATCTGGACCGGAGTTGAGGGACGGATCGACGAGGTGATTCATGGATTGAGAGAACGATGGATTCATTCATTTATGCATCCATTCATTCATTGCTCGGACGGACAAGACAAATGACGCAAACCAACAATCTGATTTCCAAAGTGAGCTTCGGCGCAGTGGCCCTGGCTCTGGCAGCAAGCGCCCAGGCCGGTGTGGTCGTGGGTTGGAGCTTTGACAACGCGGCGCCCGGCCAGCCCGGCGGCATCGCCGCATCGACGGCCGCAGCGGGTGTGAGCAACGCCAACTTCAGCACGGCCAACGCGGGCGTGTGGAACTGGGGCGCCCCCTATGGAAATGTCGTGGGGACGCAGTTTTTCGGCAGCAACAGCAACACGCTCTCGCTGAACTTCACGCTGGCGAACTCGCTGAATGACCTGACCCTGTCCTTCACCCATTACCACAACCACAACTTCGGCAACACCAGGCCCAGCTACAAGTACGCGGTGCAGATCAACAGCGGCAGCGGCTGGACCGATCTGGCTGCCGGCTTGACGGCCTCCAACGACACCACCAGCGCGACCGAGCACCTCACGCTGAGCAGCGGCCTGGCCGCAGGCAGCTACTCCATGCGCTGGATCGGCTATGGCTTTGGCGCCGGTGGCCGCGACACCAACTCCGACTTCTTTGCCCTGAACGATGTGAGCTTGAGCCAGCGCAATCAGGTGCCCGAGCCGGCCTCGCTGGCCCTGGTGGGCCTGGCCCTGGCCGGCATGACGCTGGCCCGCCGCCGCAACAAGCAGGGCTGAGCCTGTTTGGAGCCCAACCAGCCGCGAAGGCGGTCTGGGCTCGCATGCTTGAGTTCTCCAGCCCTGTGGACGGTGTCCGCAGGGCTGGTTTTGTTTTGGCGGAGTGGGGGCATGTCGAAGCCCGCCCCGCCGCGGCAGGGCTGGCTGGCACAATCGCGGCGACGAAACTCGCCGTAACCGACCCATGCTGCTCAGTGAAGACCACCGCGCCATTCAGGACGCGATCCGTTCCTACGTCCAAGACCAGATCGCGCCCAAGGCGGCCGAGTGGGACAAGAGCCACCACTTTCCCGCCGCGGAGCTGAAGGGCTTGGCCGAGCTGGGCTGCTACGGCGTGGCCGTGCCCACCGAGTACGACGGCGCCGGCCTGGACTACCTGGCCTTGGCCATCATCCTGGAAGAGATCGGCGCCGGTGATGGCGCCACTTCCACCGTGGTCAGTGTCAACAACTGCCCGGTCTGCTCCATCCTGATGGCCTTCGGCAACGAGGACCAGAAGCAGCGCTTCCTCAAGCCCCTGGCGCGCGGCGACATGCTGGGCGCCTTCTGCCTGACCGAGCCGCATGTGGGCTCGGAGGCCGGCGGCCTGCGCACCACGGCCGTTCGTGATGGCGATGACTACGTGCTCAACGGCGTCAAGCAGTTCATCACCAGTGGCAAGAACGGCGATGTCGCCATCGTCATGGCCGTCACCGACAAGGCCGCGGGCAAGAAGGGCATCAGCGCCTTCCTGGTGCCCACCAACACGCCCGGCTACCAGGTGGCCCGCATCGAAGACAAGATGGGTCAGCACGCCAGCGACACGGCGCAGATCAATTTCGAGAACTGCCGCGTGCCGGCGGCCAACCGCCTGGGCGAAGAAGGCCAGGGCTTGAAGATCGCGCTCTCGGGCCTGGAGGGCGGCCGCATCGGCATCGCCAGCCAGAGCGTGGGCATGGCGCGCGCGGCTTTTGAGGCGGCGCTCAAGTACAGCAAGGAGCGCGAGAGCTTCGGCCAGCCCATCTTTCAGCACCAGGCGGTGCAGTTCAAGCTGGCCGAGATGGCCACCCAGATCGAGGCTGCGCGCCAGCTGATCTGGCATGCCGCCAGCCTGAAGGACGCCGGCCAGCCCTGCCTGAAGGAAGCCGCCATGGCCAAGCTCTTCGCCAGCGAGATGGCCGAGAAGGTCTGCTCGGCCGCCATCCAGGTCCATGGCGGATATGGTTATGTCAGTGATTTCCCGGTGGAGCGCATCTACCGCGATGTGCGCGTGTGCCAGATCTACGAAGGCACCTCCGAAGTGCAGAAGATCCTGATCGGCCGCGCCCTGGCCTGAAGACCGATGCCGCCGGGCGCGTGAAGCGATGCTTCTCGCCCGGCTTGCGCTCCGCAGGCATTGCTGGTTAGCATGGCCTGCCCCGCCTTGGCTCGGGCCGCCCGACCGCCTTGCTGTCCCCCGTGTGCTGTTCTTTGTCTCGTCGTCCGGTCGGTGCCCGCCAGGCTGGAGGATGCGAAAAAAGGAGCATCACCGATGACGAGCCGCAGTACCACCGCCCAGCCGCAGGCTGTGCTTGATGAAGAAGCGCCGAGCGAGCCCTGCGCCAGCCCGCGCCTGCAGTTCAAGATCGCCGATCAGGACTCGGAGTTCGAGGCCATCCACCGGCTCAACTACCGGACCTTCGTCGAAGAGATCCCGCAGCATGCGCCCAATGCGGCGCGGCGCCTGGTCGACCGCTTTCACGACGAGAACACTTATGCCATCGCCCTGCATGAAGGCGAGCTGGTCGGCATGATTGCCGGACGCAGCGCGCGGCCGTTCTCGCTGGACGGCAAGCTGCCCGATCTGGACAGCCATCTGCCGCCGCACCAGCGGGCGATGGAAGTGCGCCTGCTGGCGGTGGCGCCAGCCTTCCGAAACTTCCACAAGCATGGCGTGTTCGCGCGCCTGTCGGGCGTGCTGGCTCGGCACTTCCGCGCCCAGGGCTGCGATCTGGCCCTGATCTCGGGCACGCTGCGCCAGACGCGGCTCTACCGCCATCTGGGTTTTCAGCCCTTCGGCCCGTTGGTGGGCAGCGCCGAGGCGCCTTACCAGCCCATGCTGATGCGCCTGCCCGATTACGCTGCGCATTGCGCGCATCTGGAGTTCCTGTCGGATGGCCGCCATGCCAGCTTCTTGCCCGGCCCGGTGGCCATGTCCGAGGCGGTGGTGCAGGCCCTGGCCGAACCGGCCCACTCCCACCGCGGGCCCCAGCATCTGCTGCGCCTGGCCCGGGTGCGCGAGCGCCTCTGCGCGCTCAGCGGAAGCGAGGATGCGCTGATCTTTCCGGGCACGGGCACCCTGGCCAACGACGCGATCGCCGGCCAGCTCTCGCTGCTGGACGGCCCGGGCCTGGTGATCAGCAACGGCGAGTTTGGCGAACGCCTGCTCGACCATGCCCGGCGTTGGCGCCTGCCGCACCAAGCCCTGCGCCTGGACTGGGGCCAGCCGCTCTCGGCCGAGGCACTGGAGCAGGCCTTGCAAACGCAGCGCCCGGCCTGGCTCTGGGCCGTGCTCAGCGAGACCTCCACCGGCATGCGCAACGACCTGGGCCTCTTGCGTGCGGCCTGTCGCCGGCACGGCGTGCGCCTGTGCGTCGATGCGGTCAGTGCGCTCGGCCAACAGGCCTTGGATTTGCGCGGGGTCTGGCTGGCCAGTGCCGTCAGCGGCAAGGCTCTGGGCGCGTTCTCGGGCCTGGCCATCGTGCTGCACGAGGGCGCACTGCAGCCTGAGGGTCAGCTGCCGCGTGCCATCGATCTGGCGGCCTTCGCGCCAGCGGACGGCGTGCCCTACACCCAGAGCTCCAATCTGCTGGCCGCGCTGGAGGCAGCGCTCGGCATCGACTGGACCGCGCGCTGGCGCGCCGTGCGCAGCGCCGATGCCCAGCTGCGCCGTGCCCTGGGCTGCAACGCCGCCTTGCCCACCGCCATGCCCTGGCAGGCCGTGGTGGCGCCGGATCAAGCCATGCCCGGCATCCTGACCCTGGCCCTGGCGCCGCATCTGCAGGCCGCTCGCATCGGCGCGCAGCTGGAGCGGGCCGGTTTCAAGCTGGCCTGGCAGAGCGCCTATCTGCAGCAGCGCAACTGGCTGCAGATCTGCCTGATGGGCGCCTGGGACGCGGCCGCCCTGGCCGTGCTGCCGGCGCGCCTGGCGCAGGCGGCGGGGGTGAGCTTGCCAGAGGCCTGAGGGCCGGGGCCCTGCGAGGCCTTGGACGACAAGAATTTTTAACCAAGGGAGAAGAGCACATGAATAACAGCCGTCCATTGAATGACGATTCGTTTCGCAAGCCGGGCCTGGCCGGGGCCTTCTTGCTGCTGTTGAGCCTCAGCCTGGGCTTGAGTGCCTGCGGGGGTGGTGGCGGTGGCGGGGGGGAGCCTCCGCCGCCGGCTTTGAAGCCCGAGATGAAGCTGACCCTGCTGAGCAAGCCCGATGACGAGGTGCCCAGCGGCGAGAACATCAGCTACAGCTTCACGCTGGAAAACAAGGGGCAGGGCGAGGCGCGCAGCGTGGACCTGGGCCTGCAGTCCGACACCGCGCGCGTCAGCCTGGAGCTCAGCTGCAGCGGCAGCCTGGGTGTGCCTGCGCCCGTCTGCCCCGGCACATCAGGCCCGGGGCTGACGATCAAGAATTTCGCCGCCGGGGCCAGCGTCAACGTGGTCTTGAAAGGCGCGGTGAAGCCCGGGGCGAGTGGCCAGGTGAGCGTCGCCGTGACCGCACAGGCCGAAGGTGACACCGGCAGCAGCGACAAGCGCGTGGAACACAAGTTCCAGACCTATGCCGCCGATCTGGTCCTCGTGGGCCAGGGGCCGACCGAGCGCGTGCCTTCGGGCGGCAGCTTTGCCTATGTGCTGGACCTGAGCAATGCCGGGCCCGATGCCTCGCGCAAGGTGCGCCTGGAATCGCTGCTGCTGGCCGCGGCCGACCGCACGCCGGTGCTGGGCACCAAGACCTGCGTGGCCAGCGGCGGTGCCGTCTGCCCGGCCGATCTGCAGAGCAGCGCCCTGACCGATCTGCAACTGCCCAGCGGTGCTCGCCTGGTGATCACCTTGCCCTACCAGTTCGCCCCCGGCGTGAACTCCGGCCTGATCTTCAACGCCACCGCCCTGTCCAAGGGCGACCCGAGCGCGCTCAACAACGCTTACACGTCGATCGCGCGCTGAAGCTCGCCCATCCATGCCATCCGCCCTCACTTCTGGCGCTGGCGCCGCGGGGGGCGCTGCGCTGAGAATCCGGACCTTTGTGGTGGGCCGATGGTGGTCCTGGAGAGTCCGATGAGGAAAAGCGTTCGCCCCCTGTGTTCCGTGCTGGCTTCGCTGCTGCTTGTGGTGGGCGGCAGCAGCCCCTTGCTCAGCCAGGCGGCGCCGCGGCCGCCGGCCAAGCAGCGCCTGGATCAGGCCGAACTGCTGCAGCGGGCCGGCCGCGTGGATGAAGCACTGGCCCTGGTGCAGGCCGATGTCAGCGATGAGGGCTTGCTGCTGCGCAATGCCTGGCTGCTCCTGCAGCTGCAGGCCGCGGCCGGCCAGCTGGACGCCGCCTGGCAGACCCTGGCCCGCATGGCCGACGAGCGGCAGATGGTGCCGGCCCGCTGGCTTGAGACGGCCAAGGAGCTGGCTCCTCTGCGTGATGACCCACGCTGGTCGACCGCATTGGCGCAGGCGCGTGCGTTTGACGCCTTGCGCGAGCGCCTCTACGGCGCTGCCGCGCTTGAGACACCATTTCGCGAAACCCTGCCGCTCAACGAGCGACTGGCCGGACTGTCCCGTCTCTGGGCCGAGGTCAAGACCCATTTCGTCAATTTCGAGCTGGTGCCTGGGCTGGACTGGGACGCGCTCTATCTGCAGACGCTGGAGCGGGTCAGCCGGACCCCACGCACGGAGGACTACTACCGCGAGCTGATGCGCATGATGGCGCAGCTGCACGATGGCCACAGCGGGCTTGTCTTGCCCGAGCCCTTGCGGGACCGCATGCAGGCTCGGCCGGCCTTGCGCACGCGCTGGATCGAGGGGCAGGTGCTGATCACGGAGTTGCTGGACCCCGAGCTGTCCGACCTCGGCCTGGCTGTGGGCCTGGAGATCATGGCCATCGAGGGGCTGCCAGTGGCGGATTATGTGGAGCGCCATGTCCAGCCCTTCACCTCAGCGTCCACGCCGCAGGACCTGGCGCAGCGGCTCTACGACTACAACCTGCTGCGCGGCGATGCCCGGCGCGCGGTGCGGCTGACGCTGAAAGATACACAGACCGGCGCAAGCCGGGTGCTGCGGGTGCCACGGCTGGATGGCAAGGCTCGCGCGGCCCTGTTGGCCAAGGCGGACGACGCCAGCTTCCGCTGGCGCATGTTGCCGGGCGAAGTGGCCGTGGTGGAGTTGCGAGGTTTCGGTGACGACGAGCCGGTCAAGGCCTACCGCGCGGCCTTCGAGCAGATCGCTCAGGCCCGCGCCATCGTGTTCGATCTGCGCGAGAACAGCGGGGGCAACAGCAGCGTCGGCTACCGCATCCTCGCGACTCTGAGCCCCCAGGCTTTCGAGACTTCGCAATGGTGGACGCGCTCGCAGGTCTCGGCCTGGCGCGCCTGGGGCTTGCCGCTGACCATCGAGGGCGGCAGCCCTGGGCTGGTGCAGCCCGATGCGCAGCGTCAGTTCACCGGCCCCGTTGCCGTGCTCACCAGTGGCGGCACCTACTCGGCGGCGGAGGACTTTGTGGCTGCGTTCAAACGCATGGCGCGCGGACCCGTGGTGGGCGAAGCCACCGGCGGCAGCACCGGCCAGCCCTTGTTCTTCAAGCTGCCCGGTGGTGGCAGCGCCCGGGTCTGCAGCAAGCGTGACCGATTGCCCGATGGCACCGAGTTTGTCGGCAAGGGTTTGCAGCCCGACCTGCTGGCTCGACCCACGCTGACCGGCTGGCGGGCCGGCCGCGACGAGGTGCTGGAAGCAGCGCTGGCCCGCCTGAGCGCCTCGTCGACGGCCAGCCGCTGAGGCCCAAAGAGCCGGCCTGTAAAGATTTGTACAAAACGTACACAGACGGCGAAGCCTAGGGTTTCTACACTTGCGGCTCCAAATCTGAGTGGCGTCCAGCAGGTCGATGACCTGGCCTGAAAACCACTCAGCCCGCACCGCACAAATCAGGAAATCCCATGTCTTCGCTGCCCACCCGCTTCGCTTCCGCTCCTCGTCTTCGTCCGGTCTGGGCGGCTCTGGCCTTGTCGTCTCTGGTGGCGCTCACCGCCTGCGGCGGCGGTGGTGGCAGCGGCGGCGGTGAAGTCACGCCCCCGCCCCCGCCGCCGCCGGCCAATGCACCCGAGCTGATGGTCATCCTGAGCCTGCCGGGCGCCGAAGTGCCCTCGGGCTACACCCAGACCATGGCCACCATCAAGCTGCGCAATGTCGGCAAGGGCGTGGCGGCCACCACCGATGTCAACATCGTGGCCGACGCGCTGCTCGAGGGCATGAAGGTCGTCAACTGCCAATCCGACAACGCCGGCACCGCCTGCCCCGCCACCGGGTCGCGCATGACGGTCAGCAACTTGCAGCCGGGCGCCACGCTCACCTTTGATGTCACCGGCACCGTCAAGCTCGGCACCAGCAGCACGGTCAATCTGGAAGCCTCGGCCACCACCGGCACGGGCACCCAACTGTCCAGCAGCAAGATGGGCGTGGGCTTCAAGGCCTACAGCGCCGATGTCGCGGTGCAGGCCAGCGGCCCCAGCAGCGCCGTTCCGGCCGGCGGCAGCTTTGAGTATGTGGTGACCGTCAGCAACAAGGGCCCCGACGCCGCCAAGGATGTGCTGATCGCCAACCAACTGGTCAGCTCGCCGAGCGAGAACGCCGCCATCCTCGGCGCCATGAGCTGCAGCGCCAGCGGCGGCGCCGTGTGCCCGACCGAACTTAAAGCCGTGGGCATGACCGTGGCGAGCCTGCCGAAGGACGGCAGCCTGGTCTTCCGCCTGCCCTACAGCTTCGCTCCGGGCCAACGTGCCGGCCTGGTCTTCGAAGCCGCCGTGCGTGCCCGTGGCGACAGCGACAGCAGCAATGACCGCGCGCTTCTGATGACGCCTTGAACCCGTCTTCTTGATCCGCACCCTTTGAACAGGGCCGCATGCTGCGGCCCTGTTTGCGTTTTCAGGGCGCGGCTTGCACCTTGACTTCAAACTGCCGCCGCCCCACCCGCTGCAGGGAATCGGCGATCTCGACGGCGAGCTTGTGCTCGCCGCTGGGCAGGGCTGCTTTGCGGATGCGCAAGCCCTCGGCCGTCACTTCGGCCTGGGCCAGCACGCGCTGGGTGATGTCCAGCCCCATCCAGCCGTAGCGGATGCGCAGGGTCTGCGGCTCGATGCGGGCCTCGCCTTCGGCATTCCAGCGCAGCTGGATGTCAAAAGGGCTGGCCAGGGTGTCCGGCCCGGGCTTGGGCTGCAGCAGCTCCAAGCGTGGCGCGCCGGGTATGGGGCTGAATCTGGGGCTGGGCGGCGCCGGCGTGGCGCGTTCCTGCTTCCACTCTGTTTCGCTGATCAGAAAGCGTTCTGCGGCTGGGGCTGGAGCCCGGGGTGCGCCATAGGCCGTGTTCATGCCGATCACCCATAGCAGCGACCACAAGACAGTGCCGCTGGGTACGGTCTTTCGGTGAGAGACGTTCATGGTGAAGTTCCTTGCAGGTCGGCGTGCATCGAAGCCGGCGATCAGAGCTTGATCTGGTTGCCCAGGCCGGCGTAGGCAAACACCGGGGTCTGCTGCGGCATGGAGCAGTCGCGCCGGCGCCGGCAGATGTCTCGCGATTGCTCGATCACCTTGGGTCGGACCTCTTTGACCACCAATTGCTCGATGGAGCTGCGGCCTTGGGCTGCGCGCAGGGCCGCCAGCATGTGCACCGTGAAGATGCCGCCTTTTGCGGGGGTGTCCCAAGACACCTCTTCGCTGCTGGCGGCCGTCACCACAGCAAAAGCCTTGCCGTCGCCGGCACCGAAGCCCTGGGCCACGCGGTTGGCATCGGGGCCGCCGATGCCTTGGGCGGCTTGCACGCCCTGAGCCGAAATCTCGACAGTCACCAGATCGCGGGCCGCATTGCCCGAGAAGCAGGTGTCGATCACCCACAGCACCTGCTGGCAGGGCAGTGATTTGCACAGGCTTTGCAGCTCCCAGAAGTCCAGGGCCGAAGCGTTGTCGCCACTGCGCTTGAAATCGGCCAGGATGGGCGCGCCATAGCCCGAGATCGAGATGTCCTTGGAGCCGCCATGGGCGGACAGAGCGAACACCACCATATCGTCCGGCGCGACCTGGCGAGCCAGTTGCTTGAGCGCGCGTCGGATGGCCTCGCTGGTGGCGTCGGCATTGCGCAGCACGGCCAGGTTCTTGCGTGGCATGCCCATGTCCAGCATGGCTTGGGCAAAGTTCTCCGTGTCCTTGGCTACGCCTTGCAGATCGCTGATCTCGATGCCCTCGCGCTGGCGCACGCTGGAGTAGTCGGAAATGCCCACGACCAGGGCCCAGCGTTTGCTGGGCGGCGGCAGGCTGAGGCTCGGGTTGGCCGCTGCCGGCGGCATGGGAGTGGGCGCCGGCGATGGCGCAGCGGCGGGCGCAGGTGTGAGCGCAGGTGTGAGCGCAGGTGAAGGTGCAGCTGGGGGCGCTGCGGGTGGCGGCGGAGGTGGCGGTGGCGCGGCTGGTGGCAGCTGTGTTTCCGGCGTGCTGATGGTCTGGCTGCTGGCCACCAGATCGGCGTTGCCACCGGGCTTGACGGGCACCAGGTTGTGCTGGCGCAGGCGCTGGCCGGTGCGCTCGGCCAGCTCGCGGGCGGCCTGGCGGGCTGCCAGCTCCAGGGCACGGCGCTCACCAAACTCCTGCTGGCCATCCTCCAGCCGCGTGAACATCTGACCCCGACCTTCATCGGATACCAGGATCTGGCGGCCCACAAACACACGGGCTTGCAGCCGCACCTCGGCAATGCCGGCCTCCTGCCCGGGCACCGGGCGCAGATTGCGGTAGGCGCTGAAGACCATGGAGTAACCGGCATCTTCAGCGAAGGTGACGACCACGCCCGGGCCGCCATCCATCAGCTGGTAGACCTGGGCGCTGGGCTGCATCACGCGCAGGCCTTGCTGCTGGAAGGCTTCCTCCAGGGCCAGGGTGGCGGTCTGCACCACCGGGTCCAGCCGGGCCGAGGCACCGGCCGCCTCGCGGCGGTACAGCACGGTCAGGGGCAGGGCCTGGGGCGAGGGCGCCGAGCCGGCCGGCCGGGGTGCGGCGAGCAGGGTCAAGCCGGTCGAGGCGACGCCGAGCGGGACCAGGTTCGAGCTCAGCCCCAGCGCGGTGCCGCGATGGATCAGCTCGCGACGGCTCATCGCCGCGCCAGACGTGAGATGAGTCAGATGGCGGCTGCGCATCATTCCATCCTCGCGCCGTTGTCCTTGGAGTACTCGCTGAGCACGGCGTAGTCGCCCGGCTGCACCTGGTGCTGCGGATGCTTGCGGATGATGTCGCACTGGCTGGTGTTGCTGCCCACCCCGTCGCAGCGAACCGCCGCCACGGGGATGGTGCTGGTGATCTCTTCCTTGCCATTGGGCAGGCGCATGGTGCGCACGCGGAAGACCACCAGCTCATCCTTGCCCTGGAAGCCCTGGCGGATGCCGCCGAACAGGCCCATGGTGTCGCCGTCCAACGAGACCACCTTGCCCAGGGGGCGAAACACCTCCTGGATGCGCAGCGTGGCCTCCTTGAAGGCGCGGTGCATGGCCTTTTTGTAGTCATTGGCCAGGGCCTGCTGCACCAGGGGCAGGTTGGGCTTGTCCTGCGGTCCCAGCACGGTGCGGTCGCCGCTGCTCTGGCCGCTCTGGCCCTCCACCGAGATGGCGCGGTCCTGCAGCAGCTCGCCGGTGTAGAGGTCCTTGATCTGCAAGGACAGCAGCACGCGCGTCACCGCCACCCGGCGCCCGCCCTCCAGGGGCTCCAGGCTTTGCCAGGCATCTTTGACCATGGCGGCCACCTGGAAGCTGGAGGCCTCGGCGGTGACGCTGTTGCCCATCTCCAGCACATCGAAGCGGCGTGAGGCCAAGATGGTGTCCATCAGATTGCGGTTCATTTGCCGGTTGCTCAGGCCCACGGCCTGGGCCATCTCAGGCGGGAACAGCAGCTTGGGGTTGCTGGGGTCGCCGATGCTTTCCATGCTCACGTAGAGCTTGGTTCGGGCGGCCTGGTCGATGGTTTGCAGGCCACCGAGGTAGACGCCTGAGGGCATGCGGATGGCGCCCTTGCTGAGCTCGATCTTGTCTTTTTCGTGCGGGCTGGGCGGGTTGCTCTTGCAGCCGGCCAGGGCCAGCATCAGGCAGGCCAGGGCGGCCGAGGCGGCGTGGATGGGGGAACAGATGCGCGGCATGGGCGAAAGCTCCGTCTGAGAGTCGAAGGGGTGGGTGAAGGGGGGGGGGAGCGGGGGAGTGGTGAGGTCTCAGTTGCCGGCGCGGCTGTTTGCGGCCGGTGTGGTGGACGGCGTTTGGGCTTGGGCTTGGGCTTGGGCGCCAGGGCTTGGCTTGGCGCCTTGCGGAGTCTTGCTGCTGGACTTGTTGTCCTGGCGGCTTTGCTCGACCTTGTCGCGCGGCTTGAGTGGCTTTGGCGGCGTCGGCGGGCTGGGCGGGTCATCGCTGGCCGCTGAAGCGACTGAGCTGCGGCAACCATCGACCTGGGCTTCGTAGGCGTACACGGCCTGCATCGACGGCACAGCGCGCAGGCTCACCCGCCCCAGATCCAGGCTGGCTCGCATGGCCGAGCCCTCGCGATTGGCAAAGATCAGACGCAGCAGCTGGTCATTGCTCAGCTCGCGGCTGCGCTCGGTCACGCTGCGTTGGATCTGCGACAGCGCGCCGCCGCTGTCGTCGCTCAGCCGCCGGTGGTCGCGCCGCAGCAGCTTGTCGCCCAGCTCCAGCTCGCGCGCACTGTCCGGCCGACCCGAGAAACTGGCGGCGAAGCTGAAGCCTTGCAGCTCGGGCTGATTCAGGTAGGCCCGTGCGGCCAGGTCGCGTCGTTCGGCCGGCATGGTGCGGTCCAGCATGCGACCTGCTTCGGCCCGGTCGCACAGGTAGACGCGATAAATCAGGCCCAGGGCGTGGTCGCGGAACAGGGCTTCGCGCAGCAGCTTGCCGGCCTCGCCCTTGTCCAGCTCGGCCATCACCTCGGCGGCGCTGGACAGCTCCAGGGTTTGCTCGCCCTGGCTCAGGCGGAAGCGCGCGGCTCGCATCGACTTGCCCAGGTCGGGGAAGATCCCCTGGGCGGTGACGTCCCAACTCAGTCCCAGGCCGCGTCGCACTTCGTTGCCGTAGGCCAGCACCAGGGGCGCAGCCGCCAGCATCTCTTCGTTCTTTTTGTCTTTGTAGATGTGCAGCAGCTGCCTCCCGAATGCCGACACCAGGCTGCCGAAGGCGGCGCCACCCACCATGGAGCGCACATAGGCTTGCGTGCGTTTGCTGCTGCGGTCCACGCCGGCGCGGTAGTCGGCGTACAGCGCCGGATCGCGTTGGCGCAGCAAGCGCAGGGCCAGGTTCTGCACGCCCATGTCGTTGGAGAACTCCTTGAGGCTCAGGCTGCTGCTGCGTTGGGCCAGGAAGTCTTGATCCGCGCGGCTGAAGCCCGCGGCTTGGCTGCTTGCGGCGGAGGGCGAGCCTGGCTGCTTTTGCTGCAGCAGCTCGTAGAGCAGACTGGCGGCTTGCTCGCGGCGCTCGATCAGCTTGAGGTAGTCGTCCTCGATACCGGCAAAGTCCTTGCGCGCTTGATCGAGCTGTTTGTTGCTCAGGCGCATGGCCACCAACATGGCCGCCATGGTCACCAGGCGACGCTTTTGCTGGGCGTTGAGGCCCGAGCCTGAGGGCAGCTCGATCTTCTCTTCGGCCAGGGCCTGCTTGGCTTCCAACAAGCTGCCCAGGTATTGATCCAGCTCCTGGGCTGAGCCGCCGCTCTTGACCATCTTGTCGAGCTGGCTCTCCATGGCGCTGAGTGCCGTGCGCATCGCTGCCATTTGAAGTTCGGCCATCACGGCATTGCTGTCATTGGCGGCTGGGCGCGACGCTGCATCTTGGGCGCCCAGCAAGTCCATCAGACCCGCCCCGCTTTTGAGCTTGCCGGCGGCCTGGCGGATGGCAACCAGTTCGAACAGCAGCTCCTCGCCGCTGACCTGCCGCTTCTGGAAGAACTGCTCGATGAAGCCTTCGCTGATCACCGCCTTGCCCCCTTGGCCCATTTGCGGCGGGGCAATGGTCGGCAGCGAGCTGTTGGGGCGAAGCGGGCTGATGCTGGGCAGCTCCGGCATGCTGTCCTTGAGCTTCTGGATCGGGTTGCTGCCGCAGCCGGCCAGGGCCAGCAAGAGCAGCAGCAGGCTCTGGCTGGGGCGAGGGGACGCAGTCACAAGCAAGGCGCGGATGTTCACAGGCTTCTTCCTCCGAGGCTGGTTCTGGGGCCGCGCTGCGCTGAGGCGGCATGCATGCAGGGAGGGACGGATGGCGCCACGATTCGTCAGGGCTGCATGGCCTGGGGTTTTCACCAGGGAGATGGCCGCGCAAGCAGCCCTGACGTTTTCTCCGCCCCCTCGTCTCTGGGTGTCGGCAGGCTGCTTTCAGGCCCGAAATGCAGCGCCGGGGCAATCACGCTGTCGCAATCGCTCGTTAGACTCACTTTGTTACAAGAACCGGTGGGAGTGATCGGCGACATGGAACGAGAGGTGTTCAAGCGGGCCTGCGCGCAAGGAGGCGAAGACATGCGGCTCGCGTTTCGTCAGCTGTATCAGGACTATGGCCGCGCCTTGCTGCGCGAGTGCAGCCTCTGCCTGCGTGACCCGGAGGCAGCACGCGATGCCTTGCAGAATGCCCTGCTCAGGATCTGGAAATCCTGCGCCAGCTACCGTGGAGATTCCGAGCTATTTCCCTGGCTCAAGCGGGTGGCGCGCTCGGTGGCGATCGACGAGCTGCGGGCCAGTGCCGTGCGCCCGCCCAGCAGCCACAGCCTGGCTGGCGGGGAGCAAGAGCTCGACCCAGCGCTGCCCGATGGTCTGCCAGGCCCCGAGGCTTTGACCGCCACGCGCCTGGCCTTGGAACGCTACCGCGAGTGCGAGGCCCGATTCCAAGCGGCCGATCCCGAGGCGGCTGCCGTGATCCGATGGATTGCCGAAGACGAGCTGAGCATCGAGGACGTGGCCCGTCTGCTCAATCGCACGCCACAGGCCACCCGGCAGTACCTGTATCAATGCCGCCGCAAGGCGCGGCACTATCTGGCCCCCTGGTATGCCGAGGTGGCCGGAGGAGAAGGATGATGGCTGAACATGATCCCTTGACTCGCGGCCAAGAGGCCGAGCTGGAGGCCTGGCTTCGTGGCCTGCGCGGCCAGACCCCGCCGTCTGACGCAGACCTGCGATCCCATGCCGAGGGCCAATGCCTGCAACGCGCGCTTTCGGCCACACCGGTCGAGCCGCCGGCTGTGTCGCCGCATGAGCTTGAGCTGATGCTGGAACGTGCCGAGCGAGAGGGCTTGTTCCGCGCCACAGGCTGCCAGCGCTGCCGGGTCTGGCGCGAGGCCTTGCGCGATGTCTGGCGGGCGCCTGCTTGGCGCTGGGGCGGCGCCTTCTCAGGGGCTCTGGCCTTGAGTCTGATGGTCTGGCTGGGCTTGCCGCAGCAGCAGCCCTGGCCGGTCGATGACGGGGCGCCGGCTTCTGCCAGCACCTCCGGCGATGGCGGGGTGACCCGCGGCAGCGACGGCGTGTTGCAACTGCGCGTGCCCAACCCGCTGGCCTGGCGTGAGGCACTGGCCAGTGATCTGCAGGCCAAGGGTCTGGAGGTTCGGCGTTATGAACGCCTCGGTCGATTGGGCCTGGATGTGGAGTTGAACGGCCTGCCCGCCGAGCGCCAGGCGCCTGTGCATGCGATCTTGAAGCGCCGCGGCCTCCCCTGGCCGGGCGATGGCGTGCTGATGCTGGAATTGAGCGCGGGCCCCGCGCAAGCACAACCATGAGGCGGCCACTGTGGTCCGGCATGTGCTGGCTGGTGGCAGGCCTGGCTGCGGTTCCCGCGTGGAGTGCGCCACAGGTCGACGACCACGCCGGTGCCCATGCGGCGCGCCGGGCCATGGCGGTGCTGTGCGATGCCGCGCCTGCGACCGCTGCCATCGACGCAAGCCTGCCCCTGCTTGAACAGCTTTTGCGCGAGCCGGCGGCCGCCTTGGCCCGGATCTGCGCGCGGCCGCCGTCAACATCGGCTGCTCTGGCCGTGGCCTTGCAGCAGGGGCGCATGGCGTGGCAGCTGCTCGAGCGACCGTTCAGCGCCGAGCTGAATGAGGCGCTGGCCGGGCTGGAGCCTGTCGCGGGCGCCCGGGTTGACGAAGAAGCGCGGGTCTGGTCCTTGATGCTGGCTGCCCGCGCCGCGCTGGATCGTGCCGCGCGCGACGAGGCCGTGCCTCTGGTGAGCGAGGCCCTGTCCCTGTTGCTGGCACAGCAGGTCGGTGGCGCTGAGCGCGATGTGATGCTGGCCCAGCTGCGAGTGCTGGAGATCGCCGCCAGCTGGCGCCGTCAGGCGCCGGGCTGGGTCGAGCGCAGTGAGGCCAGCTTGAGCGAGGCCTCGGCCTTGCTGCAAGGCCATGGTTTGGCGCTCAGCGCCTTGATGGGCGAAGTTTTGAACCTGCGCACCGTCGTCAGCCATGCCCAGGATCAGCTGGCGCTGGCGGCCAGCTATGCCGAGCAAGAGGCTGAACTGCTGCGCCGGATGGGCCGAGGAGAGACGCCCGATATGCTGGATGCCTTGGCTTCGTTGGCCGCCATCTATGGGCAGATGGAGCAGATGGACCGCTCGCAGCAGGCCTTGGAAGACGCCTTGCGCATCATCGAGCGTCACCCCGCGGCCAACCCCTCGGCGCAGTTGGGCGTGTTCCACAACCTGGCCTCCAATTACCTGCACCATGCCCGTGTCGATGAGGCGCTGGCGCTGGCGCTGCGTGCCGTGTCTTTGGCCGAGGCGACCTTCGGCGCCACCAGTCCGCGCCTGCTGCCCTACCGTTTAAGTCTTCTGAACTTGCGTTTAACCCAAGGTCAGTTGGGCGAAGCCCTGGCCGTCAGCGAAGCCATTGACGCGATGCTGGGCCCGAACAGTGCGAGTTCGGTGGGCCTGGCGCGAGTCATGCGCGCACGGTACCTGCAGTCGGTGCTCTGGCTGCGGCTGGGCCAGCCCCGACGCGCTGCCGAGCTGCTGGCGCCGTTGATGGCCCAGAGTGAAGCGCGCAACGACCTCGGCTACTGGCGCTCGCGCCTGCTGCTCAGTCATGCAGCGGTGCAAATGCAGCTGGGTCAGCCGGCCCGGGCTTACCGCGACTACGACACGGCGCTGCAGGTCCTGCGCCCAATCGTCGGTGACACACCCTCGCTCTTGCTGGAGGCCTACGGGGGGCGCTGCCGTGCCGCCGTGGCACAGCAGGCCGGGCAGGCGGCCTGTGGCGAACTGCAGCAATTCCTGGATCAACACCCGGATTACGACGGCCTCCCGCCGGCCGACCGAGCCCGTGCGCACCAGGTGCTCGCGCAGTGGCAGGACAGCCGCGCCGATTGGCCCGCCGGCTTGGCGCACCATCTGCGTGGCCTGGCCGCCGCCGAAAGCCACGCCGCGCCCGCGCCGCTGTGGGACAACCTCCACGGCCTGGCGCGCCACTGGGCGCGGAGAGGCCGCGAAGACCTGGCCCTGCAACTGGGCCGCCAGAGCCTGGATCAGATCGAGTTCATGCGCCAGGACCTGCGTGGCAAGCGGCCGGGCCAGGAGCGCGGGTTTGTGCAGGAGCTGTCGTCGGTGTATCGCGATCAGGCCGCCTGGCTGGCACGCTCGGGACGCATCGCCGAGGCGCAGGAGGTCTTGCGTGATTGGTCGGCCCTGGAGCTGGATGAGTTCAGCGATGGGCAGCTGCGGGTGCGTCGCTCGGCCCGTTGGCGCACGCCCGAAGCCTTGCTGACCGCGAATCCCAGCGCCGCCGGTCCGGAGCGGGGCGGGGTGGAGCCCGCGCCCGTGGCGCCGGTCGGTGGTGAGGTCTGGAGTTCGCGTCGTCTGGCTCAAGCGCAGCAGCATTGGCGGGCCCAGCGTGAGGGCGAAGCCCTGAAGCTGCAGCAGTGGCAGCAATGGATGCAGCAGGCCTTGCAGGCCGCGGCACCGCAACCGGCAGCCGCGTCGTCCTTGCGCCGCAAGCCCTTGGCCCTGCAGCGTCCAGCCTCCGGTGTGCTGGAGGTCTGGAGCATCTTGGGCCAGGAGCGGCTCAGCCTGCTGATGGTTCATGCTGGCGGCCAGTCGCAGATCGAGCTGGCCTGGCCGGCCCGCCAGCTGGGCCAAGAGCTGGCCGAGCTCTTGCGCAAGATCGAGGCCCGCGAGCCGGTCGATGCCGAACTTCGCCACTGGTTCAATCGCCTGGGCGAGCCGCTGCTGCGCGCAGCCCGCCAGGCCAAGGCCAGACAGGTGGAGGTGTATCTCGATGGCGCGCTGCGTTACCTGCCCTTGGGGCTGCTTCGAGGGCCGGACGGCTATCTGGGCCAGAGCCTGCGTCTGGTGCAGCGTTTGCCCGAGGGAGACACGCGCGAGTCTGCGGGCGGCGCGGATTCCCTGTCGGCTTTGTCGGGCGCGCGCTTGCGTGCCTTCGGCAGCAGTCAGGCGGTGGCCGGCCTGCCGGCCTTGCCGGCGGTGGTGCAGGAGATCTGTGAGTTGGTGGCCGGCCCGATCGAGGGGCTGGGCCAAAGTGCCTGCCCGAGCGGCCCGGGCCTGTGGCGCGGCCAGGGCTGGCTGGACGCCAGCTTCACTCAACGCACCCTGCAGGACGAGCTGCAAACCGCCGCCCGCGCCCGGACTGCTGGGCTGCTGCACCTGGGCACGCATTTCACCTTGCGGCCGGGCGTGATGTCGCGCTCCTGGCTGCGCCTGGGGGATGGCCAGCGCCTGCACCTGGCCGAACTGGCGCGCATGCCCTTCACGCACACCCAGCTGGTGACGCTGTCGGCCTGCTCCACGGGTCTGGGCGGTGGCGACGATGGTTCCGGCGCCGAGGTGGCTGGGCTCAATGCCAGCCTTTTGCAGGCCGGCGCCAGCGAAGTCTTGTCCAGCCTCTGGAGCGTGGACGACGCCGCCACCCGGCGTTGGATGCGAGCCTTCTATGCCGCCCTGCGCCGCCATGGCGACAGCGCGCGCGCCTTGCAGTCGGCCCAGCGCGAGTTTCTGGCGCGGTCTGCGGGCGGGCAATCGCATCCTTTCTACTGGGGCGCGTTCTATCTGGCGCGCGCGGCTACGCAGCGCTGAAGCCGGTACGGGGCGCTGAGCCCGGGCGCCAGCCGCACCGGGTGCCGCGCCTGCTGGTAAGTCTGGCTGCAAGAACGGGCCCGAATGGTCTATGGTTCCAAGATGCTTGAAACCACCATGCCCGAACGTTCAGCGCAAGCCATGCAAAAAGGCCCGCTGCATTTCTATTTCGACTTTTCCTCGCCCTACAGCTACATCGCCTCGGAGTGGGTAGATGCCGTCGCGGCGCGCCATGGCCGGCGCGTGCAGTGGCATGCCATCTTGTTGGGCGTGACCTTCCAGGCGGCCGAACTCAAGCCGCAGATCGAACACCCGCTCAAACGCGATTACGCGTTCCGAGATTTCGCCCGCTCGGCTGCCTTTGCCGGCTTGCCGTATCAGCAGCCCGCGCGCTTCCCAATTGCCACGCAGAACGCCGCCCGTGTGTTCTGGTGGCTTCATGAGACGCAGGGCGCTGCGGCCGCGGTGGCCTGGGCCCGCGCCGGGCTGCGGGCCTATTTCACCCGCGGTGTGTCGCTGGACGACCCGGCCCAGCTCAAGGCCCTGGCGGCCGAGAGCGGCCTCGATGCCGACGCGGCCGAGCAGGCCTGGAGCGACCCGGTCTGGAAGGACAAGCTCAAGACCGTCAACAGCGCTGCGATTGCCGCTGGCGTGTTCGGCGCACCTTACTTCCTGATCGACGGTGAAGCCTTCTGGGGCAATGACCGCCAGGCGCAGATCGAGCGTTGGCTGGCCACCGGTCCCTTCAAGGGCCTGGTGTGAAGCGCACCTGAATCAGGGCAGGGGCGTCAGCCGTGCGGCGCGCAGCAGGCGCCGGTAGCTGCCGTCCTGCTTCATGGCCTGGAAGGCCTGATCGAAGGCCAGGCGCAGCGCTTCACCCTCCGGGTGGCGGTGGCTGAAAGCCAGATAGGTGGGCTTGCGCTCCAGGCCCGGCTCCAGCCACAGGACCTTGGCTCGCAGCTCGGGCTCGCGGGTCAGCTGGTAGAGGCCGGCGGCGCGTTCGCCGAAGGCCAGGTCGATGCGCTCCTTGGCCAGCTTGTGAAGGTTGGTGTTCAAGGCGCTGGCCGGATCGAGTTTGAGACCGGGCTGGCGCAGCGCCTCGGGCAGGTAGCTGCCGCGCTCGACGCCGATGCGCATGCGTTGCAGCGCCTCGGGGCTGCCAACCGCGGGCGCCTCCCCGCGGCGGACAAAAAAGCCCAGCTCCTGTTCCAGCAGCGGGGCGCTGTAGCTGAACAGCTGGTCGCGTGCGGCATTGCGCCAGATGCCCAGAATCAGGCAGCGGCCTTCTTCGCCCTCTTTCAAGATGCGTGCCCAGGGCATGAACTCGGTCTGCATGGCGTAGCCCGCGCGCTGGAAGGCCTGCTGCGCGAGATCCAGCACCGGGCCCATGCGTGGCAGGCGTGGGCTGTTGTAGGGCGGGAAATCGCCGACGCAGACGCGCACGGTGGGGCGCGTGGCAGTCGAATGTGTTGCGGGTGGCGTGCTGCCTTGCGCGAACGCGGCGCCATTCACGGCCAGCAGCCAGATGGCCAGCAGGCGCGCGCCCCAGGCCGGCGCGTCAGCGTGGAGGATCGGGGCAGGGGGGCGAGACCGTATCGTCAACATCTGCGCCCACCCTAAGCCCAAACGCGGCCCGCCTCAAGCGGACTTGCCCCGGGGCTGTGAAGTCTTACAGCTCAGCCACGCCCTTGACCCGCGCGGCCGGCACCGGCATGGCCACCGCGGCCTCTTGCACGCGGCCATGGAAGCGGTCCAGCAGCGCCTTCTGCTTGGCCCGGGCCGTCACCACATTGGCATGCTTGACGTGGCCGTAGCCGCGGATCTGTTCGGGCAGGCGGGCCAGTTGCAGGGCGACTTCAAGCTTGTCGGCCGTCAGGCCGGCCAGCAGCTCGTCCACCAGGGCTTCGTAGTCCTGGATCAGCTGGCGCTCCATGCGGCGCTCTTCGGTCTTGCCGAAGACATCGAGCGCGCTGCCGCGCAAGCCCTTGAGCTTGGCCAGCAGCTTGAAGGCCTGGAAGGTCCAGCTGCCCATCTCGATCTTCTTGGCCCGGCCATCGGCACCGGGCTTGGAGATCAGCGGCGGGGCCAGATGGAAGCTCAGGCGCTCCCAGTTCTCGAACTGCTCCTTCATCGCGCGCTCGAACTGGCCGTCGGTGTAGAGCCGCGCGACTTCGTACTCGTCCTTGATGGCCAGCAGCTTCGCGTAGTAGCGGGCCACGGCCTTGGTGAGGCGCTCGGTCTTGCCAGCCTCGCCCAGCTGGCCTTCGGCGCTGCGCACGCGCTGCACCAGGGCCAGGTAGCGCTGGGCATAGGCGCTGTTCTGGTAGGCCGTCAGGTGGGCGCTGCGGCGGGCCAGCAGGCCGTCCGGGCCGTCGAGCTTGTCGAAGTTCAGCACCTGCACGACCGACTGCGCATTGCGGCCGGCCAGGCGGCGCAGGGCCTCGGGCGCGGCGATCGCGAGGCGGCCCAGGGCGAAGGCGGTCTTGTTGCCTTCCACGGCCACGCCGTTCAGTTCCATGGCCCGCATCAGCGAGGCTTCGGACAGCGGCACCAGGCCGCGCTGCCAGCAGGCACCCAGCATGATGATGTTGCTGGGCATGGTGTCGCCCATCAGTTCCTGGGCAATCGCTTGCGCATCGATGGTGCTCATGAGGCCGGCGTCGCCGCCGACGGCATGCTGCATCTTGGCCAGCAGCGAGTCGGCCTGCAGGCTGGCATCGGGGTTGCGCACAAAGGCCGCCGTGGGCAGCTCATGGGTGTTGGCCAGGATGACGGTGCGGCCCGGCTTGACCGTGCCCAGCGCATCCGGGCTGGCGCCCACCACCATGTCGCAGGCCAGCAGCACATCGGCCTGTTGCGTGTCGATGCGCACCTGGTTGAGCAGGTCTTGCGTCGGCGCCACGCGCACAAAGCTCAGCACCGAGCCGCCCTTCTGGGCGAAGCCCATGAAGTCCAGCACCGAGGCTTGCTTGCGCTCCAGATGCGCGGCCATGCTGATCAGGGCGCCCACCGTCACCACGCCGGTACCGCCAACGCCGGTGACCAGCAGGTCGAAGGGGCCCGTCCAGTTCCAGGGTTTGGGCGCGCCAATCGCGGCCAGCTCGCGCGCCAGATCGGCGGGCGTGTAGCCAGCGCCGGCGCGCTTTTTCAACTGCGCGCCGTGCACCGAGACGAAGCTCGGGCAGAAGCCGTTGACGCAGGAGAAATCCTTGTTGCAGCTGCTTTGCTCGATCACGCGCTTGCGGCCGAAATCGGTCTCCACCGGCACGACCGACAGGCAGTTGCTGGCCTGGCCGCAGTCTCCGCAGCCCTCGCAGACCTGCTCGTTGATGAAGATGCGCTTCGGCGGGTCGTAGAACTCTTTCTTCTTGCGACGGCGGCGCTTTTCGGCGGCACAGGTCTGGTCGTAGATCAGCACCGTCACGCCCTCGATCTCACGCAGCTCGCGCTGCACCGCGTCCAGCTCGCTGCGGTCGTGGAAGGTGGTGCCCGGCGGGAAGAGGTTCTCGTGGCCCTGGTACTTCTGCGGCTCGTCGCTGACCACCACCAGGCGCTTCACACCTTCGGCCTCTACCTGGCGGGCGATCTGGGGCACGCTGGTGGTGCCATCTACCGGCTGGCCGCCGGTCATGGCGACCGCGTCGTTGTAGAGGATTTTGTAGGTGATGTTGGTCTTGGCGGCGATGGCCTGGCGGATGGCCAAGTAGCCCGAGTGGTAGTAGGTGCCGTCGCCGAGGTTTTGGAACACATGCTTCTCTGTGGTGAAGCGGCTGTGCGCCGCCCAGTCCACGCCCTCGGCGCCCATCTGAATCAGGCCTGAGGTGCCGCGCTCCATCCAGCTGGCCATGAAGTGGCAGCCGATGCCGGCCAGGGCCCGCGAGCCTTCGGGCAGCTTGGTGCTGGTGTTGTGCGGGCAGCCCGAGCAGAAGTAGGGCTGGCGGCGCACGCCATCGGCCGCGTTGGACAGCAGGCAGGGGGTGAGGAAGTCCACCACCAGATGGCGGCGGTCCAAGGCGGGGTTGAGGCGGGCCAGCCAGTCGGCCACCGTGTTCATGATGCGCGAGGGGCGCAGCTCGCCTAAAGCGCTCAGCACGGCCTGGCCATGCTCATCGGTCTTGCCCACCACACGCGGGCGCTGCGCATCGGGCAGGTGGTAAAGCAGTTCTTTGATCTGGCGCTCGACGACCGGGGCTTTCTCCTCGATCACCAGCATATCGGTCAAGCCCTGGGCGAACTCGCTCATGCGCGAGCTCTCCAGCGGGAACACCAGGCCCACCTTGTAGACCCGCACGCCGGCGGCGGCCAGGGCATTCGGGTCCAGGTCCAGGCGGCGCAGCACTTCCATGAAGTCGTAGTGCGCCTTGCCCACGGTGACGATGCCCAGGGTGGCGCGGGGGCTCACGACGATGTGCTTGTCGATGCTGTTGAGCTTGGCAAAAGCCTTGACGGCGTTCAGCTTGTGCTCAAGGCGCGTTTCCAGCTCCAGCGAGGGTAGGTCCACCGCGCGGATGTGCAGGTCCACCGGCGGCTTGTGGTCCACCGGCAGCTCAAAGTCCAGCGGCACGCTGTCCAGGTCCACCGTCATGCCCGACTCCACCACCTCGGAGATCGCCTTGAAGCCGACCCAGGTGGACGAAAAACGGCTCAGCGCCCAGCCGTAGAGGCCGAACTCCAGATACTCCGCCACATTGCCCGGGTGGACGATGGGCATGTGCCAGGCCTGCAGGGCCAGATCGCTCTGGTGCGGGGTACTCGACGAGACACAGCCATGGTCATCGCCGCAGACCACCAGCACGCCGCCTAACTTTGAGGTGCCGTAGACATTGCCATGCTTGAGCGCATCGCCCGAGCGGTCCACGCCCGGGCCCTTGCCGTACCACATGGCGAACACGCCGTCGGCCGTGCGCTTGGGGTCCAGCGCTACGCGCTGCACGCCGAGGCAGGCGGTGGCGGCCAGGTCTTCGTTGATGGCGGGCAGGAAGTTGACTCGTGAACCGTCGAGGAACTTCTTGGCCTTCCAGAGCTGCTGGTCCACCATGCCCAGCGGGCTGCCACGGTAGCCGGAGACAAAGCCGGCGGTGTTCAGGCCCTTGCTTTCGTCCTGCGCTTTCTGCGCCAGCAACAGGCGCACCAGGGCCTGGGTGCCGGTCAGGAAGACCGCGCCGCTGCTCGCTGCGAGGTTGTCCGAGAGCTTGTAGTCCCGCAGCGCGGGCTCCTGGGGAGCGGTGCTGGTGGGCTTGATTTCTGAGCTGGACATGGGCTTTCCTCGCGGGACGAACGAACGACGGCTGCTGGAGATTTTTCGTCAGAGAGCCAAGTGTTTGTTGCTCTGTTTGCCGCTGTCAAGCCAGTGAATGAGAGAATTCCTCTCAAAGGAGTCTCGAATGGAGATGGATCGTTTCGATCGGGCCACGCGCCAGATTCTCGAAGCCCTGCAGGCCGACTGCCGCCAGAGCACCCAGGCCCTGGCCGACCAGGTGGGCCTCTCGGCCACGCCGGTCTGGCGCCGCATCAAGGAGCTGGAAGACAGCGGCGTGATCCGCCGCCATGTGGCCCTGGTGGACCGCGAAAAGCTGGGCCTCAATATCTGCGTGCTGGCCAATGTTTCGCTGGTGCGGCACAGCGAGGGCGCGGTCGAGCAATTCGAGCGCCTGGTCCTGGCCAGCCGCGAAATCATCGAATGCCACGGCATCACCGGCGAGGCCGATTACGTGATCAAGGTGGTCGTGCCCGATATGAAGGCGTATGACGCCTTTCTGCAAAGCCAGATCTTCAAAGTGCCCGGCGTGGCCAGCGTGCGCAGCAATGTGGTGCTGCGGGAGGTGAAGTACGAGACGGCGCTGCCGGTGGGCTGAGGACTGCTGCTGTCGGTCTGAGCGGCGCATGACGCCGCCGCATGCGGATCGATGCATCCACTGGCCCTCGCTGTTCTGCGCGCAGCTAGGAGGGGCGGCCATGTTCCTGCCGCTGCTCGCTTCGATGCGCTCGAAGTTAGGCCGGTCGGGGGCTTGCCTTAGCGCCCCACCACCTGCAGCCCCTGCGCCCCCGCACTGAACAGCACCTTGCCGGCCTGCACGTTGTCGACGAAATCGAGCTTGAGCTGGTATTTGCCCTTGGGCGGCTTGAGCCAGGCTTCGGTTTCGCCGCCGGGGAAGCTGAGGACCTCGGCCTTGCCGCCACCCTCGGGCGCGATGCTCAGCCTGAAGTGGCCGGTGCCGGGTTCTTGCAGTGCCTGGTGAGAGACGTTCAGCTTGGAGGCGTGGAACAGCACCTGCACGGGGCTGCCTTCGCGGGCTTCGTTGCTCTTATCGCCGCTGCCCGCCACGCGCAGGCTGATGCCGGGCTGGCTCAGGGTGTCAGGTTTGACGTTCTCATTGAACTTCGTGACCGTGATCTTCAGCGGCTTGCTGTAGACGAAATTGGGCACATGGCGGTGGTCGGCCAGGACCAGGCGCAGGGTGTAGTCGCCGGGTTTCAGCGTCAGCACGGTTTCCATCTGGCCCTTGCCAAAGTGGATGTACTGCTCGTTGAAGGGCAGGGGCTGGTTGAAATCCAGCGGCAGGTCGCGGTTGATCAGGAGGTGGTGGTGGCCGGTCTTGCCCTGCGGCTTGGTGATGGGCGCAATGCCCATGCCGGTCAGGCCGAAGGTCAGCAGGAACGGCGTCTCGATCTTGGCGCCGTCTTGCAGATTGGTGAAATGGGTCTGTTGTGCCAGCCGTGGCGCGGAGGCCAGCCAGGGGTGGGGCGCTGAGCCCGAAGAGCTTTGGGCTGCAGCCGGCGCTGCAGTCAGCAGCGTCAGGGACAGGAGCAAGCTCAGGCGCGCGAGCAGCGACGCGGCGATGCCAGCCTGGGTGTTCTGGGGTTGGCGCTGCTTCAGTGTGTACATCGTCTTCATCTTCATCATCGACTTCTTCTCTACGAATTCTTCTGCGAAAGCGGGCTGGCCACAGGGCGCCCGTCTGTTCGTGTCGGTGGAGTGGTGGTGGAGGGGGGACTGACTACAAACTGCGGGGTTCAGCGCTCCTCGCCGGTCGGGGCTGGCAGGGGTCTTGGTGATTCAGGCCTTTTTCAAGAATTCGGACTTGAGCATCAGGCTCACCCCGTCGATCTTGCAATCGACATCGTGGTCGCCATCGACCAGGCGGATGCCCTTGGCCTTGCTGCCTTTTTTCAGAGTGATGGACGAGCCCTTGACCTTCAGGTCTTTGATCAGGATGACGCTGTCGCCATCGACCAGGGGCTGGCCGTTGGCGTCGCGCACCACCTTGGCGGGCTCGCCGCCCTCGTCGCTGGCCACCTCGGCCGCCCATTCAAAACCGCAGTCGGGGCAGATGAACTGCGCGCCGTCGGCGTAGGTGTTTTCGAGCGTGCATTGGGGACAGGCGGGCGGGGTGGACATGGCGATCTCGGCTCAGGTGCTTGTTGCGATGGGCGCGACACTGTAACCGAGTGCTTCAGCGCATGCGGGCCTGAAAGCGCTGTCGCGCATGCCTCAGTCAGGGGGGGGGTGGCCGCGCACGAGGCTTTGCTTTGCGCATGGCTTCCGGCACGCCTTTGCGCTTGCGGCCATACTCTCGGCGGCTGCGCGGACAGACAAACATGGGCGCGGGGCGGTACACGGGGTGATCCCTCGCGACCCAACCCTGCCTCGTGCTGCGGCAGCTGGAAGAACGACGGACCGCGTTTGATGGACCCGAGCGCTGTCTTTTCTCTCTGTGTTCACCGCTGACCTGGAAACCTTGCCATGACGATGACTCGACACCTGACGACCCTGGCCAACTTGGCGTTCGCGAGCTGCGCCGCCCTGTTCGTGGCCGCGGCACCCGCCCGCGCTGCTGCTGTTGCTCCTGCTGAAGATGCCGCGCTCAAAGCCGCCATCGCCAGCCCGCACCGCACGCCGGCCAATGTGGCCCGCGACGGCGCCCGCCACCCCTACGAGACCCTGAGCTTCTTCGGCATCAAGCCGACTCAGACGGTGGTGGAGCTCTCGCCCGGCGGCGGCTGGTACACCGAAATCCTGGCGCCCTATCTGCGTGAAAAAGGCCAGCTGATCCTGGCCGGCGATGACCCGGCCTCCGAGCAGGCTTACTTCCAGCGCAGCGCCGCTCGCATGAAGGCCAAGCTGGAAGCCCTGCCGGCCGTGTACGACAAGGTGCAGGTGACGGTGTTCGCGCCGGGCGCGGGCAAGTTCGATTACGCCAAGCCGGGCTCGGCCGATCTGGTGCTGACTTTCCGCAATGTGCACAACTGGATCTCCGCCGGTGAGGGCAAGGCCCAGGCCGTGTTCAACAGCGCCTTCGCAGCGCTCAAGCCCGGTGGCGTGTTCGGTGTGGTCGAGCACCGTCGCCCGGTTGGCCAGGAGCAAGATGCCAAGGCGTCCAGCGGCTATGTGCACCAGGCGTATGTGATCAAGCTGGCCGAGAATGCCGGCTTCAAGCTGGCCGCCAGCTCCGAGGTCAATGCCAACCCCAAGGACACGGCCGACCACGAGGGCGGCGTCTGGTCCCTGCCGCCGACCTTCGGCCTCAAGGACAAGGACCGCGCCCGCTTTGACTCCATTGGCGAGAGCGATCGCATGACGCTCAAGTTCGTCAAGCCCTGAGCCGGCCTGAGCTGCTTGCCACCGCGCCGCTGAACGCCCTCATGTTCGAGCGCATCGCCTTCATCGGCGCCGGCCGCTTGGCGCGCACCCTGGCCCCGGCCTGGGCGGCGGCCGGCCAGCGGGTGGTGGCCGTGGCCAGCCGCCAGCCCAGCGCCGCGCAAGACCTGGCCCTGCACCTGCCGGGTTGTCAGGCGCTGGCGCCTGAGGCGGCGGTGCAGGCGGCCGATCTGGTGCTGCTGACCGTGGCCGACGACGCCATCGCCTCGGTCGCCGCCAGCCTGCCCTGGCGCCCAGCTCAGGCGGTGCTGCACTGCAGCGGCGCCACCGAGCTGGCGGCTCTGGCGCCGGCTGAAGCAGCCGGTGCGCTGGTCGGCGGCTTCCATCCCCTGCAAATTTTTTCCGACCCCTCACGTGCAGCGCGCCTGCTGGCAGGCAGCACGGTGGGCATCGAGGCCGCCGATGCGGCCCTGAGCGCGCGCCTGCATTCACTGGCTGCAGCCCTGGGCATGAAGCCGCTGTCGCTGCGCCCCGGCACCCGAGCGGCCTATCACGCGGCGGCCAATCTGGCGGCCAGCAGCCTGCTGGCGGTGCTGTCCGAAGCGCGCCAGGTCTGGGCCGCCATTGGCTTGCCGCCGGAGGCCGCCTTGGCCGCCCTGCTGCCCTTGGCGCGCGGCACGCTGGACGCGGCCGAATCGCGCGGTCTGGCCGGCGCGCTCTCCGGCCCGGTGGCGCGCGGCGATGCCGGCGTGCTGGCCGCCCATTTGCAGGCACTCGAGGGCCTGGGCGCTGAGCATGCGGCGTTTTACCGCGGCCTGCTGAGCCGCCAGCTGGACCTGGCCGCTGAGGCGGGCCGTCAGCCCGAGTCGGTGCTGGCGCAGCTGCGTGCGCGTTTGAGCGAACAGGCGGGCTGATCCCCGGTCTTGCGCGGCGCGTGGCCGCCACACTCTGCGGCGGCTCCGCTCAAGCCCGTGCCTAGAATCCGGCATGCGTTTGGATGTGCCTACCCTGTTTGCCGTGGTGACCCTGGTGGCCTTGTTGATGGCCGGCTGGGTCAGCTTCATGGCCTGGGGCAAGCCCGCGCGTGATGCGCTCTGGGCCTGGGGCCTGGCCCTGGTGTCCTACGCGGCCAGTCATGTGATCTTTGCCGTGCTCAGTGCCGTGCCTTCGCCGAGTTTGGTGGTGGCCGGCAATGTGGCCTACGGCGTAGCGCTCTCGCTGATGCTCTTGGCCATGCGCCGTTTCGATGGCCTGGATGCCAATGCAAGCCCGCCCGTCTGGGTGCAACTGCAGCTGGTCTTGCCGGTGCTGGCCATCATCTTGCTCTACACCGTCTTGATGGAGCAGTACGCCGCGCGCGTGGTGGCGGGCTCCTTGGTGTTCTCGCTGCAGATCGGTTTCATCCTGCGCGCCTTGCTGGACCCGCGCCTGCCCCGCCCGGGCCGCGGCCGCTACATCCTGCTGACGGCCTTCTTCGCCCTGCTGACCTCGCTGCTGCTGCGCGCGCTGGCCGCGGCCATGGGTTGGATGAACAGCAACACCGACGATGCCGGCCGGCTCTGGCTGACCATGGTCTTCGTGGTGGCCCTGTGCGCGGTGATCAGCATCTCACTCGGTTTCGTCTACATGACCATGGAGCGGGCCGAGCAGCGCAATTTCGAGCTGGCGATGAAGGACATGCTGACCGGCCTGTCCAACCGCCGCGCCATCAGCGATCAGCTGCACATGGCGGTCTCGCGGGCCCAGCGCCAGGGCCAGTACCTGAGCGTGCTGATGCTGGACATCGATCACTTCAAGCGCGTCAACGACAGCTATGGCCACCAGGCTGGCGATGCCGTGCTGCGCGGCGTGGCCCGCACCTTGCAAAGCCGGCTGCGTGCGCAGGACCAGATCGGCCGTTTCGGCGGTGAGGAGTTCTTGCTCATGCTGCCTGACACCCATCTGGAGGGCGCCACCACCCTGGCCGAGGCGCTGCGCCAGGCGGTGGAGGCCGCGCCCACGCAATGGGGGGCGCACAGCATTGCCGTCACCATCAGCATCGGCGTGGCCGGCGGCGTGATCAGCGGTGCGCACACGGTGGACGGCCTGGTCGCTGCGGCCGATGCCGCCATGTACCGCGCCAAGCAAGGCGGTCGCAACCGGGTGGAGCGGGCCGATATGAGCAGCCTGCTGCCCGGCGCCCAAGCCGCGCTGCCGCCGGCCGTGCCGCGCGACTGAACACACATCCGCGGGCCGCCACCATGCTCACCGTCTACGGCCTCAACGGACGCATCTTCAGCGGCTCGCTCGAAGGCCTGCGTGAGCTGGGCCCGGTGCAGGCAGTGGCGCGCTTGCGCGCGGTCGAGCCGGTGCACCGCGATCAGGAGCCCAGCCTGCAGCGCGGCCTGCCCAGCCCCGGTGCGCCGGGTGGCAAGCCCGGCCGGCAGGGCGCTCTGGCGGCCTACTCCCAAGCCCAGCAGCAGGCTCAAACCGGGGCCACCGGTGCGGGCGGCCGCCAGCCGCTGACCCTGGCCGAGCAGCTGATGAGCCGCAAGCTGATCACCGTGCCGGTGATGGCCACCGTGGCCCAGGGCCTGGACCTGCTGGCCGAGGCCCGGGTCGGCCAGGCGCCGGTGCTGAACCCGCAGCAGCGCCTGGTCGGCCTGCTGCTGCGCGCCGATTTGCTGCCGGTGCCACGGGATATTCAGGATGCCGCCGCTTGGGCGCGCTGGTTCAGCCGGCCGGTGGGCGAGGTGATGTGGAGCCCGGTGCCCGCGGCCCGGCCCGACACGCCCATCCGTGAGGTGGCGCAGGCTTTGCTCGATCTGCGCCTGCCAGGCTTGCCAGTGCTGGACGAGGCCGGTGAGCTGGTCGGCTTCATCTCGCGCAGCGACATCTTGCGCGGCCTGAGCCGGGAGCCGCCTCTGGATTTGTGGGGTTGATGCGGCAGCCGCACCCGTCAAATTTGCAGATTTCGGCATCTTTTTGCCGCCGCAGCCCGGAATTGCGCGAAGCGCTGGGCGTTGGCAAGGCTTGGGGCTAATATTTCCGACCGCGCTGCCGAAAAGGTGATGTGCGCACGTCGCCCATCGGCGGCATTCAAGGGTCTAGGGAGTCGCTGCATGTCAGTTGTAGGTTCGGAGGCGCAGACCTCCACGCATCAGCAGCCGGGCTACCACGGCGCGGAGCATCCCGCTGTGGTGCTGCAGAAGGTGGTGCAGGAGCTGCCCGACGCCTGCGAGCGCCTGGCCTATGTGCGACAGATGACCGAACAGGCCGCCACCACGGTGCTGGGCCTGGTCGACACCGCCCAGGAGAACGCCGAGCAGGTGCGCCGCCAGGGCAATGACCTGTCCGACTCTCTGAGCCGCATGGCCGCCGCCCCCGAGCTCAGCGTCGAGCGCGCCCGCGCCATGCTCAAGCTCTGCGCGGCCTATGCCGCTACCGCCGCAGGTTTTGCCGAGCGCGAAAAATCCCTGCACACCGAAATCATGATGGCCCAGGGCTTCCAGGATTTGTCCGGCCAGGTCATCAACAAGGTGATCGGTATGCTGGAGCGGGCCGAGAAGCCGCTCGAACATCTGCTGGCCGATTTCGACCCGCCCGCCAGCGACGCCCCGGCCGACGCCCAAACCCTGGCCGGCGTGCAAACGCCCGACAAGGCCTTGCAGCAGGATGATGTGGACGACCTCCTCGCTTCGCTGGGCTTCTGAGCCCGGCTTGCAGGCTCAGTGCCAGCTCAGCGGGTTGAGCTTGTAGAAGCTGCTCAGCTGTCCGTACAGCGCCGGGTGCGCCTGGGCCAGCTCGCCCGGCCGCTCGAAGAACAGCTCGCTGGTGACGGCAAAGAATTCGGCCGGATCGGTGGCGCCGTAGGCGTCGATCAGGCCGTCCTGCTCGCCCCTGGCCAGGCGCTGGCGCAGCGCATCAAATTCGTTCTGCATCACCCGTGACCAGCGGCGGTAGGCCGCGGTGCTGCCCAGCAGGGGCGCGCCGTTGGCATAGCCCTTGGCCTGATCCAGCTGGTGGGCAAACTCGTGGATCACCACATTGCGGCCATCGCTCGGGTCCATGGCGCCGGCCAGCACGTCCTGCCAGGACAGCAAGACCTGACCCTGCACCCAGCTCTCGCCCGCCAGGGCCCGGCGCTGCTCCATCTGCACCTCGGCCAGGCCCGGCGCCTGGTGCAGGCGGTCGACCACAAAGGCGCCCGGGTAGAGCAGGATCTGCTTGAGCTGGGGGTAGTAGCCGCGGCGCGCGCCCAGCAGGGGCAGGCAGGCCTGGGCGGCAATGGTCACGCGCATCTCGTCCGTGACCGTGAGGCCGCCGCAGCCGATGATGGGTTTCTCGGCCAGAAAGACCTGCATCTCCTGCTTGAGCCGCAGCTGCAGATCGGCCGGCAGGCGCTGCAGCAGCGGAAAGCGCCGGCGCAGGATGCGGCGCCAGGCTTGTGGGAACGCCTGCGCCCGCAGGCGCGCGCGGCGGCGGCGCTGCAGCCAGGGCGCGGCGATCAGCCAGACCATCAGGCCCAGTGCGGCGGCCAGGGTGAGCAGCAGGGTCAGGGCGGAGGTGGAACTGGGCATGGCGACGGGAAGCAGTGTGGCTCTGCACATGCGCCCGCCGCCGCAAAACACAAGAGCGCACGAGAACGACGCTGCATCTCGTTTACCCTTCGGCCATGACTGCCGCCCCTCCGACCCAGCCGCCCGTCAGGGCGGAGCTGCGGCCGGCCCAGGTCATCATCGGCGGCATCTGCGGCCTGGTGCTGACTGTGGGCCTGGCCCGTTTTGCCTACACGCCCTTACTGCCGCTGATGCAGGCGCAGGCGGGGCTTAGCGATGCCGCGGCCGGCTGGCTGGCCGCCATCAATTACCTGGGCTATATGAGCGGTGCCTTGCTGGCGGCGCGCCTGGAGGATGGGCGTCTGCGCCATCGGCTCTACAGCATCGGCCTGTGCCTGAGCTTGCTGGTGACCCTGGCCATGGGCCTGGCGCCCAATGTCTGGCTGTGGGCGGCCTCGCGCTATCTGGGCGGCTTGTGCGGTGCGGCTGGCATGTTGCTGGGATCGGGCCTGGTGCTGGGCTGGCTGATGCGCCAGGGCCGGCGGCCCGAACTGGGCTTGCATTTCATGGGCCTGGGCCTGGGCATCGTGGTCTCGGCCCTGGGGGCCATGGCCATGGCGCCGCTGGACTGGGCCTTGCAGTGGCAGGGCTTTGCCTTTGCCGGCCTGCTGGCGCTGGCGCCCGCCTGGGCCTGGCGGCCGCCGTTGCCGCCCGCGCCGGTGGCGGCGGCCGTGCTGGCCGAGCTGCCTGCTCGGCGCTGGCTCTGGCTGATGGGGCTGATGTACTTCTGCGCCGGCTGGGGCTTTGTCATCAACGCCACCTTCACCGTGGCCATCGTCGAGCGCCAGCCTTTGCTGGCCGGCCAAGGGCCCTGGGCCTGGCTGCTGGTGGGCCTGGCCGCTGTGCCGGCGGTGTTCGCCTGGGACCGGGTGGCACGTCGCCTGGGCGAGCTCAAGGCCTTGCTGCTGGCTTTTGGCCTGCAGGTCATCGGCGTGCTGCTGCCGGCTTTGCACGGTGGCTTGTGGGCGGCCCTGGGCGGCGCCTTGCTCTATGGCGCCACCTTCATCGGCATCGTCAGCCTGACCCTGGCCCTGGTGGGGCGTCGCTCGCCGGCCAACCCGGGCAAGGCCATGGCGCGCCTGACCCTGGGTTATGGCCTGGCGCAGGTGGGCGCACCGGCGCTCAGCGGCCTGTGGGTGCAGGCCAGCGGGTCCTTTCACGGCGCCTTGTGGCTGACCGCCGCGGTGCTGTTGGTGGGCATGGGCTTCTTGCTGGCCTTGATCCGCTTGGAACGAAACCTGTGATTGCATCCAGTAATATGCCGCCATCTTCAGCACCGAGATGCCCGCCATGGATGCCACGCTGCGCGCCGCCCACCAGGACCTGATCGAACAGTTTTGGCGCACGGCCAATGCCGGCGATTGGCCGGCCTTCGAGGCCTTGCTCAGCCCCGAGGTCGTCTACCTGGTGCCGCAGACGCGCGAGCGCATCCGCGGGCGCGAGCATTTCGTCGAATTCTTTCGCAGCTGGCCCGAGGTCTGGCGGGCCGAGCTGACGCGCTGCATCGTCGATGAGCGCGGCGCGGTGACGGTGATCGATTTCCTGACCGCGCGCGGCTGCGAAACCGGCATCTCCTTCTTCGAACTGAGGGACGGGCAGATCACCGAGATCCGCGACTTCTGGCCCAGCGAGTACGAACCGCCGCAGCGCGTGATTGCCGCCGTCGAGCGCTACTGAAAAAAGAAGCGCTGCCGCCCGCCGCTGTTTTTCGCGGCACTTGTGTGCATGAATTGGCGCTCGGGCCGCGGACTGTGTGGCGCCGATGCCGCGCGTCAGTTTCACGTTTGCAATGGTTTGCAATACTGGCCCCAGACCGCGAGGTGGGGACGATGCGCAGACATCGAGCCTGGCCTGGCGGCGGGAGTGGAGGGTGGGCGCGTGATGTTCGCGCGCTCAGGCTGTCTGAACAAGGACTGTCATGGCTTGGACCCCTGCTTCTCGCGATGGATCGGCGTCGGCCTTCGATGCCCCGGAGTCACACACGGCCACGCCCGCCGTCGCCGCGGACCCGCAGACCCTCTGGCGCCTGGCCTTGCCGGGCTTGTTGGGCCTCGGCGTGCTGGCCTTGACCTTGGGCTTGTCCCGGCCCGCTCAGGCACAAGAATTTGATTTCAAAGGCTTCGGCACCCTGGCCGTGGGCCAAGTGCTGAGCGGCTCGCGCGACACCCCCTTGCTTGGCCGTTATGACTGCCCTTGCACCATCGCCGACTACGGCCATGGCGGGTTGTACAGCAAGTCCTGGAGCGCTTCGCCCGAGTCCAAGCTGGGCTTGCAGAGCACGGTCAAGTTCGGCGGCCAATGGTCGGCCACCGGTCAGGTGGTGGTGCGCGATGTCGACGGCCTCAAGGCGGGCCTGGAATGGGCCTACCTGAGCTACACCCCTGACAGCCACTGGACCCTGCAGGCCGGGCGCAAGCGCCTGCCGCTGTTCTACTACTCGGACTTCCAGGATGTGGGCTATGCCTACAACTGGATCCGCCCGCCGCAAGATGTCTACGGCTGGGAGGCGATCAACTTCAATGGCCTCACCGCCGCCTACAGCACCCAGCTCGGTGACTGGTCGCTGCGCGGCAGCGCCTTTGCCGGCCGCGAGGCGACCAAGGACAACGACGCCGCCAAGATCTACTACGAGGCCCGCCAGGACATCACCTGGAAGCGCATCGTCGGCGCCGATCTCGAGCTGGCCAATGACTGGCTGACCCTGCGCTTCAACCTCATCAAGAACAAGGTCGACCAGTGGGACTACAGCGATGGCACGCGCACCCAGGTGACGCAAGGCCAGTCGCAGCTGATCTACGGCGTGGCCGCCAACATCGACTGGGAAGACTGGCTGCTGCGCTCGGAGTACAGCATCTTCGACCGCTCCGATTTCTCCTACAAGGCCAATGGTGTGGCCGTGGCGGTGGGGCGGCGCATCGGCAAGTTCACGCCCATGCTGACATTCGGGCGCTATCGCGAAACCAACCGCTGGGCGCCCGACACCGTGCAGCGCGACGACACGCTGAGCCTGTCGCTGCGCTACGAGCTGGGCCGCGCCACGTCGCTCAAGCTGCAGTGGGACCGCTTCAAGGACAAATCCGGCCCGGCGCTCGATTTCGTCGGCCATTCCAAGCTGCTGTCCCTTTCGCTGGACACCGTGTTCTGAGCCCGCACCGACCCTTCTTGCAGGAGCCCCTCATGAAAGCCACCCTCATGCATCGTCATCACCCCGCCCGCGTTCTGGCCGGCCTGCTGCTCAGCCTCAGCCTGGGCAGCGCCTGGGCCGAGATGGTCATCATCGTCAACCCGAAGAACCCGGTTGCCAATATGAGTGCCGAGCAGGTCAGCGCCCTGTTCCTGGGCAAATCGAACGTCATGCCCTCGGGCGGCACGGCCGCGCCGGTGGACCAGCTGGAAGCCGGCCCGCTCTACGAAGAGTTCTACGCCAAGGTGGCCGGCAAATCGAGCTCGCAGGTCAAGGCCGCGTGGTCGCGCCTGACCTTCTCGGGCAAGGGCACGCCGCCGCGCGCCCTGGCCAGCTCGGTCGAGATCCGCAAGTTCGTGGCGGGCAATGTCGACGCCATCGGCTACATCGAAAAGTCCGCCGCCGATGCCAGCGTCAAGGTCGTGCTCTCGGTGAACTGAGCCCGGCGGCCCGGGGCTTTTTCGCTTTCTTCGCTTTCGTCACTTCCGTCGCTACGTAGCTAGGGGTGGCGTCGCGCTGGCTTCGGCCTATGCTGCGGCCACCTCGGCGACGAAGAACGAGGAAGGACGCGGGCCATGCGAGTTCATCCCATATTGCGGCTCTTGGCCGCCTGCACCTTGCTGTTCAGTGCGTCTGCTCAGGCCTTCGGGCCGCATGGGCATCAGACCGTGGGCGGCATCGCCGACCAGCTGCTGGCTGGCAGCCCCACAGCCAAGTCGGTTCGGTCCTTGCTCGGCTCCAACTTGCAGCTGGCGGCCGTCTGGGCCGATTGCGCAAAGGGCGTGGGCCAGGTCAAGGCCGGCGCACCGCTTGCCTACGATGGCAGCGGCCCCTACCCCGAGTGCGATTACTACGAGAACCCGGCCAGCCAGGCGGCGATGGAGGCCTTCGTCAAGCGCAATGCCAAGAGTTGCTACAGCAACTCCAGCGACGAGAGCTGCCGCCACAAGTCCTACCACTACACCGACATCTCACCGCTGCGCGAGGCCTATGCGCCCGGCCTGGCGGGCAGCAGCGACCATGACATCGTCCATGCGGTGAACGCCTGCATCCGCGTGCTGCAAGGGCAGGACGCGCCAGCGCCCTTCAACATCCGCAGCAAGAAAGAAGCCCTGCGCCTGCTCGCGCATTACCTGGGCGATCTGCACCAGCCCCTGCATGTGGTGTCGGCCTACCTCGACCCCGCCGGTCAGCCCTTCGACCCCGACCAGCCGGGCCTGGACCCCAAGCGTGTCGCCAAGGCGAGCACCAAGGGCGGCAATTTGATCCTCGATCGCAGCAGCAAGCTGCACGGGCTGTGGGACAGCATCCCGGGGCCGCTGGCCGTCAAGCTGTTGGCGGGTGAGGGCGCCAGCGCAGCGCGCCTGCTGCCGGCCACCCCAGGCCCGCTGGACGGCTGGGCGCAAAGCTGGGCCAGCGACACCTTGCAAGCGGGCAAGCCCGCCTTGAGTGCGCTGAGCTTCAAAGCCCAAACGCCCGATGGCCGCTGGCCTGCCAGCCATGGCCCCAGCTACAGCCGCGAACGCAGCGAGCTGCAGCGGGCCCAGATCATCAAGGCCGGGGCGCGCCTGGCCGAGCTGCTGAGGGCGCTGCTGCCCTGAGCGTGGGGCTGAGAGCCTCAGTCTTCGCTCTCGGCATCCGCTGCGCTGTCGTCGGCCGCGCCGGCCAGTGCCGCATCGCGCTCCGCCCGGGTGGCCGGGCCTTTGAGGCGCTTGTTCTTGCGCGCCGCGGCCTTGGCCTGGCGGGCGGCCTCGCGTTCTTCGGCCACCGCGGCCCAGGCCTTGAACTCCTCGGGCGTTTCCAGCGAGATCGGGCCCAGCACCTTTTGCCGGAACTCGTACATCAGCACCTCGGCGGCCTTCTGCAAATTGACCCGGCCGCCGCCCAGCATGGCGCCCCGCTTGCGGCCGATCTCGGTCAGCACCTGCTCATCGTTCAGGCCCTCGACCTCACCGAGCTTGTAGCGCGCCTTCAGCATGGCGAGGTAAGCCGGGTGGCGGCGCAGATAGGCCAGCAGTTCCAAGGCCACCTCTTCCTCGTCGAAGGCATTGCGGCCGATGGCGCCGCTGGCGGCCAGGTTGTAGCCGCTTTCCTCGATGGCGATCTTGGGCCAGAGCATGCCGGGCGTGTCGAAGAGGTAGAAGTCCTGGTCGAGCACGATCTTCTGTTCGATCTTGGTGATGCCGGGCTCGTCGCCGGTCTTGGCGCTGCGCTTGGAGACCAGGGTGTTGATCAGGGTGGACTTGCCGACATTGGGGATGCCGCAGATCAGCACCCGCACCGGCTTGACCATGCCGCCGCGCAGCGGCGCCAACTCTCGGCAAGCCTTGATCAGGGCCTGGGCCGGCGCCTTGTTGCTCGCATCCAGGCCGATGGCGCGGGTGTCGGGCAGGCTGTTGTAGTGTGCCAGCCAGAGGGCGGTGCGCTCGGGGTCCGCCAGGTCCTGTTTGTTGAGCAGCTTGAGCGTGGGCTTGCCAGCCGTCAGCTGGGCCAGCAGCGGGTTGGCGCTGGAGCCGGGCAGGCGCGCATCGAGCAGCTCGATCACCACATCGAGCCCCGCCTTCATGCGATCGTTGATCGCATTGCGGGTGGAGTTCATATGCCCCGGGAACCAGTTGATCGCCATGCTTGTGTGTTCTTTCGCTGCTCGTGCCTGCAACAGGCCTGAGGCTGTTGCCAAGCGCGCTATTGTCCCTCGGCCTGTGTTGGCCGGCCGCCAATCTCTGTTTCAATGGCGTACCCCATGGGCGACGCCGCGCCCAGGACCCCTTCGCCATGACGGACGGCTCTCGCCGCGCTTCTGATCTCTCCACCGACGATATGAACCTGACCGTGCTCGCCCTGGGCGCTTCGGCCGGTGGCCTGGCGGCTTTTGAAGCCTTTTTTGCCGAACTGGGCCTCTTGCGCGCCGCAGCGCCGAATGTGGCCGCCGATGCCGCGCCGCCCACCTGCTTCGTGCTGTTGCAGCACCTCGCGCCCGACCATGACAGCCTCTTGGTCGAGTTGGTCCAGCGCCGCACCTCGTTGCCGGTGCGGGCCGCGGAAGACGGCATGCAGCTGCAAGCCGATGCGGTCTATGTGTTGCCGCCGGACCGCGAGATGGTGTGCGAAGGCGGGCACCTGCGTCTGCACGAACCCGCCCAGGCGCGCGGGCACCGCATGCCCATCGATGTGTTTTTCAGCTCGCTGGCCCGCGACCAGGGCACGCAGGCGGTGGCGGTGGTCTTGTCCGGCACCGGCGGTGACGGCAGCGCGGGCCTGCGTGCCGTGCATGAGGCCGGCGGGCGTTGCGCGGTTCAGAGCCCCGAGTCCTCGGCCTTTGACGGCATGCCGCGCAGCGCATTGGCGGCCGTGCCCGGGGCCTTGCAGGGGTCGCCGCAAGCACTGGCGCGCCAGCTGCTGGAGCCCAACTCGGCCCCCGCGGTGGCGCCCGAGCCTGCGCTGGCGCTGCTGGCGCAGAGTGCGCCGGCCAGCCTGCCTGCGTGGCGGGGCGAGATCGAAACGCTGCAGCGCATTTTTGGCCTGCTGCGCCAGCACACCGGCCATGATTTTGCTCACTACAAACCCAGCACCGTGCACCGCCGCATCGAGCGGCGCATGGCGGCGCAGCAGATCGAATCTCTGGCGGCGTACGCGCGCTTGCTGCAGCAAAGCCCATCCGAGGTGAACGCCTTGTTCCGTGACCTGCTGATCGGTGTGACCAGTTTTTTCCGCGACCCGGCCGCGTTTGAGGCCTTGAGCGCCCAGCTGCTGCGGGCGCTGGCGGCGCACCGTGTCGAGGGCGCACCGTTTCGCGTCTGGGTGGCTGGCTGCTCCAGCGGCGAGGAGGCCTATTCGGTGGCCATGCTGCTGCTTGAGCACCGCCAGGCGCTCGGGTGCGAGCTCGGCCTGCAGGTCTTTGCCTCGGACCTGGACAGCCGCGCGATCGCGGTGGCGCGTGCCGGCCTCTATCCGGCCGCGTCGTTGGCCGACATGTCGCCCGAGCGGCGCGAGCGCTTCTTCATGCCCGAGGCCGATGGCGGCGCCTACCGCGTGCGCAAGCCCTTGCGTGATTTGCTGATCTTCTCCGAGCACGACATCAACCGCGACCCTCCGTTCTCGCGCCTGGATGTGCTGAGCTGCCGCAACCTGCTGATCTACATGGGCCTGGACTTGCAGCGGCGACTGATCCCCTTGTTCCATCAGGCCCTGAATCCGGGCGGGCTGCTCTTTCTCGGCAGCTCCGAAGGCGTGGGTGACGGCCCGCATGGTTTCGAGGTGCTCGACCGCAAGGCCAAGTTGTTCAGGCGTGGCGATACCCTCAGCCCCGCAGCCCGTGTATCCTCCAACGGCCCGGGCTTCGCTCCGGGCACCGGGCCCAGCGCCACCTTGGGATCTCGTGGGTCGCTGCTTCCAAGCGCGGGAGCGGCGCAGAACCGCAGCGCCCCAACGCTGGCAGATGCCCCGCGACCTGCGGCTTCGGCGGCCGATGTTTCCAGTCTTGTGTCTCCCATGAAAACTTCCCTGCGCGAGTTGACCGAACAGGCCTTGCTGAAGCAGCTGTCCACGGTGGCGGCTTTGGTGACGGCCTCCGGTGATCTGCTCTATCTGCATGGCCGCAGCGGCCAGTTCCTGGAGCCTGCCCCCGGCGAGGTGGGCGTGCCCAATCTGCTGAAGATGGCCCGGGAGGGCTTGCGCCATGAGCTCAGCCAATGCCTGCGCAAGGCCGTGGCCAGCCAGCAGCCGGCCATGGCCCAGGGCCTGCGCGTGGGCGGCTTGGGTGCGGCAGCGGCCGGCCTCGGGCGGGTGCAGCTGGCGGTGCGGCCGGTGTCGGCCTCGCGCCATGCGGCGGCGGGCGGTGCTGCTGAAGTGCCGGTGTACCTCGTCGTGTTTGACATCAGCATGGTCGAAGCGAATGACCCCGCCTCGCCCGAGCGGGGGGACACCACGCTGCCTCCGCAAGACTTGCTGGCGCGCATGGCCGCGCTCGAACAGGAGCTGCGCAGCAAGGACGATTTCCTGCAGAGCACGCATGAGGAGCTGGAGCATTCCAACGAAGAGTTGAAGGCGGCCAACGAAGAGCTGCAGTCGCTCAACGAAGAGCTGCAGTCGGCCAATGAGGAGCTGGAGACCTCCAAGGAAGAGCTGCAATCGGTCAACGAAGAGCTGGCCACGGTCAACACCGAGCTGCACACCAAGGTGGCCGATCTGTCCCGGGCCAACAACGACATGAACAACCTGCTGGCCGGTACTGGCATCGGCACGGTGTTCGTGGATCACCAGCTGCGCATCTTGCGCTTCACGCCGGCCGCGACTCAATTCATCAATCTGATCCCGGGCGACATCGGCCGACCGGTGGGTCACCTCGTCAGCAATCTGCGCGATTACGACGGCCTCCTGCGCGATGTGCAGGCGGTGCTGGATCGCCTGGTCAGCCAGGAGACCGAGGTCCAGACCACCGAGGGCAAGTGGTGCCTGATGCGCATTCAGCCCTATCGGACCCTGGAGAACGTGATCGAGGGCGCGGTGATCTCCTTCGTCGACATCACCGAGATGGTGCGCATCCGCGAGCAACTGCACCAGGCCCAGCACCAGCTGCGCCTGGCCGTGGTGTTGCGTGACGCTTCGGATGCCATCACGGTGCAAGACCTGGAGGGCCGCATCCTGGCCTGGAACCCTGGGGCCGAGCGCCTGTACGGCTGGAGCGAGGCCGAGGCCTTGCGCATGAATGCGCGAGATCGCCTGCCCCCCGGGCAGCCACCGCTGGAGCCGGCTCAGACCTGGGCCGCGCACAGCCCTCCGGGGCCCCTGCAGCCGCAGCAAGGCGAGCGTTTGTGCAAGAGCGGCGAGCGGATTGCGGTGGACATCATCACCTCGCCGCTGTTCAATGAGGCAGGCCAGCTCTACGCCCTGGCCACCACCGAACGACCCCGAACCAGCCCCTGAGTCACCCGCGAAGCTAAACACCCATGAGCGCTCCCACCCCGCCCCGCTCGATCCCGGCCCTGGCCGGCGCAAGGGCGACGGCTGCAATCGCTGAGGGTGCTGTGAGCGCGGAGGCTTTGCTGCATGAGTTGCAGGTGCACCAGGTCGAGCTGGAGATGCAAAACGAGGAGTTGCGCTGTGCGCAGCTGGCGCTGGATGCCTCGCACGCCCGCTATGTCGAGCTTTACGACCAGGCGCCGGTGGGCTACTGCAGTCTTGATGCGCAGGGCCGCATCCTGCAGGCCAATCTGCATGCGGCCGAGCTGTTGGGCATGTCGCGCCCGGCGCTGTGCGGCGTGCATTTGACCCGTTTCGTGGCGGCCGTCGATCAGGACCGTTGCTACCTCCAGCTGCGGGCGCTGTTGCGCGACGGCAGGGTCCAGACCCACGAGATGCGCATGCAGCGCGCCGATGGCCGGCAATTCTGGGCCCAACACCAGATGTCGATGCCGCCGCAGAGCGCAGCCGAGGCGCCGCTCACTGGCACGCCGGGTTCCTTCCAGCGCAGCGTGCTGCTGGTGATCACTGACATCAGCGCGCGCCGCCAGACCGAGGAGGCGCTCAAGCTGGCGGCCAGCGTCTTCACCCATGCCCGCGAGGGCATCATGATCACCGAGCCGGACGGCACCATCGTCAACGTCAACGAGGCGTTCTGTCGCATCACGGGCTTTGAACCCAGCGAAGTGTTGGGTCGCAACCCGCGTTTGTTGAAATCGAATCTGCATGATCTGGCGTTTTACGAGGCCATGTGGGCTGAGCTGCTGCAGCAAGGCCATTGCCACCGGGAAATCTGGAACCGGCGCAAGAACGGCGAGGTCTATGCCATCGCCCAGACCATCAGCGCCGTGCGCGATGCCCAAGGCCGCATCGAGCACTTTGTGTCCTTGTTCTCCGATGTCACCGTGCTCAAGGCACATGAAGACCAGCTCAAGCACATCGCCCATTTCGATGCCCTGACCCATTTGCCCAATCGCATCCTGCTGGCCGACCGCCTGCATCAGGCCATGTCCCAGGCTCAGCGCCGCGGTCAGATGGTGGCGGTGGCCTTTCTCGATCTGGATGGTTTCAAGGCCGTCAACGACCGCTATGGTCATGGTGTCGGTGACCAAATGCTGGTGGCGCTGGCGGATCGCATGCAAGAGGCCATGCGCGACGGCGATACCTTGGCGCGCCTGGGAGGCGATGAGTTTGTGGCCGTCTTGAGCGAGCTGAGCACCGTGTCGGCTTGCGTGCCGGTGCTGACGCGCCTGCTGGCCGCCGCGGCCCAGCCCTGGTCGCACGGCGCCTTGCAGCTGCAGCTCTCGGCCAGCTTGGGCGTCACCTTCTTTCCCCAGCTCGAGGACATCGATGCCGATCAGCTGCTGCGTCAGGCCGACCAGGCCATGTACCAGGCTAAGCTGGCGGGCAAGAACCGTTATCACATCTTCGATGCAGAGCATGACCGCAGCGTGCGCGGCCTGCACGAGAGCCTGCAGCGCATCCGGGCCGCGCTGCGCCAGCAGGAGTTTCTCCTGGTCTACCAACCCAAGGTGGACATGCGTGTCAACCGGGTGGTGGGGGCCGAGGCCCTGATCCGCTGGCAGCATCCCGAGCGCGGGCTGCTGCCGCCGCTGGTGTTCCTGCCCATGATTGAAGACCATGTGCTGGCGGTGGAACTGGGCGAGTGGGTGATTGCCGAGGCCCTGCGCCAGATCATGCGCTGGCGTTCACAAGGCCTGGTGCTGCCGGTCAGCGTCAACGTCGGGGCGCGCCAGTTGCAGCAGGCCGACTTTGTCGATCGGCTGCGCGCCTTGCTGGCCGAACAGGCGGATCTGCCGCCGGGCCTGCTGACCATCGAGGTGCTGGAGACCAGCGCGCTGGAAGATGTCCAGCATGTCTCGCAGGTGATCGAGGCGTGCAAGGGCATGGGCGTCGAGTTCGCCCTCGACGATTTCGGCACCGGCTACTCCTCGCTGACCTACCTCAAGCGCCTGCCGGTGGCCCAGCTCAAGATCGACCAGAGCTTTGTGCGCGATATGTTGGACAACCCGGTCGATCTGGCGATCTTGCAGGGCGTGATCGGCATGGCCCGGGCCTTCCGTTGCGAGGTGATCGCCGAAGGCGTGGAGACCCAGCGCCATTCCCAGCAGCTGCTGGCCCTGGGCTGCGAGCTGGCGCAGGGCTATGGCATTGCCCGGCCCATGGCTGCGGCCCTGCTACCGGATTGGGTGGAGGCCTGGACCCGCGATCCGCGCTGGTTGGCTTGATGGAGCTTCGGTTTTGAGTCGCCTCAGCCGCTGACGGGCGGCTTGGCCTCTTCGGCGCTGAGCGCCCTCAGGCAGGCGATGCACAGGCAGCTGCTGTACTGCGCCGCCAAACGCTCGCGCAAGGCCGGACTCAGGCGCAGGTCGAAGCAATCGCAGTGCGCCTCCTGCGCACCGCAATGAAAACCACCGCCGCAGCGCGGGCAGCGGTCGTTCAAAAGCGCCGGGGCGGGGCCAGGGGCACTCATGCAAACAGGCCGGCATGCTGCTGGCGCAGCAGGTTTTTCTGCACCTTGCCCATGGCATTGCGCGGCAGCTCGGGCGCCAGCAGGATCTGTTTGGGCACCTTGAAGCCGGCGATGCGCGACTTGAGCGTGCTGCTGATGGCGGCCGGCTCCAGGCTGGCGCCCGGCTTGGCGATCAGCACGGCAACCACGGCTTCGCCAAAGTCAGGGTGGGGCACGCCGATCACCGCCGACTCGGCCACGCCCGGCAGCTCGTTGAGAAAACCCTCGATCTCGGCCGGGTAGACATTGAAACCGCCGCTGATGACCAGGTCCTTGCTGCGGCCCACGATCTTCAAATAACCGTTTTCATCCATGCATCCGACATCGCCGGTCTTGAACCAGCCGTCGGCGGTGAATTCCTCGCGGGTCTTTTCGGGTATGCGCCAGTAGCCGCCGAAGACATTGGGGCCGCGCACCTCGATCTGGCCGATCTCGCCGGGGGCGCAGTCACCGCCCTCGGCCGTGCGCAGGCGCAGGCTCACGCCGGGCAGGGCCGGCCCGACCGTACCGCCGATGCGCGCGCCGTCTGCCGCGCGGCAGGGGTTGGACGTGAGCATCAGGGTTTCGCTCATGCCGTAGCGTTCCAGGATGGTGTGGCCGCTGCGGGCCTGCCAGTCGCGGAAGGTCTCGATCAGCAGCGGCGCCGAGCCGCTGATGAAAAGCCGCATGCTGCGGCAAGCTTCCAGGTTCAGGCCAGGCTCAGCCAGCAGGCGCACATAGAGCGTGGGCACGCCCATGAAGACCGTGGCTTCGGGCAGGCGGCGCAGCACGGCGCGCGGCTCGAACTTGCTGAACCAGATCATGCGGCTGCCGTTGAGCAGGGCGCCATGCGAGGCGACGAAGAGGCCGTGCACATGGAAGATGGGCAGGGCATGGATCAGCACATCGCCGGGCTGCCAGTCCCACAGGTCTTTCAGGGTCAGCGCGTTGCTGAGCAGGTTGCCGTGGCTGAGCATGGCGCCCTTGCTGCGCCCGGTGGTGCCGCTGGTGTAGAGGATGGCGGCCAGGTCCTCGCTGCGGCGCACGGCGGGCGAGTGCTGGTCGGGCATGGCGGCGGCCCGGTCCAGCAGGGTGCCGCTGCGGTCTTCGTTGAGGGTGAAGACGTTTTGCACCCCGGCCATGAAGGCCAGCTTGCTGGCCCAGCCGAAGTTCTTGCCGGCGCAGACCAGCACGGCGGGTTCGGCGTCCTGGATGAAGTAGCCCAGCTCGGCCGCCTGGTAGGCCGGGTTCAGCGGCAGGTAGACGAAGCCGGCGCGCAGCACGGCCAGGTAGAGCATCAGCGCTTCCACGCTCTTCTCGCAATGGGCGGCGATGCGGCTGCCCTCGGGCAGGTCCAGGCTCAGCAGCAGGTTCGCCAGCATGGCCGTGCCGCGCTCCAGATCGCGCCAGCTGTAGCGCAGGCCTTCGCCATCGGCGCATTCGATGGCGCAGGCGTCCAGGTCTTCAGGGAAGGCGGCGCGCAGGGCGGCGAACAGATTGCCGGTGGCGGTTGTGTTGGGCGCGGAGGAGGTTGCGGACGGCAGGGGGGCGGGGCTCTTCATGCCCCGCATTTTGCTGCAGGGCGCCCTTGAGGCCGTGCGCGGGCGCAGGACTGCGCGGGCGTGTGCGCACCGTGATCGTTCGTGAAAAATACCGGGCGCTCGATTTCGGCGGGTTTCGCCCGGCGAACGCAGCCCGAGGCCGAACGCTCCCGAGGTTGGCTCAGCTGCTCATGCCCGGCAGCACCAGCCAGCGGCTCAGGTGCTGGCGCAGGGCCCGGAAATCCAGGGGCTTGGTCAGGTGCTCGTCCATGCCTGCGGCCAGGCTGGCGGCGATATCGCTTTCCAGCGCATGGGCTGTCAGGGCCAGGATGGGGAAGCGCGCCAGGCTGCCGGCTTCTTGCAGGCTGCGCAGGCGACGGGTGCATTCCAGGCCGTCCATGCCGGGCATCTGGATGTCCATCAGCACCAGGTCCGGGGTGGCGCGAGTGCAGGCTTGCAGGGCTTCTTGGCCGTTGTTGGCCAGCAGGGATTCCACGCCCATCAGGGCCAGGAATTCGAGGGCCACGACCTGGTTGATCTGGTTGTCTTCCACCAGCAGGACCAGGGGGCGGCGGGCTTGCGGCTGGGGCTCGGAGTCGGCGTCGGGGCCGCGCTCAGGCGCCGCCGGGTGGGCGGGGCCTTGCGCGACCAAACGCATCCAGTTGGCCTGGATGGCGCGCTCGAAACCATGTGTGTTCATTCCCCGACCCCAAAACTCTGCGTCAACAACCATCAGCACTGCCGGGCTGACGGCTGCTTTTGCGGCAGCTCAGAGCCCTCCCTCGCGCAATTTATTCGATCTGCGCCTGCGCTCGCCAATCCTCGGGGAAATTCGACTTCGCTCGGTGATCTGTGCGCTGTTCGCCATTGTTGCCTGTGCGCAGAGCGAGCGCAACGCAGCAGGCTGCGTGATCGCCTGGGGTTTCCCCGGGGGTGAGCCGTATGGCCTCTTGACGGCCACTTGACGGCGCGCGCTCGACGCGCTTGGCTCGCAGGTCGGCCATTGCGGGCGACCCTGCTGACAGCTTTGGGCAGGCGCGCTCCCTAGAATGCCTGCTCCCAGCGCAGCAGCAGGCACTCTCCATGTCCGAAGGCACCATCCGCATCCGCGGCGCCCGTCAACACAATCTCAAGAACCTTGATCTGGATCTGCACACGGGTGAGCTGACCGTGGTCACCGGCCCCAGCGGCTCGGGCAAGTCCAGCCTGGTGTTCGACACCCTGTACGCCGAAGGCCAGCGACGCTATGTCGAGACCTTCTCGGCCTATGCCCGCCAGTTCCTGGACCGCATGGATCGCCCGGCGGTGGACAAGGTCGAGGGCGTGCCGCCGGCGATTGCCATCGACCAGACCAACCCGGTGCGTACCAGCCGCTCCACGGTCGGCACCATGACCGAGCTGAACGACCACCTCAAGCTCTTGTTCGCCCGCTCGGCCCAGCTCTTCGACAAAAAGACCGCGCAGGCGGTGCGCCACGACACGGCACAGACCATTTATCTGGAGCTGCTGGAGCGCACCAAGGAGCAAGACCCGCGCATCGTGCTGACCTTCCCGGTCGAGCTGCCGGCCACGACCAGCAGCGAGGAAGTGACGCAGTGGCTGTCGGCCAGCGGTTTCACGCGCGTGCAGGCCGAGCGTGAGGTGGCCACGCCGACCGGCCCTCGCAAGCTGCTGGACGTGGTGGCGGACCGTTTCCGTTTGCAGGGCACCGACAAGCAACGAGCGATGGAAGCGATCGAGCTCTGTCTCAAGCGCGGATCGGGTCGCTTGAATGTCTACGTTTTGCCCGCCGACGAGGGTGACGCCGTCCTGTGGCGTTACTCCACCGGCCTGCATTGCCCCGACAGCGATCTGCGCTACCAGGAGCCCCAGCCGGCGCTGTTCTCCTTCAATTCCGCCATGGGCGCCTGCGAGACCTGCCGCGGCTTCGGCCGCGTCATCGGCGTGGACCTGGGTCTGGTGATTCCGGACGAGAAGAAGACTCTGCGCAATGGCGCGATCAAGACGCTCTCGACCCCGGCCTGGAAGGACAGTCAGGATGATTTGCTGCGCTATGCCGGCGACGCCGGCATCCCTCGCGACACACCCTGGAGCCAGCTCTCGCAAGCGCAGCGCGACTGGGTGATCCACGGTTCGCCGAACTGGACCGGCAACTGGAACAAGCAGTGGTACGGGGTCATGCGCTTCTTCGAGTACCTGGAGAGCAAGGCCTACAAGATGCACATCCGGGTGCTGCTGTCCAAGTACCGCAGCTACACCACCTGCGGCACCTGCGATGGCGCCCGGCTCAAGACCGAGGCCCTGCTCTGGCGCGTCGGCTCTAAAGAACTGGCCGATTCGCTGTTGCCCCCGGCTCAGCGCTTGATGCCGAAAGGCGTGGACTGGAATCGCACCCAGCTGGAAGCCCTGCCGGGCCTGGCCCTGCATGATTTGATGCAGCTGCCCATCCACCGCCTGCGCAGCTTCCTCGACCAGCTGCAGCTGCCCAGCAGCCTGCTCGACGATGCCCTCAAGCTGCTGCTGGAGGAGATTCGCAACCGGCTCAAATACCTCTGCGATGTCGGCATTGGTTACCTGACACTGGACCGCCAGAGCCGCACGCTCAGCGGCGGTGAGGTGCAGCGCATCAACCTGACCACGGCCCTGGGCACCTCGCTGGTGAACACGCTGTTTGTGCTGGACGAGCCCAGCATCGGCCTGCACCCGCGCGATATGAACCGCATCGTCCAGGCCATGCACCGCCTGCGCGATGCCGGCAACACCCTGGTGGTGGTCGAGCATGACCCGGCCGTGATGTTGGCGGCCGACCGGCTCATCGATATGGGCCCCGGCCCGGGCGAGAAGGGCGGGCAGATCGTCTTTGACGGCACGCCGGACGCCATCCGCGCGGCCGACACGCTGACCGGCGCCTACCTCGGCTCGCGCAAATTCGTCGGCATGGGCCTGAAGCGCCCGGTTGAGGCCAGCACGCCCAAGCTGATTCTCGAAGGCGTGCGTGAGCACAATCTCCGGAACGTCAGCGTCGAGTTCCCCCTGCAGCGCATGGTGGTGGTGACCGGCGTGTCGGGCTCGGGCAAGAGCACGCTGATGCAGGACGTGCTGTACCCAGCCCTGGCCCGCCACTTCGGCCAGGCTACCGAGACGCCGGGCCAACACGATCGCCTGCTCGGCGCCGACTGGCTGGCCGACGCCGTCTTTGTGGACCAATCGCCGATCGGCAAGACCGCGCGTTCCAACCCAGCTTCCTACGTCGGTGCCTTTGACGAGCTGCGCAAGCTGTTTGCCGCCACGCCCCTGGCGGCCGAGCGCAGCTACACGGCCGGCATGTTCAGCTTCAATGCAGGCGACGGCCGCTGCCCGACCTGCGGCGGCTCGGGCTTTGAGCATGTGGAGATGCAGTTCCTGTCCGACGTGTACCTGCGCTGCCCGGACTGCGACGGCCGCCGCTACCGCGCCGAGATGCTCGATGTGAAGCTGCAGCGTGCCGAGCGGGAAATGAGCGTGGCCGACGTGCTGGAGCTGACGGTCAGCGAAGCCGTGCGCCTGTTCAAGGACGACCGCGAGGTGCTGGCCAAGCTGCAGCCCATCATCGATGTGGGCCTGGAGTATGTGAAGCTGGGCCAACCCGTGCCCACGCTCTCGGGCGGCGAGGCACAGCGGCTCAAGTTGGCCGGCTTTCTGGCTGAAGCCGCCAGCAAGCCGCGCCAGGCCGTGGCCAAAAAGGGCACGCTCTTCATGTTCGACGAGCCCACCACGGGTCTGCATTTCGACGACATCGCCAAGCTGATGCGCGCGCTGCGTAAGCTGCTGGCCATCGGCCATTCGCTGATCCTGATCGAGCACAACCTCGATGTGATCCGTGCGGCCGACTGGCTGATCGACCTTGGACCCGAGGGTGGCGAGGGTGGTGGCGAGCTGGTCTGCGTCGGGACGCCCGAGGAGGTCAAGGAGCACCCGACCTCGCACACCGCCCTGGCCCTGCGCGAGTACTCGGCGCAGATGGACCGCCCCGCCATGAAGGTGGAAGAGGGCCGGCCGCTGCAAAGCCTGATCCGCGCGCGCCGCCAGTCGGCCCATCTGGACAACAACATCCAGATCGTCAACGCCAAGGAACACAACCTCAAGTCGGTCAACGTCAACATCCCGCGCGGCAAGTTCAATGTGATCACCGGCGTCTCGGGCTCGGGCAAATCGACGCTGGCCTTTGACATCCTGTTCAACGAGGGCCAGCGCCGCTATCTCGAATCGCTCAATGCCTACGCGCGCTCCATCGTGCAGCCGGCGGGCCGGCCCGAGGTCGATGCGGTCTGGGGCATTCCGCCCACAGTGGCCATCGAGCAGCGCCTGAGCCGCGGCGGCCGCAAGAGCACGGTGGCCACCACCACCGAGGTCTGGCATTTCCTGCGCCTGCTCTACGTCAAGCTCGGTGTGCAGCACTGCGTGCACGACGGCACGCCGGTGCGGCCGCAGAGTGTCGAGTCCATCGCCGCCCAGCTGCTGCGCGATCACAAGGGCCAGCATGTCGGCCTGCTGGCGCCCCTGGTGGTCAACCGCAAAGGCCTCTACACCGACCTGGCCAAATGGGCCAAAACGCGCGGCTACACCCATCTGCGCGTGGACGGCGAGTTCACGCCCACCGCGCCCTGGCCGCGCTTGGACCGCTTCAAGGAACACACGCTGGAGCTGCCGGTCGGCGACCTCATCATCAGCGTGGACAAGGAGGCCGAGCTGCGCGAGCTGCTGGCCAAGGCCCTGGACTTCGGCAAGGGCGTGCTGCATCTGCTGACCCCGCTGGATGGGCTGCACGAAGCCATCGCTTCCGGCCGCTCGACCGTGGGCTTAGGCACCGTCAAGGTGTTCAGCACCAAGCGCGCCTGCCCGACCTGCGGCACCAGCTATGGCGAGCTGGACCCGCGCATGTTCAGCTACAACAGCAAGCATGGCTGGTGCAACAGCTGCGTGGGGACAGGTCTTGCCCTGACGCGCGAACAGCGCAAGGCGCTGGACGACTCGGTCGTCGATGACAAAGGCGGCCGCGAGCAGAGCTTTGCCGGCCAGGAGGTGGACATCGAGGGCCTGGCCGACCAGCCCTGTGGCGATTGCCATGGCACCCGCCTGAACCCTTCGGCGCGCGCCGTGACCTTTGAGTCGCAGGCCATCAGCATGGTGGCGTCCTGGAGCGTCAAGCAGGCGCGCGCCTGGGTGGACAGCCTGGAGCTGCTGGGCCGTGACGCCGAGATCGCCCGCGATGTGGTCAGCGAAATCCAAGGCCGCCTGGAGTTTCTGGAAGAAGTGGGCCTGGGCTATCTGACCCTGGACCGCGCGGCGCCCACGCTCTCGGGCGGCGAGGCGCAGCGCATCCGCCTGGCCGCACAGTTAGGCTCGAACTTGCAAGGCGTTTGCTATGTGCTGGACGAGCCCACCATCGGCCTGCATCCGCGCGACAACCAAATCCTGCTCAAGGCCCTGGGCCGGCTCAGCGATCTGGGCAACACCCTGGTGGTGGTGGAACATGACGAAGACACCATCCGCCGCGCTGACCACATCATCGACATCGGCCCCGGCGCCGGCAAACGCGGTGGCCATGTGGTGGCCCAAGGCACGGCAGCCGATCTGGCCTTGCAGGCCGATTCGGTCACCGGCCGCTTCCTGGCGCATCCGCTGATCCACCCGCTGCAGGCACGGCGCGAGATGCTGGACGACGCCCCGCGCCTGCGCGTGCTTGATGCCACCTTGCACAACCTGCAGAAGGTGAACATCGATGTGCCGCTGCACCGCCTGGTGGCGGTGACCGGTGTGTCGGGCTCGGGCAAGTCCACGCTGGCGCGCGATGTGCTGCTGGCCAATATGGCCGTCGCCGTGCCGCTGCGCAAGGCGCCGGCTCACTGGATCGGCTGCGCCGGCATCGAAGGCCACGAGAAGGTGGACCGCGTGCTGGAAGTGGACCAGACCCCGATCGGCAAGACCCCGCGTAGCTGCCCGGCCACTTACATCGGCTTCTGGGACGCGATCCGCAAGCTCTTTGCCGAGACGCTGGAGAGCAAGGCGCGTGGCTATGCGCCCAATCGCTTCAGCTTCAACACCGGCGAGGGCCGCTGCCCCGGCTGCGAAGGCCAGGGCATGCGCACCATCGAGATGAGCTTCCTGCCCGATGTGAAGGTGTTGTGCGACCAATGCCATGGCCAGCGCTTCAACCCGGAGACTCTGGGCGTCAGCTGGCGCGGCAAGAGCATCGGCGATGTGCTGGCCATGGAGGTGGACGAGGCGGTGGAGTTCTTCGCGGCCATGCCGGCCATCGGCCACCCGCTCAAGCTTTTGCAGGATGTGGGCCTGGGCTATCTGACCCTGGGCCAGCCTTCACCGACCCTGTCGGGCGGCGAGGCGCAGCGCATCAAGCTGGTGTCCGAGCTGGTCAAGGTGCGCGATGAAGTGGGCCGCCGCGGCCAAAAGGCCCCACACACGCTTTATGTGCTGGACGAACCCACCGTGGGCCTGCACATGGCCGACGTCGAGCGCCTGATCCGCGTGCTGCACCGCCTGGTGGCCGGTGGTCACTCGGTGGTGGTCATCGAACACGATCTGGACGTGATCGCCGAAGCCGACTGGGTCATCGACCTGGGCCCGGACGGCGGCACGGCCGGCGGCGAGGTGGTGGTGGCCGGCACGCCGGAGCAGGTGGTGGCCAAGGGCTCGCACACGGGGCAGGCGCTGCGGCCGGTGTTGGGGCGCGTGGCGGCTTGAGCTGAGCGCCTCAGAGTGCCGTGAGGGGCGGGGGCGCGGCGCGTGGGCGTCATCGCCTCGCCCCCTCAGCTCGGTGGTTTGTCACGCCTTCGTCATGCAGCGCGCCTAGTCTGCGGGGCTTCTTCGTGACTTATTGCATGCTTGTTGTGCGCGGTCGGCTTGTGCCTGTCTGCCTGCGCGCCGAGCCGCCCACCCACCATGCCGACTCCGATCCTCACCCTGCGCACTCTGTCCGCGGCCGCCTTGCTGGCTGCTGCTTCGCTGTCGGCCCAGGCCGCACCGAGCTTCGTCAACGGCCTGGCCCTCGATGGCGCGGCCCTGGATCTGTCCGGCGGCAGCAGCGTCAACAACGGCCGCCTCGGCTATTTCTCCGACATCTACTACGACAGCAACCGCAATGAGTGGTGGGGCCTGTCGGACCGCGGCCCGGGCGGCGGCACGCTGAATTACAACACCCGCGTCCAGCGCTTCACGCTCGATGTGGACTTCAACACCGGCGCGATCAGCAACTTCAAGATTGCCGAGACGGTGGTGTTCCAGAGCGCTGGCCAAGGCCTGAACGGCCTGGCGCCCAACCCTAAGAACCAGCTGGGCCTGGCTTTCGATCCGGAAGGCGTGGTCATCAACCCGCGCACCGGCACCTTCCTGGTGTCCGATGAATATGGCCCCTCGGTGCGCGAGTTCAGCCGCAGCGGCGAGCTGATCCGCACCTTCAACACGCCGGCCAACCTCGTGCCGCGCAATGCCGTCAGCGGCGTGGCCAACTATGCCGACGACACGGGCAATACCGCCGGCAAGCGCACCAACCGCGGTTTTGAAGGCCTGGCCATCAGCCCCGATGGCAAGTACGCCTACGCCATGCTGCAAAGCGCCATGCTGGACGAAGGCGGCGGCAATGGCTCGGTCAACCGCATCGTCAAGTTCGACATCAGCACCGGCGATGCCGTGGCCCAGTACGCCTACCAGATGAAGCGCAGCGGCCAGGGCCAGGGCATCTCGGCCCTGGTGGCCATCAACGACCACGAGTTCTATGTGCTGGAGCGCAACAACCGCGGCGTCGGCGTCGGCGCCGAGCTCGCCACGGCCGACAAAGAGGTCTACCGCATCGACCTGACGGGCGCCACCGATGTCTCCGGTTTGAACCTCAGCACCGGCAGCTACACCAAGGTCAGCAAGTCCGGCCAGATCCTCGACCTGGACGCCAACACCCTGGCCGCCCTGGGCGGCAAGTCGCCCGAGAAGTGGGAAGGCCTGGCCATCGGCCCCAAGCTGGCCAATGGCAAGTACCTGATCCTGGCCGGCACCGACAACGACTACAGCGTTACGCAAAACGCCAGCGGCGAGCAGTTGGACGTGTACTTCCGCTTCAGCGATGCCGACCCCTACGCCAGCTCCATTCAATGCCCTCTGGGCACGGTGATCGGCTGCACGGGCGCGGCCAGCAGCGTGCCGCAGGACGGCAGCTACCGCCTGCTGCCGGGCGTGCTGCATGCTTACTCCATCAGCGAGAGCGAGCTGGGCAACTACACCGCCCCGGTGCCCGAGCCGAGCAGCTGGGCCCTGATGGCCGGCGGCCTGCTGGCACTGGGCGGCCTGGCGCGCCGCCGCGGCCAGGCCAAGGTCTGAGCGAAGAGCGAGAGCGAGAGAGCGGAGCGGCGCAAAGCGCCCAGCAAACGGGATCTGGACTTGGCGTCCAGAGCCCGTTTTCTTTTGTTCAGGGTTGGCACGGGGCCCGGGCAGTCAGTCAGTCCGCGGCGTGGGCCGGTGAGGCCTGGCCCGAGCTGGTGGCCAGCTGGCGCGCGGTGCGCGCTTGCCATTGCCCGCGCCGGATGGCCAGGGTCAGCAGGGCTGCGCCGACCGAGAGGCAGAGCAGGGCGGCGGGCACCGAGGCCTCCATGCCGTGGACCCCACCGGTCAGCCAGGCCGGGCCGTCGATGCTGGCTTGCAGCCAGCCCACGCGCTTCAAGGCCAGGGTGGCGTCGGCCGAGAAGATGCCCATCTGCACAAAGTTCCAGCCGATGTGCAGGCCCAGGCACAGCCACAAACGGCGCGTCAGCAGATAGGCCGCGCCGAACAGCAGGCCACCTTCCAGGCCCAGCAGCAAGGTGCTGGCCACCGTGGCCGGGCCCATGCCCAGATGGGCCAGGCCGAAGAGCAGGGACGAGATGAACAAGCCCCAGCCCGTGCCCAGCCAGCGCTCCATCAGGCGCAGCAGGATCAGGCGGAACAGGATCTCTTCCAGCGCCGCCAGGCTCAGCACCAGGGGCAGCAGGGCCACAGCGTGGCCGGGGCCGTTGATGGCCTGGACCTGGTAAGCGCCGCCCCAGGCCATGGCGCCCACGCCCAAGGCCACCATCAGACCGCCGATCAGGAGACCCAGGCCGGTCTCGCGGGCGGCACCTGTCAGACCCAGCTCATGCACGGGCCGCCGCTCGCGCCAGCGCACCCAGAGCACATAGCCCAGCAGCAGAGCCAGGATGCGCAGGCCGTTGCGGGCATCCATCCAGGCCTCGCCGCTCAGCAAGGTCTGGCTCAAGCCATTGGCGATCACGGATGGGCCGGCCAGGCAGAGCAGGGCGCAGGCAGTTTCGGTGGCGCCTTGGTGCAGTTTCTTGAGCGTCGTGGTGCGGTGGCTCATCGTCTCTCTCCTCCGTTGTGGGTCTGGAGAGGACTGTGCCAAGCCACGCTCAGGGCGGCGAGCGGCGCGCGACAGACCGAAGCGCTGCGGTCATGAGCCGCAATTTTGAAGCGTCACTCCGCTCAGTGCAGATCGCGCCGCTTCTTGGGATCGAACTGCTTGGGCCGGTAGACGTTGCCGTCACGGTCGACCTCGTCGCGGGCCTTGGCGCGCCGGATCAGCTCGGCCGCTTCCGCCGCGGCCTGCTTGCGGTGCTGGCGGTGGCGGCGCCAGTGGCGCAGTTGCGAGGCCAGCTCGCGCAGGCGCAGCCAAGCGCGGCGCAGGGCGGCGTCCACCTGGCGCTGGCGCGCAGCCGGCAGGGCCATGCGCAGGGCCAGCAAGAGGCAGGTCAGCAGACCGAGGGCGGCAAAGACGTTGGCGATCATGATTGCTGGAGTTTCGCGCAAGAGCCGCCACGCGAACATGCGAATTGCAAGTCTTTCTAGAATGCCCGCTGCCCTGAACCGGGGCGTGTGCGGAGACTGGATTGTTCAAAAATCAACCTTCAAGACTGGCAGGCACGAGCTGCCTGCTGGCGGCCCTGCTCAGCGCAGCGAGCTTTTCCTTCACGGCCTCGGCGGCCAGTACCGGTGCGGCCACGCCCGCGCCCCTGAGCTCGACCCTGAGCCTGGAGCAGGTGTTCCGCGCCGAGCCCTACCGGGGCGAGAACGCGCGCGAGCCCAAGTTCAGCCGCAGCGGCCGCTATCTGGCCTATCTCTGGAACCCGTTTGGCGAGCCGGGCACCGACCTCTATGTGCACGACAGCAAGACCGGCAAGACCCAGCGCCTGACTTCGCCGGCCATCATGGCCGCCTTTGACGCGCCTGAGGATCTGCAGCGTTTTGACAAGAAGCTGCAGCAAAAGCGCAGCGAGACCGCCGAGCGCCAGGCCCGCGAGGTGGCACAAGCCGCCTATCTGCGTGGCGAGAACGTGGACCTGGGCCAGTGGGAAGCCGCCCAGCTGGAGCTGGTGAAGAAGGAATTCGCCGCCAAGAAGGCCAAGGACGAGGCCCAGAAGGCGGCCGACAAGGCCGAGGCCGAGGCCGAGAAGAAGGCCGCGGCCGCGCTGGAAGCCAAGCGCAGCGGCAAGCCGGTGCCTGCCGCGGCAGAGGCCGCGGCTTCAGCGGCCTCGGCGCCCAGCGCCACATCCAAGGCCGAGACCAAACCCGAAGCCAAGGTTGAAAAGGACAAGGAACTCTGGGAATGGCGCGACGAGCTGAAGAAAAAGCAGCTGCGCGACAAGCTCAAACCCAGCGACCTCTACCCCGGCGTCACGCAAATCGTCTGGGCCCACAAGGCCGATGAGCTGATCCTGCAGTATCGCGGCGCTTTGTTCCGCTGGGTCGCCGGTGACAGCAAGCTGCAGCCCCTGCTGGACTTGCAGCGCAATCTGCGCCTGGTGGCCTACACCGCTGATGACGCCGGTTACGTCTTCATGGACGACAAGCGCGTGCTTCGTGCCCGCTTCAGCCAGGGCGGCGTGCAGGTGCTCAACCGCGAGCTGATCCACCCCGATGACGCCGACAAGAAGTACACCATCGAATCGACCACGCTCAGTGAAGACAGCCGCTGGATGGCCTTGATCGGCCGCGCGCCCAGCAAGCCGGCCGGCGATGACGGCAAGCCCGTGCCCGATCCCACCGGACGCCAGGTTGAGATCATGGGCTACAACGAGCGCTTCGCCAAAGCCAAGAAGGTGGACCGCGAAGTCTCCGACGACAAGCTGGTCATCAAGCCATTGGCGCTCTACATCCGCAAGGTGCCCGCCGCAGGCGAAGCGCCGGCCAAGCAATCGGCGCCCGTGTTCACCCATGCCGGTGGCGATGTTTGGTTCGAGATGAGCCCCATCGCCTGGGCGCGTGACGGCAGCCGCTATGCCTTCAGCACCTGGGAGCGCGAGAAAGAACTGCTGCGTGTCTATGTGGGCAGTGCCGATGAGAACGCCAAGCCCGAGATGGTGCTGGAGCGCCGTGGCGATGTCGGCCATGAGGTGGTGAATGTGGTGCGCCCGCGCTTCACGCCCGATGGCAAGCAGCTGGTGCTGGTGCTGGATGAGGCCGGCTTCCGCCAGCCCTATGCCTGGGATCTGAGCACCCGCAAGCTGCGTCGCTTGGTTCAGGGTGAGTTCGAGGCCCATCAGGTGCTGGGCTTCACGCCCGACAGCAAGAGCATGTTCGTGGCGGCCAACAAGGACGATCTGGCCAGCATGAACCTGTTCCGCGTCAGCATGGCGGATGGCAGCATGCAGGCCCTGGGCACGCCGGGCGAGTACCACCGCAATGCCGTGGTCTCGCACGACGGTCAGTGGCTGGCGGCCAATGCCGGCAACTGGGTGTCGCGCCCCGAGCTCAAGCTGATCGAGGCCAGCGCCAAGCCCACGCTCAAGACCCTGACCGACAGCCATGACAAGGCCTGGAGCCAGGTCGATGTGCTGCGCCCCGAGCGCTTCAGCTTCAAGAACCGCCATGGCGACAGCATCCCGGCCTACGTCTTCAAGCCGCAGGGCTGGAAGGCCAGCGACAAGCGCCCGGCTGTGGTTTACATCTACGGCGGCCCGCTGAACGACCGCCACTCGGTCGAGAGCGACAGCTTCCAGCCCAGCGCCTACGTCTTCGCCATGTATATGGCGGCCAAGCATGGCTATGTGATGGTGACCATCGACTCGCGCGGCCACAGCAACTACGGCCGCCGCTTCTCGGACGCCAACTGGGAGCAGGCCGGCCTGCCGCAGACCGAGGACCTGGAAGACCTGCACACGCTGATGAGCAAGGGCTTCGGCATCGACCCTGCGCGGGTGGGCCTGAACGGCTGGAGCTTCGGTGGCTTCCAGACCCAGTACACGATGTACAGCAAGCCCGATCTGTTCGCCGCCGGCATCGCCGGTGCCGGCCCGACCGAATGGGAGAACTACAACAGCTGGTACAGCGGCCGTACCATCGGCAAGGTCGCCCGCAGCAAGCCCGTGCTGCGCAAGTACTCGCTGATCCCCATGGCCAAGGGCCTGCGCAAGCCCTTGCTGCTGGTGCACGGCATGATGGACCCGAACGTGCTCTACCAGGACACGGTCAACGTCTACCGCGCCCTGCTCGAAACCGGCAAGGAAGGCCTGGTCGACCTCTTCCTCGATCCCGAGGGCGAGCACGGCATGGGCGGCGCCGTCAAGACCGTCGGCTGGCACCGCAAGTACGAAGCCTTCTGGCTGCAGCATCTGGGCCGTGTCACGCCCTGATGCCTCCGGGGCCTGCCTTCGGGCAGGTCGCCCCTAGAATTGCGGCATGAAGACACGCAAGCCCAGTGCCAGCCCGTCCGCCCCTGCCCGTGCCCCACAAGAAGAGGCGCTGCTGGAGGCGCGGCGGGAGCGTCTGGCCACCCTTGGCCTGCGTGTCACGCCCAACCGTTTGGCCGTGCTGGCGGTGTTTGAGCAGGCCACCCGTGCGCTCAGCCACGCAGACATCGAAGCCGAGTTGCCCCAGGCCATCGATGCGGTCACTCTCTACCGCACCCTCGACGCCCTCGCTGAGGCCGGAGTTCTGAGCAAGGCCGTTGGTGACGACCGGGTCAGCCGCTACGCCTTGATGCAGCAGGCTGCTCAGCACCAGGGCCATGCCCATTTCCACTGTGATGATTGCGGCCGGGTTTATTGCCTGCCGGCCAAGCCGCCGCGCCAACCGGCGGTGCCCGAGGGCTTTGCCGTGGCGGCGGTTGATCTGAACGTGCACGGCCAATGTGCCGACTGCGGCACGCAGCCACAGGCCAAGCTGCGTTGACCCAGCGCCTCAGAAGGGGTTGTTCGGGGCGATGTAGTGCATATAGAGATTGCCCTGAGCGTCGCGGCTGCTCAGGCGGGCGCTGAGCCATACCGGCAGGGCGCCCGTGGGCAGGGCCGCTGTCGGCAAGAGCTGCGCTGGCAGCAAGTGGCTTCCTGCTGCGTGCAGGCTTCGGGCACTCAGCGGCAGTTGCAGCTGACCTTGCGCCCCGGTCTCGGGGTGCCCCCAATGAAGCTCCAACTTTGCGCCCACCAGCTGCTGTGAGGCGCCCTTGGGGGCTTGCCAGGCCCAGCGATAGTCCAGCGCCTGCTGGCGGCGCTCCGGGTCCAGCACGCGGGCGTAGAGCGGCTGCTGCGCCGGCTCCGCTTGCAAATCGAAACGCGCGAACCACTGCGAAGCCTGGGCCTGCAACTGCGCCGCCGGCGCGGGTGGGGCGGGCAGACGCGCTGTTTGGGTTTGCAGCAAGCGACCCTGGGCATCGAAGAAACTGAATCGGTAGACCTCGCCCACCTGAGCCTTGGCCCAGTTTGCCTGGCAGACCGTGTGCTCGGCTGCGCTGCTGCCGCTGCCCGGGCAGCGGTCGGTGCGCAGGGCATGCGAGTCCTGCTCCGGGCTGTCGGCCAGGGTCATCTGTTCGAACCCCTGCCCTTCGGCCGGGCGCACCAGGCTCAGGCCCTGCTCGGGCAGGCCGGTGCCCTGCACCCGCACCTGGCTGACGCGTGGGTCGATGCGGCGGGCGTCCACCTCAAACGCAAGATGTTGGCTGACCTGAGCGCTGGGCGTGGCCAAGAGCCGCGTGCGCTGGCGCGCCATCTGCAGGCGCTCTTGCCAGCTGCCGGCCTCGGAGCGGTAATGGGCCAGCAGGCCGAACTGCTCGCCTTGCGGGCTGCCGTAGTCCAGCTGGCCGCCGCTGGGCGCATCGCCCTGGCCACCTTCGACGGCGCAGCGTGTGTCTGCCGCCCCACTGGCGGCGCAACGCATGCCCGGCAAGGCCAGCAGATCGGCGGCCTCGCGTGGCTTGGGCCCAAGGATGGACAGATGGCGCAGACGCACCAGGCCTGTCTGGCCATCGCCCTCCCAGAGCCAGCGGTCGCCGACCTTGCGCATCCACATCGTCTCGCTGCGCGGCAGGGCCGGGGCCGGCAGGCTCAGCTGCACGCGCACTCGCAGTCGATCCGCACTGTCAACCTGCACCAGACGTGGCCGCTCAAAGCGCACACCGCGCAGGCTGCTGCCGGGCGCCTCGCCCGGCTCGGTTTGCAGCAAAACTTGGTCGATGAAGGCTGCGGCGTCCAGCCCGGTGTGGCGAAACTCCGGTGCCAGCCAGGCCTGCAGCTCGGGGGCATTGGGCGCCTGGTCGCTCTGAAACAGCTGGCTGAAGCGCGCCAGCGACTGCTCCAAGTCCGGCAAAGCCGCCAACCCTGCCTGCAGTGCCGTCGCTTGGGCTGTGCTGGGCGCAGGCAGCACCGCGTCAACGCTGGAGGCCACCGGGTCCACCTGCACGCCGGCCTGGGCAGCGGCATCGCCTGCTACGCCGCTCAGGCGGTAGGCAGAGGCCACGCGCTGCAGCTCGATCAAAGAAGCCAGCGCTCCTATGCCTTGGTGGGCCGGCCCTTGCTCGCCGTTGCGCAGATCGGGCGCTGCAGCGCTGGCGCCGGCGATCACCGCCCAGGACGAATCGACGAGATTGCGAACCCGGTCCTGGCCGCTGCGCAAGCTGGTGGCGTTGATGCGCATGAAGTCGATTCGGCCCTGTTGCAGCAGGTCCTGCGGTGCGCCGCCGAGCACAAAGGCTGCCATCAGCTCGGTCAGGGGAGAGACATGGACGGCGCGGTTGCCCACATCCACGGCCACGGCCAGCGAGTGCAACTGCACCGGCTCGCCGCTGCTCAGGCCGTTGACCTGCACCAGCAGGGCGCCGCTGAGTCCGGTGGTGGCAATGGCATAACGACCTTGCGCATCGGTGCGGCCTCGGGCGGTTTGGCCTTGCGCGTCAATCAGCAGCACATCGGCATCGGCCAAGGCCACGCCGTCATGCGCCTGCCCGATCAGAAAGCCCTCGCGGCAGCCAGCGCAAGGCGCGCCCACCAAGTCGTCGGGCAGCAGCTTGAAGGATGCAGGCTCGTCCACTGTGTTGCCTCCGCCGCAGGCGACCAGGCACAGGGCGCCCGCTAGAACGCTCAGGCGCAGCTGTGGCTGCAACTGCCAAAGTGGCAAAGTCCGGTGCAAGGCGCGGTGCAGGGTGGGGCGCTCTTGGTGCAGCGTCAGCGGTGGATGTGCGCGGTGGCGGGCCATGGGTCAGTACCTCAGTTCGGCGCCCAGCTCAATGCTTCGGCCGGGTTCGGGGGCGTAGTTGCGCAGGAAGGAAGTGCTGTTGCGCACCTCCTGATTGCTCAGATTGCGGCCCAGCACATAAGTGCTGAGCTGCAGGCCGGTATCCAGGCGACCGCTCCAGCGCAGCGAGGCGTGCCACTGTGTCGATGCCGCGGTGTCAGTCTCGTTCTCACCCGGGTGGCGCTGGGCCAGGCTGTGCATGCGGCGCAGCTCGGCCTGCCAGGGGCCTCGCAGCAGCTCCAGGCGTACACCCAAGCGCGGGGCGGGTTGACGCGGCACGTCCTGGCCCAGGCGGTCCAGGCGGCCGCGCAGCCGGTCACCCAGCAGCGAGAGCTGTAGGCTGTCGCCGGCGGCGCCTTCTGCGCCCAGATCGAGCAGCTCTTGCTTGAGCTCGGCCTCAAAGCCGTGAAAGCGGGCATGCTCTTGCTCGTAGCGCGTCACTGGCAGGCATTGATCCAGCTGTGCGCACAGGGCGCGAAACTGCTTCTTCTCGGCCGCGTAGAAGACGCCCATGCTGCGCTGGTAGATGTGGTCCTCGCTGTCGTAGCGGAAGGCATTGGCCTGAAAACCCAGACTGCCCCATTGCTGGCGCAGCGCCAGGTTCCAGCCGCGCAGGGTCTCGAGCCGCAGCGCGCTGTTGCCGAAGTCATAGGTGCGGGTGGCGATGTGAGGCCCCAGCGCGTACAGCTCTTGCACATCGGGTGCGCGACTGGCGCGCCAGTGCGTCAGGCTCACGCTGCCATCGCCGAGCTGTCGAGTCAGGGCCAGCGAGAGGTTGCCGAAGGTGAAGCGCCGCTCGGGCAGTTGCACCTCGATGCCGAAGCTGGAAGCCTGAGGCTGGGGGCGGCTGCGGCGCCAGTCGGCGCGCAGGCCCAGCTCCAGGGTCCAGTTCTCCTGTTTCAAGCCTTGAATGGCGTAAAGGGCGGCGCCGTCGATTCGGGTCCGGGGCACAAAAGCCTCCAGGCCGAGGGCCGAGAACCGCCGATTCTGCAGATGCAGCCCCAGGCTGCCCCAGTGCGCAGGGGCCAGACTGTGTTCGAGCTCCAGCCGGCCTTCCTGCACCTCGTTGCGGAACTCGGTCTCGCTGACGCCTTGGTTCAGCTCGTCGTGGCGGTAGCGGGTGTCGGCCAGGTGCAGCTTGAGCTCTCGGGCCCAAGCGCCGCCGAGCTTGATGCCTGATTTCAGGTCCAGGCGCTGCTGCTCTGCTTGGATGCGGATGGCGGGCTCAGCCGGTTCGCCCGGGGGCGAGCTGCCGCCGCCATGGTTGTGCGAATGGGCACCCGGAGGCAGGCCGTAGTTGATGCGCATGGTGGCTGTCGAGACGCCGGCATAACCAGCATCAAAGACGGTGCTCAGACCCGCGGCGCCGCCCGAGCTGCGTGCGTCGCTGTTGGGAATGTGGCCCCAGGTGTTGCGGCCGCTGACCAGGAAGAACTGTTGTTTGACCGCCTCTTCATCGATGGCCCAGCCCGGGATTCGGGCCTCATCCTTGCGCCGCCCATGGGCGTCCAGATGCCAGGCCCAGCCATTGCGAGGCCTGGCACCCTCGTTGCCGTCCGGCGTTGCGGACCCGACCCAGCCGCCCTGGGCGCGTAGCAAGCCCAGGGTGCCGCCGCCCCCTGCGCGGCCTTCGCTTTGCAGCTTGAGGCCTACTGGGCGCTGCTCCGGGATGCGGCCGTACTCGATCTCAACCGCGCCGCCGATAGCGTCGCCGCCATGGCGGATCGCCGAGGGCCCACGGTGCACGGTGATGCTCTGCGCCAGACCGGCTTCGACCATCACGCCGTGGTCGGCGCTGAGGGTGGAGGCGTCGTGAGCGCCGCCGCCGCCCACCAGGGCTTTGACGCGTGAACCGCCTTGGCCGCGGATGATGGGCAGGCCAACATTGGGCCCGAAGCTGGAGTTAGCCACGCCCAGTTCATCTTGCAAAGTAGCGCCCAGGGTGGCCGAGGCCTTGTTGCGCAGCTCGTCGCCGCTCAGCTGGGTGGTGGGTCCGGCCAGCTCCGAGCTGCGCTGCTGCCGCCCCTGCAGCTTGACCGTGGGCAGAGCTTGCGCCTCGGTTTTGCTGGGCTCGGCGGGAGTGTTCTGGGCCCAGCTGGCCGCGGCGTGCAGGAGAAAGGCCAAAGGCAGCAGCTGCTGCGCCCGGCACGGGTTTGCGAGGTTGGCGTTCATCGAGTCTGAAGGCGTCGGGCCCGGGTTGCACAACGAGCGGTCGCCTCTGCGGGAATGCGTGCTGTTGAGGTGTTTGGTTACTTGCAAGCAACTTGCATTATTATATGCAACTCATTTGCATTAAATATTGATTCATGTCCGCTTTCGCTGTGCTTGCCCATCTGCTGCGGGCCGGGTTTCTTGGCTTGGCGCTCGCCGGTCTGGGGGGCAGTGCTTGGGCGCAGCATTTCGACGTCGAGCTGCGCACCGACAAAGGCCCGGTGGCGGGCAGTCGCATCGAGACCGACTTTTACGGCGACCTCGGCTTGGCGGGGCAGCTGCCCATCGACGGGCTCACGGGCTATCGCCTGTTTCCAGCCTATTTCGGTGACTTTCCTGGTGGCAAATACGCCACGGCCAACCCTGGCTTTCAGGCCTTCACCGGATGGTTCACGTCGGGGGAGCAGATCCACTTTCGGGCCCTCGGCCGCCTGCAGTACTGGTCGCCCGCGACCGGCAAATGGGGTGCTGCACCAACGGGCGTCAAGATCACTTTGTTCGGCGGCATCCCGCCCGAAGTGGTGCTGGGCTACAGCACCAATCCCACGCTTTGGGCAGACCAGTACGCCTACTATGCCGCGGGCACGCGTTTTGATTTGCAAGGCGTTGCCGGCCCGCTGACGGCCTTGATCGATGAAACCAAGACCGGCGGCACCTTCCATTCCCACCTCGACTGGAAGATCTCGGCCAGCAGTGGCACACCACCGGTGGGCGCCTATCTGGTGACCCTGGAGCTGTGGTCTCCGGTTCTGGTCGCGGGCCAGCCCAAGTACCTGGCCTCCCAGCCCTTCCACGTCATCTTCGAGGCCGGCATCAACACGCAGCAGATGCAGCAGGCCTTTGCGGCGCGCATCAATCCGCCCTGCGCCGGCCAGACCTTGACTTGGTCGGTGGGCGAGGCGAGCTGCTCGGCCACCGCGGAGGAGGCGGCCTCGGGTGCCACGATCACCCTCGAGGACGCGATTGCCCCAGCCACCGGCAGCGCGCGCTTCAGCTGCAGCAGTGGCCGCTGGGGGGCGCCCAGCCAAGCCAGCTGCAGCCTGCCGCCTCCGTCCGCTTGCTCGGCGCAAACCCTGAGCTGGACGGTGGAGGGCCAGAGCTGCAGTGCCGCCGCCCTGCGGACCGAGTCCGGGCAGAGCGTGGTGCTGAGTGACAGCCTCGCGCCCGCTGTGGGTGAGGCCAGCTTCAGCTGCCTGGCGGGGCAATGGAGTGCCCCCAGCCAAAGCCGCTGTGCGGTGCCGCCACCTCCCGTCTGCGCGGCGCAGCAGCTGAGCTGGAGCGTGGGTGGCGTCAGCTGCTCGGGCGCCGCCGGCGCAACGAACTCGGGCTCGAGCGTGCAGGTCGAAGACCGCCAGGCGCCCGCCACCGGTGCGGCTCGCTTCGAGTGCCGCAGCGGCCAATGGAGCGCGCCATCGGCTGCCAGCTGTGCCCTGCCGCCGCCGGCAGCCTGCACGGCGCAGAGCTTGAGCTGGACGGTGGATGGCCACAGTTGCAGTGCCAGCGCCGCGGCGGCACCTTCGGGCGCAGAGCAGCAGCTGTTTGATCAGACGGGCCCTTCAGTGGGCGATGCCAGCTTCAGCTGCCAGGACGGCCGCTGGAGCGGGCCCTTGCGAGCCCGTTGCGCGCCGCAGGTCTTGGCCGCTTGCCCTGCGCAAGCCGTCAGCTGGAGTGAGACCGGCGCCAGTTGCTCGGCCCGCTTGCTCGCGGCCGCCTCGGGGGCGACGCAAACCGTGCTGGACAGCGTGGCTCCGACCACGGGTCAGGCCAGCTACCTCTGCAGCGATGGGCGTTGGAGCGCCTCCGGCACTGCGCCCCGTTGCAGCGAAGCACTTCCGCCAGCCTGCCCCAGCCGCATGCTGAGCTGGGATCTCGGTGGCTTGGTCTGCAGCGCCGTCCTGCCCGAGACGGCGTCCGGCAGCAGCCGTGGGGCGGTGGATTCGCAGGAGCCGCTGACCGGCTCTGCTCGCTTTGCCTGCCAGCAAGGGCAATGGGGTGGCGCCAGCGAAGCCAGCTGCCAGGCGCCAGCGCCCAAGCCCTGTGCGGCGCAGGCCTTGAGCTGGGTGCAAGCGGGCGAGCGCTGCGAGGCGACGGCGCCCGCCAGTCCCTCGGGCAGCCAGCTTCAGTTGCTGGATGGCCTGGCGCCCAACACCGGTTCGGCCAGCTTCCGTTGCACCGATGGCCGCTGGAGCGAGGCGACCGAGGCGCTGTGTCAACCGCCACCGGTCAAACCCTTGCCGCCGGCGCGTGCGCCGACTTCGCCCTGGACCCCGTCGGTTCAGCTGCCCTGGGAGCGTCCGCGCCGCTGAGTCGGAGCGTTTGGTTTTGTGTTTGATTTGACTGAGTGAGGAGTGAGGAAAGGAATGATGAAAACAAGAACGATGCTTCGAGGCTTAGGCGCAGGCCTGCTGGTTGCAAGCGCGGCGGCATCGGCCTGGGCAGCTGACCACGCCGGCGATGTGGCCGTGTTCGCCCGCGAGGGGCAGCTGAAGCTGGGCGGGCAGCGGGTCGAGATTCAGGCCTCCACGGGCTTCAACATCTACCGCGCCGATCTCGGCGATCTCTTTCACGGCCCTTGGGCCACCAGCAACCCCGGTTTCCAGACTCAGGGCAGCGAGCGGCTCAAGCCTGGGGTGGAGATCGGCTTCCAAGGCCTGGGCGCGCTCGGCTTCTGGGACGGTGCTGGCTGGAGCCTGGCTCCGGACGGCACGCAGCTGAAGGTGTCCGATTACCTGGAGGCGGACAGTATCTGGTCGTCCGTCGGGGTGATCCCGGGGGCCAGCCAGTTGCTGGGGGAAACCAGCGCATCCGGCAAGCTGCATGAGCACCTGGTGTTCTCGATCACCGAAGGTGCCGCGGTCGGTGCCTACCAGATCACTTTGCGTCTGAACTCAGCGGACTACCTGAGCTCTGACCCGTTCTACATGATCCTGAACCGCGGCCTGGATGAGGCAGCCTTCCTGCGTGCGCGCGAAGCTTTCATCCAGGCATCGCCGGTGCCCGAGCCGGCCTCGGCTGGCGTCTGGCTCCTGGGTTTGCTGCTGCTGTGGGGCGTCTTGCGGCGCCATTCGGCGGGGCGCAGAGCGGACCCTTCAATTAGGGGGTGATCGACCATTTAAATGCAAGTGAGTTGCATAATTAATGGGGTTTTCTTACCCTCAAATCGATCCATGCCTTCCATCTGAAATCACTGTTAGGGGATTGTTCATGCTGAAGAAACTGTCTATCAAGCTGGCCTTTGCGGCCCTTGCCGTGCTGCCGGTCTGGGCCGCAGCAGGTGAAGACCATGCGGGCGATATTGCCGTCTCTGCCCTCAACGGAAAGCTGGTCCTTGGTGGCTCGCACTTTGAAACCCACGGGGTGACCGGCTTCAACATTTACGAAGCCGACTTCGGTGACCTCGCCAGCGGCCCCTGGGCCACCAAGGACCCCGGCTTTCAGACCCAGGCCGGAAGCGTGCTCAAGCCGGGCGCATTGATCTCCTTCGAGGGCCTGGGTGCCCTGAGTTTCTGGAATGGCGCGAACTGGGGCACCCCGTCGGCCGGCCTTGGCGTGACCATCGCTGATGTCTACCAGGATGCGCCGACCACCTGGACCCTCGGGGGTGTGAGCCAGGGTGAGACTCAGTATGTCTCCGAGGTTTCCGCGGCCGGCACCATCCATGACCATCTGAAGATGTCGGTGACGCCCAACGCACCTGTGGGCGCCTACTTGATCGAGCTGAAGCTGAAGTCGGACGACTACGCGGCCTCCGACTCCTTCTACATCGTCTTCAACCGCGGCTTGAGCGAAGCAGCCTTTGAAAGCTCGGTCGACGCCCTGGTGGCCGTGCCGGTGCCGGAGCCCAGCAGCTACATCCTGATGCTGGCAGGCATGGGGGCGGTTGGTCTGCTGGCCCGTCGCCGTCGTTCGGTGGTCTGAACCCGGAGGGCTTCCGGGCAACGGCAACAAGGCCTGCCAGCATGGCAGGCCTTTTTCATGGCTGCACTGTTGCTCGTGCGATCAGGCCAGCGCCAGATCCAGGCTGCGGGCCGCTTGCCAGCGGTGCAGCTTGCCGTAGATGGCACTGAGGCGGCGGCCGACGTCCTCGCTGGCCAGACGCCAGAGCTGGGCGATCTCGGCCGGCAGGCGGCCGAGGGCGATCAGGCTGAGCAGGTGCTGATCGGCGCGGGTCAGTTCGTTGAACACCTGATCGGGCTCGCAGTCCGGGCCCACGGCTGGGGTCAGGTCTTGCGCGGCGGACAGGGCCTGTGCGCGCTCCAGGCTGATGCGGCTCAGGCCCATGCTCTGCAGGGTCTGGCGCGCCAGCTCGGGCGACATCAGGGCCTGGCCGTTTTGCAACTGGCTCAGGGCGTGCGGCAGGCTGCTGCCGCGTTCGCACTCGACCATATAGCCATGGGCGCCATCGGCCAGGGTGTGGAAGAGCATGGTGTCGTGGGCGCAGGAGCTGAGCAGCAGCACCTTGGGCGCCTCGGGCAGGCGGCGCAGCTGTTGCAGCAGGCGGCGCACATGGCCGTCGGCCAGGCGCAGATCGCAGGCCAGAAACTGGGCGCGGCTGGCGCGCAGGGCGGGCAAGCAATCGGTGGCGCGCTCGCTGCTGCCAGCGATCTGCCAGCGGCCATCTTCGGCCAGGGCTGTGCACGAGGACTCGATCGATTTGGACGCGCGGCGCAGCAGGAAAACGGAAGACATGGGCATCAGCAAGGGCAAGCGCTGCATTGTGCAGGCCTGACCCGGGGCAACAACCCCGCGATCCGGGGTGTTGAAAGCCGCGCCGGTGGCGCATCGCACAGTGGGCGGCGGCCGGTGATGCGCGTGTCGCACAATCGTCCGCCTCCACTTCCTTGATTGACCGTGATCGTTTCCGAGCTGCCTGTGCTTTACACCTTCCGGCGCTGCCCCTATGCCATGCGGGCACGTCTGGCCTTGCGGCAGGCGGGCGTGGCGGTGCAGGCCCGCGAGATCCAGCTGCGCGCCAAGCCGGCGGCTCTGTTGCAGGCCTCGCCCAAGGGCACGGTGCCGGTGCTGGTGCTGCCCGACGGCCAGGTGCTGGATCAGAGCCTGGACATCATGCGCTGGGCCTTGGCGCAGAACGATCCGGCGGGCTGGCTCAGCGCGGCGCCGCTCGCCGAGCAACTGGCCTGGATCGAGCGCAGCGACGGCCCCTTCAAGCGCCTGCTCGACCGCTACAAATACCCGCAGCGGCAGCAGCCACCCGATGCACCCGAGGCGATGTTCGCAGCCGCACTGGCCCTGCAGCTGCAGCCCATGGAAGCGGTGCTGCAGCGCCACGCCTTTTTGTGCGGGCCGCGCTGCAGCCTGGCCGATATGGCCTTGCTGCCCTTTGTGCGCCAGTTCGCAGCGGTGGATCCTGAGGCCTTTGCGGCCGCGCCGGTGCCGGCGCTGCAGGCCTGGCTCAAGGGCTTGCTGGCCCAGCCCTTGTTCGAGGCGGTGATGGAGAAGCTGCCGCTGTGGAGCGAGGGCGCGCAGCCCGTGTGAGCCGGGCTCCCTGGCTTTCGGCCCCTGCGCTTGCCCTGCTGCACAATCGGCGCAGGGCCCGGGCTGAAGGCGGCTGATGCGAGCCGTCCGCCGGGCTGTCCATCATTCATTCGGGAGCCGGCATGGCAGTGAAGAAGGTGTTTTCGAGCCTGTGGTGGGCTGTGGGCAAGGTCTGGTGGCTCTTGGATGCCAGTCGGCGCGCGCTGCTCAATCTCTTGCTCTTGCTGATTCTGGTGCTGATTGGCGTCAGCCTGTTCTCGCAGGGCCCGACCCCGCTCAAGGACAAGACCACCTTGGTGCTGAACCTGCAAGGCCCGCTGGTCGAGCAGTTCTCAGGCTCGGCCCGCGACCAGGCCATGGCCCAGCTGCAAGGCAGCCATCAGCGCCAGACGCGCTTGCGCGATGTGCTGAGCACGCTGGACGCGGCCGCCCAGGACCCGCAGATCGGCAGCGTGCTGCTGAGCCTCGATGAGTTCTCCGGCGCCGGCCTGGCCGGCCTGGGCGAGGTGGCCGCGGCCCTGGACCGCTTCAAGGCCAAGGGCAAGCCGGTGCTGGCCTACGGCGATGGCTACAGCCAGCGCGCCTACTACCTGGCTTCGCGTGCCAATGAGGTGTATCTGCACCCCATGGGCACCGTGCAGATCGAGGGTTTTGGACGCTACCGCGCCTACTACAAGGATGCGCTGGACCGCCTGGGCGTGAGCGCCAATGTGCTGCGTGTCGGCGCGTTCAAGAACGCGGCCGAGCCCTACTTCGCCAACAGCCCGTCCAAGGAGGCGCTGGAGGCCGAGGCTTACCTCTACAACGACCTTTGGGACCGCTATACCGGGGCCGTCGAGACCGCGCGCAAGCTGCCCAAGGGCAGCCTCGCCAAGGGCATCGACACGCTGCCCGAGGCCCTGACCGCGCTCAAGGGCGACACGGCTCAGCTGGCCTTGCAAGCCAAGTTGGTGGACGGACTCAAGACCCGCGACGAAATGCGCGAGCTGCTGATGGCGCGCGGCGCCAAGGACGACAAGGGCAAGAGCTTCCGTCAGGTCACCATGGCTGATTACCAGGCCTATATCAAGCCCAAGAGCGCTCTGGGTGACAGCGTCGGCGTGGTGGTGGCCGAGGGCGAGATCGTCGATGGCGACGCCTCGCCCGGCCGCATCGGTGGCGACTCGACCGCACGCCTGATCCGCCAGGCGCGCGAGGACGACAAGGTCAAGGCCGTGGTGCTGCGCGTCAATTCGCCCGGCGGCAGTGCGTTCGCCTCCGAGGTCATCCGCCGCGAGCTGGAGCTGACGAAGAGGGCCGGCAAGCCGGTCGTCATCTCCATGGGCGATGTGGCGGCCTCGGGCGGCTATTGGGTCTCCATGTCCTCGGACCAGGTGATCGCCGACCCGGCCACCATCACCGGATCCATCGGGGTCTTCGGCATGCTGCCCACGGGCGACAAGCTGCTGGATAAGCTCTCGGTCCACACCGGCGGCTACACGACGAGCTGGCTGGCGGGTGGCTTCGATCCGCGCCGTCCGCTGGACCCGCGCCTGGCCACCACGGTGCAGCAAGGCATCAACCACATCTACGACGAGTTCACCGGCAAGACCGCGGCGGCGCGCAAGAAGAGCGTGACTGAGATCCACGCGGTGGCGCAGGGCCGGGTCTGGACCGGCGCGCAGGCCAAGGAGCGTGGCCTGATCGATCGCCTGGGCAGTTTCGACGACGCCGTGCGCGCCGCCGCCAAGCTGGCCAAGATCGAGGGCACGCCGCCGCTGAACTATGTCGAGCGCGAGATGGGTCGCGTCGAACGCCTGCTGTCCAGCCTGGACCAGATCGTCGCGCCCTCGATCGCCGCCGCCGTGCGCACCGAGCTGGGCCTGGGCGAGGCGGCGACCGTGCTGCCCAAGGCGGCGCAAGAGATGCAGCGCGATCTGGCCTTCGTCACCGAGCGTGCCGAGGCGGGGCGACCCTTCAACACCTTCGTCCACTGCCTGTGCACGCCCCCGTGATCGGGGCGGCGCCGCCCGGCGCTTGCTCCTTATAATTGCGACTCAGCGCCGATTTGTTCCGAATTGCGGGCGCTCAAAAAATGCCGCTAAAGAGGGACTCCGCACAGCCGGCGTCCGCTTTCCCCCAGCGGCGCCGGTTTTGTTTTTTCAGGAGTTCCCCATGCCCCATGCAGGACAGCTAGGCCATGTCACCCCCCAGCGCATGGCGTTTGCCCAGCCCTTGCGCCTGCGCAGCGGCGCCGAGCTGCGCGACTACGAAATGGTCTACGAGACCTACGGCACGCTCAATGCAGAGCGCAACAACGCCGTGCTGGTCTGCCACGCCCTGAACGCCAGCCACCACGTGGCCGGCACCTACGCAGGCCAGGACAAGAGCGAAGGCTGGTGGGACAACCTGATCGGCCCTGGCAAGCCCCTGGACACCGACAAGTTCTTCGTCATCGGCATCAACAACCTCGGCTCTTGCTTCGGCTCCACCGGCCCCATGCACGTCAACCCGGCCACGGGCAAGGTCTACGGTGCCGACTTCCCGGTGGTGACGGTGCAAGACTGGGTTGACGCCCAGGCGCGCGTGCTCGATGCGCTGGGCGTGCAGCAGCTGGCCGCGGTGCTGGGCGGCTCGCTGGGCGGCATGCAGGCCCTGGACTGGTCGCTGCGCTACCCCGAGCGCATGCGCCATTGCATCGCCATTGCCACGGCGCCGGCCCTGTCGGCACAGAACATCGCCTTCAACGAAGTGGCGCGCCGCGCCATCATCACCGACCCCGATTTCCACGGCGGCCATTTCTACGCGCACGGCGTGGTGCCCAAGCGCGGCCTGCGTGTGGCGCGCATGATCGGCCACATCACCTACCTGTCCGACGATGCGATGGAGCAGAAGTTCGGCCGCGAGCTGCGCGCCTCCGAGCTCGGCTACAGCACCCAGGACATCGAGTTCCAGATCGAGAGCTATCTGCGCCACCAGGGCGACAAGTTCAGCGACTACTTTGACGCCAACACCTATTTGCTGATCACGCGCGCGCTCGATTACTTCGACCCGGCACGCGAGCATGGCGGCAACCTCAGCCGTGCCTTTGCCAGCGCCCGCTGCAAATACCTGCTGGCCAGCTTCACCACCGACTGGCGCTTCTCGCCGGCCCGCTCGCGCGAGATCGTCAAGGCCTTGCTCGACAACAAGCGCGATGTCTCGTATGCGGAGATCGACGCCCCGCATGGCCATGACGCCTTTCTGCTCGAAGACCCGCGCTACCACGGCGTGCTGCGCGCCTACTTCCAACGCATCGCCGGAGAACTGCAATGAGCTCGGTCCTGCAACAGATTGCCGCCTTGGTGCCCGAAGGCTCGCGCGTGCTGGACCTCGGCTGTGGCACCGGCGCCCTGCTCGACCACCTGATCCGCCACAAAGGCTGCAGCGGTTATGGCGTCGAGCTCGACGACGCCAATCTGCTGGCCTGTGCCCAGCGCGGCGTCAACGTCATCCAGCTCAATCTGGAAGAAGGCCTGTCCATCTTCGAGGACCAGAGCTTTGACGTGGTGCTGCAACTCGAAACCTTGCAGCATCTGCGCAATACCGAGGCCATGCTGCGCGAGACCGCGCGTGTCGGCCGCATCGGCATCGTCAGCTTCCCCAACTTCGCCCACTGGGCCAACCGCGCCCAGGTGCTGATGGGCCGCATGCCGGTGACGCGCGTGCTGCCTTATGAGTGGTACGACACGCCCAATATCCGCGTCGGTACCTACGCCGACTTTGAGGTGCTGGCGCGCAAGAACCGCCTGCGCGTGCTCGACAGCTTTGGCATCCAGAACGGCCAGACTGTGCGGACTTTTCCGAACCTGCTGGCGAGCATGGCGGTGTTTAAGTTCGATCGCGGCTGAGCGGGCGTGACCAGGCCGTAGTCCCGGCTCACTGCAAGACTTCGCGCAGGAAGCTCAGGCTGCGCAGCCAGCCCTGCTGCTGGGCTTTGGCATCGGCGGCGGGCTCACCACCCATCTTCATCGGGCCTGCGTTGTTCAGTGTGGTGGGCAGCTCGCCCAAGCCGGTGATGCCATGGCCGGCGCCTTCGAAGAGCAGTAGCTCGGTCGGCAGCTGAGCAGCGGCGCGGCGAGCGGCGATGGTGCGGGCCATGCCGCCCGAGTCCCAGACCTGGTCGTTGCTGCCGGCGATCAGCAGCAGCGGTGCGGCAATCTTCTCGACCGCGATGCGCGCGGCGGCAGCCCGCTCAGGCTGGGCGCTACGGCCAGCGTCATGCGGGCGGCGCAGGCGCACCGGCTGGCCGCTCATGAAACCGGCCACTTCTTCCTGATAGCCCTTGTAGGGCACGAAGGCCAGGGCCTCGCCACGCCAGCTGAACGAGGGCTGGGCCAGGGCGCCTTGCATCATGTCAAAACCTTCCCAGATCACATCGCTGGGCACCACGGCCACCACGCCCTTGAAGCCGGGGATGCGGCTGGCCGCGGCCAGCACGAACTCGGCGCCCTTGGACGCGCCCCAGAGTGCGATGCGACCGGCGTCCACCTCTGGCTGTTGGCGCAGCCAGTCGCGCGCGGTTTCCAGCTGCGCCAGTTCGATGCGCCCGAAGCTGGCTGGCAGGGCGGGCAGCTCGGGCGCCATCGGGCCTTGGGCGCCCCAGCGCGGCGGCGAGTAGTAGGGCAGGGCCAGGGCCGCCAAGCCCCGCGCGGCCAGCGCCTCGGCCACGCGGCGCGCCATCCCCGTGCCGCCCTCGGAGCCGCCCAGCACGATCACCACCGGCAGCGGGCCATGGCCGGGCGCGCCTGTCTTGGGCAGCAGCAGCTGCGCGCCCGGCAAGGGCGCGGCGGCGCGAGCCAGCACGCGCGCCTGCGCGGGCAGCCAGCGCAGAGTCTGCTCCGCCAGCAGCTGCGGTGCGCCGTCAGCGTTCTGGCGCCAGGCCTGCAGCTGCAGGCGGCCGTCTGTCAGTGCGGCGTCGGTCACTGCGGCAGGGGCCGCAGAACCGGCCTCTCCGCGCACCGGCAGGGCCGACCAGAACAGGCCGCGGCCGTCGACCCCGCTGTAGCTGCCCGCGAGCGGCGCCTGGCGTTCGGGGTCGATGCGCCCTTGTGCATCGGCTTCGAACACCGCCTCGGCCCGCAGCAGCGCCGGGCCCGTGCCCGGAAGGACGGCACTGCGGCTCAGACGCAGGGTGATGCGTTCGCCCGGCGCCGCCCCGCTGAGGCTCAGGGTTTGCTGCTCGCCCTGCAGCACCTCGGTCGCGGGCGCCACCTGCAGCTCGTGCGCGGCCAGGGCGTTTGTGGCGAGGCCTAGGCTGAGCAGCAGGGCCAGGATCGGTCGGTTCAGGGTGGGCTTGGCGGTCATCAGGTGCTCCAGTGATCGGGCTTGAAGCCCGGGATGGCGCCAGTGTCTGAAGCGGCTCGCCGCCGCGCCTGTCGAAGCCGATGGATCGACAGCTGCCGCGCTGAAACGACAGGGGCGCAGCTTGGTCCGTGGCGCCCACCGGGCCGGAGGTCAACTGGGCGGGAGGTCCAGGCAGGCGTGGTTGCGCCCGGCGTTCTTGGCCTGGTAGAGCAGGGCATCGGCCCGCTGGTAGAGGCGCTCCGGCCCTTCGCCCGGCCGCATCAGCGCAGCGCCCAGGCTGAGGGTCAGCACGGGCGCGGTGGGTGAGTCGGGGTGCGGCAAGCTTTCAGCGGCCATGGCGGCCACCACGGCCTGGGCGTGTTCGTCCAGCTGCTCGGGCCGGATGTCGTAGAGCAGCAGGGCCATCTCCTCGCCGCCCATGCGTGCGGCCAGATCCAGCGGGCGCTGGGCCATGCGTGCCAGCACGGCGGCCACCCGCTGCAGGGCGCGGTCACCGGCGTCATGGCCCATGCAGTCGTTGTAGCGCTTGAAATGGTCAACGTCGATCAGCAGCAGTGCCAGGGGCCGCTCGTCGCGCGCGGCCTGCGCCATCACCTTGTGCAGGTGTTGCTTGAACAGGCGGCGGTTGCTCAGGCCCGTCAGCTCGTCGTGCAAGGCCAGCCATTGCGCCAGGCCGCGGTGCAGGAACTGCTCGCGCCGCAGGTACTCGCGCCAGTAGGCGCCGAACGCGCAGGCCAGCAGGGTCAAGAGCAGCACCAGCCAGATGCGCAGCAGGGCATCACGCAGCGGTGGTTCGGGTGTCAGCACGGCCATGAGCAGCACCGAACCCAGAAAGCTCAGCGCCAGGGCCAGATGCCAGCGAAAGCGCGCGCCGACGGGCATGAACTGCGTCACCATGGCCAGCACCAGCACGCTGCTTTCCGAGGGCAGGCCCATGCGTTGGTAGCACAGCAGGGCCAGCGCGGCGCCGTCGGCCATGGCCAGGCCCATCAGGAACACGGCCCAGAGCGCCCGTTCAATGTCGCGCGCCAGGCTCAGCACCGCCAAGGCCAGCAGCAGCACCAGCATCACGCCGGCGCGCAGCTGCTGCACCCGGTCGATCAAGGCCTGGAACGGCGCCGGATCGGGCAGCGACTGCTGGCGCCAGCCATCGGTGAGCCAGAACACCGACCAGATCAGCAAGGCCAGCAAGGTGGTGCTGATGAAGCGCCAGCGTATGCCCTGGGTGCAGTAGCGCCGGTACTCTTGCTCCAGCGGCGGCAGAAAGCTCAGGCGACCCAGGCCCAGCTTCAGCTGTTCGCTGTAGAGGCTGTGGGCATGGGGTTCGTCCATGGTGCTGCGATTGGGGCGAATGGGCCCAGCATCGCACAATTTCAGTCGGGCGCGGCTGCGCCTGGGGTGTCGGCATCGATCAACCGGGCTTCGGCGTGATGAAGCCGCACAAGGAGCAGCCCGCCACGGCCGGCTACAGCGTGATGTTCGTCGTGGCCTTGGACAGCGAGGAGAAGGTGCGCGCCCTGCATGCCAAGGCGCTGGCTTTCGGTGGCCAGGACGAGGGCGCGCCAGCTGGCGCCCTTAGTCCTCGATGCGCCCCAGCCTCGCCATCGTATTGCCCGGCAGCCCATGCTTGAGGCTGGGCATCACCAGCACGGTGTTGGCATAACGCGTACGGAAGACGGTGTCGCCGTCGCGGGCGAAGGCGGTGCCGGCCTCGGGGATGATGTCGAGGCCGCGTACCGGGCCCGGCAGGGTGAAGTGAAAGTCGCGGCTGATGGCGGTGATGGCCTCGTCCACCCGGATGGTGCGCTGGCGCTCGGGCAGAGGCAGGCGCAGGCGCGGCTCAGCCCAGTCGGCGCTGACCATGCCGGTCAGGCGCAGAAAGCGCACCAGGCCATCGATGGCCACCTCGGCCGAGCGCTGCTCCCAGTGCTGGCCGCATTCGATCAGCAAGGCGTTCTTCGGGCTGGCCGGGTCGCCAAAGCCGCCGCGGTCGCGCATGCGCAGGCCCGAGGGGTGGCCGGTGTCGATCAGCAGCTCGCCGGGCATGCCCAGCTCGCGCGCGAAGGCCGCGCCCTTGTCGAGCAGGCCGCAGACCATCAGCGGCCGGCAGGCGTCCTGCATGGAGTGGATGTCAAACAGGTAGTCGGCGCTGTCGACAAAGGGCCGCAGGGCGCGGGCGCGGCGCAGCTCCAGCGTGTCACGCGGGCCGAACAGCTGCTCGTCGCTCCAGACGCGGTTCAGGTCTTCGTCCACGCAGCGTGCGGCATGCGGGTCAGCCGGGCTGAAGCGGGCGTAGGCCTCGACATTGCCGAAGCTCAGGATCAGCCGCCCCTGCAGCGGCTGCAGCGTGCGCCCCATGCCTTGCTGGAACAGCCAGTCCAGGGCAATGGCGCCGCAAAGCTCGTTGCCATGGGTCAGGGCTTGCACCATGACCGTGGGGCCGGGGCGGCCGGAGTCCAGCACATGGACGTAGTCGACGCCGCTGGCGCCGCTGCCGTGCCGGTAGGGGCGGATGTCGGGCGGGCTCAGCTCGACCGGGGTGTCGCTGGCCGGGGCTGCGGGAGTGGCTGCGGTGGGTGCGCTCATGCCGTGCTTGTCCATGCTCATTCCTTGCGGTGCAAGGTGCCCTCTTCGGTCCGTTCGTCGGCCTGGAACAGGCCTTCCCAGCGGTCGCCCGTGGGCCAGTGGAAGACGCCCTGGCCATGCTTGACACCGCCGACCCAGGCGCCGACGTAGCGCTCGCCGCTCTTCCAGAAATAGCTGCCCTGGCCCTGCGGCTTGCCGAGGTGGAACTCGCCCTCGTAGCGGTCGCCCGAGGCCAGCTCCATGCGCCCCTGGCCATGGGGCTGGCCGGCCTGGATGCTGCCCTCGTAGCGGTTGCCGTTGGCATAGCGCAGCACGCCGCGGCCCTGCGGTTCGGCGCGCACATAGTCGCCTTCGTACTGCTGGCCATTGGCCCAGCGGTACAGGCCCTTGCCATGCGGCAGGCCCTGGCTGATCTGACCCTTGTAGACATCGCCGCTGGCAAAGCTCAGCTGGCCCACGCCCTCGGGGCTGCCGTCGACCACGCTGCCCTCGTACTGATTGCCGTTGGCAAAGCTGAGCTTGCCCTGGCCGGTGGCCTTGTCGGCCACCCAGTCGCCGAGATAGCGTTGGCCATTGGCCCAGATGAATTCACCCTTGCCCTGGCGCACGCTGCGCACCAGGCTGCCGATGTAGACGTCCCCGTTGGACCATTCGACCCGGCCGTTGCCGCTGACCACCTGGCCCTCTTCGCGCACGAACTGGCCCTTGTAGCGGGTGTCACCGGCGCGGATGTCCATCTCCTGCGGCGCCGGCTTGGCTGCCTCGGGTGCATTGCGGCCTGGCGCAGCCTCGGTACTCGGGCTGCTGACGGCGTTCTTCACCGCACCGAGGGCGCCGCTGATGACGGCCCCCAGGCCGCCTGTGCTGGCCTCGCTGCTGGCGGCCGCCGTCGTTGCGGCTGTCGTGGTGGCTGCTGTACCTGCGGTGCCTGCAGCCCCCGCCACCTTGCTGGCGCCCTGGGCGGGCGTGGCCGGGGCGGCCGCAACGCCGCTGGGCCGCGGCGCAGGCAGCTTGGGCAGCACGGACTGGAAACTGTCCGGCAGGGCCACGGCCGTCCAGGGCGTGCCGCGTTCGCGCGCCAGGGTCTGGATGAAGGCATTGGCGTTGTCCAGGGCCGCGTCCTTGCACAGCGTGGTGGCGCGCCGCCAGGCGGTTTCCGCGATCAGGGACTGAGCCTGGCGCTCGGCCACTGGCAAGCCGGGTGCAGCGGTGCGGAACTTCTGCGTGAACTCGCGCGCTTTCTCGAAGATGGGTGCGCAGTACTCAGCGTTGTGGGCGTCGATCTCGGTCTGCTCACGTCGGCGCTGGGCGATCTGCTGCTGGCTGCCGGTGCAATGCTCGGCGGCCAGATCCCACATGGTCTCGGCCTTGCTGTAGAGCGAGGCGGCATCGGCAAAGCGGCGTTCGCCAAAGGCCTTGGCCGCCAGTTCCTGCAGCGAGGCGGCATCGCGGTGCGAGAGCTCGCATTGCGATCCGGCCGCCAGGCGCTCGGCCACCGCGGCGCGCTGGCGCTCGTTGTCGCTGAGGGCGCGCTGGGCGCGCTCCTGAGCCCGGCCGTTGCAGCCCAGGGCGGCCTGGGTCCACAGCGACACGGCTTCCTCATAGGCCTTGGCCAGCTCGTCCAGCGGCTTGTTCTGCGACTGCGCGGTGGCGGCGCGCAGGTCGCTGCTCATGGCCTTGGCGGTCAGGGCCGAGCAGCTGGGCGGCGGCGGGGCGGGCGGCAGGCCCTCAGCGGCTGCCGAGGCTGAGGCCGACACCGGCACGGCGCTGGACGCCGGCAGGGCCGGCGCAGGCGCCGAGGCGGCCAGGTTCGCGGCCGGTGGCACCGCCGCCGCCTGCGCCAGGCAATGGGCGCTGAACCCGGGCAGCAGGCTCAAAAAGCACAGCAGGTGGCGCAGAGGGCGGGCCCGTGCCCATGCGCGGGAGGAGGGCGATTTCTTCGGGAGCGGCATCATTTCTTGGCGGGGCCGGAGGCCATGGGCATGTCCAGCATGGCATCGATCAGGCCGCGGGCAAAGCGGCCTTGGTTCATGTCTTCGGGGCCGGAGAAGGAAAAGGCGGCGGGCGCCGAGGCCAGGGGCATGGCACCGATCTCGAACATCAGCTCCTCGGGCTTGAAGCCGTTGAGGATGGCCTGCACCTCGTAGCCCAGGCCTTTGGCATCGGCCAGCTTGCCCAGCGCATCGAGGCGCTCGGCGTCGAAGGCAAAGGCATTGCTGGTGAAGCTGTTCTCGATCAGCTTTTGATGCAGGCGGAAGCCGGCCAGCGGGTTGCCGCCGAGCTTGGCCGTGCGCTCGAACGCCCAGCTGTCGGCGCGGTCAAACACCGTGGCGCCCACGCGGGCCACGCCGGACAGCGAGCCCCGGTTGGCCGCGGCCGCCTGCATGGCATTGACCACCTGCTGGCGGGTCAGCTTTTCGGCCGCATCGGTCAGGCCTTCGCGCAGCTTTTGCGCCGCCAGGCTCTTGCCTTGTTCGATCAGCTGCTGCTTGAGCACTTCGGTGACCACGTTCTGCGCCGCGCTCTTGGCCGCGCTGACGGCCGCTTCCGCCGCCATGGCCGCGCCCTTCAGGCCCGAGGCCAGGGTGACCAGGTTGTAGAGCGTGCCGACGATCTTGCTGCCGTAGTGAAAGGTCTTCATGCGGGCGCCGCCTTCTTCGGACAGGCCCTGGGTCCAGAGCACGGCCCACAGCGCCTCGTCCTCGGTCAGCTGCACCTTGGGCACTTCCAGCGAATGCATGCTGAGCAGCCAGTGGTAGTCCTGCACCTCGGGCGTGCTGGGCGGGGCGAAGCGGGTGTAGCCGCGGCAGACCTCGAAGGGCGTGATCACATGCTGCTTGCCGGTGGACAGCACGACCGAGAAGGGCCGGCCGCGGTCGCGTATCTCGGCGAGGCTGTTGAGCATCTGCTCGGTGTCCTCGGTCTTGAGCCCGGCCAGCACCACCACCTTGTCACCCAGCTGCAGCGGCGAACCCGGTGCCACCGCCACCACGGTCAGGCGCTCGTCCACATTGAGGGCGCGCACCCAGGCCACGCGGTCATTCTCGGCCCAACCATTGCTGGTGGCCAGGGCGAAGGGCAGCTCCCACTGCTTGTCGCAGTCGGGGTCCTTGAGGGCAGCGCTGCGGGCGATGGCGGGGCGCACGGCCTGTTCGCCGGCACCAAAGGCGCGGATATTGCCGAGCAGGGTCTCGTTGACCGGGCGGCCATCGTCCACGGTGTATTTGGGCGCAGCGCAGGCCGCGAGCAGCAGACAGATGAGCAGCGACAGCAGATTTCTCATCGCATCCAATCCGGGTCAAGTGGTAACAAAAGTTTGCAGTGTAGGTGGGCCGAAGCGGCGCCAGAATCAGGGCCGGCCCGTCGCCGGACCATTGTTCATCGGCCATGGGCTGCGGGCGCCATGCTCGCTGAGTTTCATGACGCTTCCCAGGTAGTTTTACCGCCCCGGGCAAGCCCTGGGGTGGCCTGCGTGGGGCCCTGCCTACACTGAGCCGCATGCGAACTTTGAGAACCGACGACGGCATCCCCCTGCACTGGCGACAGTGGAGCAAATTGGGCCTGGAGCCCGCCCGTGGCACCGTGCTGCTGGTGCATGGCCTGGGCGAGCATGTCGGCCGCTACGAGACCCTGGCGGCCAAGCTCAACCACTGGGGCTGGCATGTGGCCGGCTATGACCAGCGCGGCCATGGCGCCTCGGGCGGCCCGCGCGGCGATGTGCCCGATGCCGAGCGCCTGCTGCAAGACCTGGCCCTGGTGATCGACGAGCTGCGTGCCGACCGCCAGCTGGGCCGCGGCCCCTTGGTCCTGCTGGGCCACAGCATGGGCGGCCTGGTGGCCGCGCGCTTTGTCGCCGGCGGCCTGGCGGCCAGCAGCGGCGGGCAGCTGCCGATGTGGTTCCGCCCGGTCGATGCCCTGGTGCTGTCCTCGCCGGCGCTCGACCCGGGGCTGTCATCGTTCCAGCGTCTGCAGCTGCTGCTGGGCGAGACCCTGGTGCCCCACCTGGCCGTGGGCAACGGGCTCAAGACCCGCTGGATCTCACGCGACGCCGCCGTGGTGCAGGCGTATATCGACGACCCGCTGGTGCACGACCGCCTGACCCCGACCCTGGCGCGCACCATCGTCGATGCCGGTGAACTGGTGCGTCAGCATGCGGCCGACTGGGTGGTGCCCACCTTGCTGCTCTGGGCTGGCAGCGACCGCTGCGTGGCCCCGTCGGGCAGCGCAGAGTTCGCCGCCGAAGCCCCGGGCGCGGTGCTGCGTGCCCAGTGCTTCGGCCCGCTCTTCCACGAGATCTTCAACGAGCCCGAGCGCGAGCAGGTCTTCGCGGCCTTGCAGACCTGGCTGGCGGCAAGGTTCTGAAACCGTGCGCCGGGTTCAGCCCGCCTTGACCGGCAAGCAGAGTTCGCAGCTGAAGATGCCGGTCTGCGGGTCGTAGCCGGCGTTGGGTGGGTAATGCTCGAAGACCGGGCGGCCATCGATCTGCAGGCCGCTGGCGGGCAGCCAGCCGCGCAGCAGTTCGGTCCAGGCGTGGCTGAAATCAGCCAGGGTGCCGCGGAACCGGGCCACGGCGTAGCGGCCGCCGGGCAGGGTCTGAACGCTGGCTGGGCTGCGCGGCACGAAGTCGGCCTCAACCTCGACGCAGGCGTCGTAGCGGCATTGCTCGGGGGCCGCGAGGCTGGGGTCGTCGTGGCCGATGCCGTAGCAAGCGCGTTGTTCCAGGCCCTGCGCCTGGCGCCAGGGCAGCACGGTGTTCATCCAGAACTCGTGAACGCTCTGGCCGTAGGGGCCGATGTGACGGAGGTAGGCCACCCGGGTCGGCGGCAGTTGTTGCAGGCTGATGTGCATCTGACTCTCTGAAGTGAAACAAGAAGAGCCTGCATCATCTGCAGCGGGGCCTGGGTCGGCCTGATCGAGATTGCGCTCCAGCTGATCCTGATTGCTCAGCAGCGCCGCAGGCGGGCGGTGGCGCCGCGCCTGTTGCTCGCGCGAGCGGGCCAGTTCGCGCGCCCAGCGCAGCGGGCTGTCCAGGCGCCAGGCGCTGGGTGTCTGGCCGAAGCGCAGCTTGAAGGCGCGCGCAAACGCCTCGCTGGAGCCAAAGCCCACAGCCAGGGCGACTTCCAGCACCGAGCGCGGCTCGGGCTGGGCCAGCATCAAAGCGGCCACATCGAGGCGGCGCCGGCGCAGGTAGTCGCCCAGGGTTTCGCCCATCCAGGCCGCAAACACGCGGTGGAAATGGAAGGGCGAGAAATGCACGTGCTCGGCGAGGCTGCTCAGTTCCAGCGTGTGGTCGAGGTGCCGGTCGATGTGATCGAGCAGCGCATTCATGCGCTGGGCGTGGCGCAGCCGGTGGGCGGCGCTGGGATCGCGGGCCATGCAGGAGCGGTGGTTCAGCCCTGGCTGGCCTTGCGCAGCTCCCAGAGCTTGAGCACGTTGTCGAGCACGGCGCGGCTCAGTTCGTCCTTTTGCTTCAGGTCGGCCAGCTGGGCGCGCTGGGCTTCGCTGAGCGTGGACTCGTCACCGCCGAGCAGGGCGATGGGGGCCAGCAGCGGGCCGCTGACCGCGTCGTCGAACAGCGGTGCCCAGGCTTCCGGGGCCAGGTCCACGGCGGTCAGGAAGCCGATCGCCCATTCCTCGGCATCGACCAGATCGCCGTCCTCGTCTTCCGCAACGCTGAAGATGGGCTCCCACAGTTCGGGCTTGGCATTGAGCTGCCATTCGATCGACTGCAGATGGCGCAGCACCAGCAGGGTCACGCGCTTGCGCTGCTTGCCACTGACGAAGGGGTAGTTTTCGGACTTGCTGTCGGCTTCGAGGTCATCCCCGTCGCCGCCCCAGACGGTGGGCAGCCACGTGGCGCCGGGCAGATCGGCCAGGCGCTGCGGGCTGAGCAGCAGGCCGGCCAGGTAGCCGTCGAGGGCTTCGATGTTCATCGCCGCCTCGACCGGCAGCTTGATCAGCATGTCGTCCAGCGTGGACAGCTCCTCGTCGTTGAGGGGCAGGTGGTCGGACTGGGGCTTGTATTGGGGATATTCCATCGCCCGATTGTCGCTGCTTCGGCTGCGCAGCGGCAGCCGGCTTCAGCAGGTGCGCGGAATCAGAAGCGGCTGCGCGCCTTCTTGCTGTCGAACTCCTGCAGCTGGGTCTTGAGCAAGGCCATCAGCACGCGTGCATTGGCCTCGGTCAGGGTCAGGATGGTGCTCGGCTCAATGCCTTCGACCGCGGCCTTGGGGCTGACCAGGGCGTCGACCTTGAGCAGCATCTGGCCGTGGATGTTGTTGGAGGCGGCTTTGAACTTCTGGATTTCGATGGTGTACGTCTTCATGGGCGAATCCTAACCGGCGGGCGGAAGCTGGATGATGCCAGCCTCGTGCCCGGCGCGCGATCTGATCCGTGGGTGGGGGCCAGGCCCCCCGGGCTCAGACCGACTTTTTGCCGGTCAAGGCATGGCGCACGCGCGACACCAGCGTCACCCCTGCCAGGCACAGCGCGCCGGCCGCCAGGCCCACGGCGCCGTCGAACAGCAGGGGGCCCAGCCAGGACAGGGCCCCCAGCTGCTGCGCCAAGGCCTCACCGGCATGGTGCAGGGCCGGCAGGCCATGGCTGAGGATGCCGCCACCGACCAGGAACATGGCCACCGTGCCCGCCAGGGCCAGGGCTTTCATCAGCCAGGGTGCGGCCGAGAGCATGAGGCGGCCTACGCTTTGCTTGAAGGCGCCGGGGCGGCGGCTCAGGTAAAGGCCTGCGTCGTCGATCTTGACGATGCCGGCCACCAGGCCATAGACCCCCACCGTCATCACCAGCGCGATGCCGCTGAGCACCATCAGCTGGGTGCTGAAACTGGCGCCCGCGACCGTGCCCAGGGTGATGGCGATGATCTCGGCCGAGAGGATGAAATCGGTGCGGATAGCGCCCTTGATCTTGTCGCGCTCGAAGGCCAGCAGGTCCTGGTCTGGGTTGAGTGCGGCCTCGCTCAGAGCCTGGTGCTCGGCCTCGACCTCGGCGGCGCTGTGCAAGAATTTGTGCGCGAGCTTCTCGAAGCCCTCGAAGCAGAGGTAGGCGCCGCCGAGCATCAGCAGCGGCGTCACGGCCCAGGGCGCCCAGGCGCTGATGGCCAGGGCGGCCGGCACCAGGATGGCCTTGTTCAAGAAAGATCCCTTGGCCACGGCCCAGACCACGGGCAGTTCGCGTTCGGCCGAGACGCCGGCCACCTGCTGGGCGTTCAGCGCCAGGTCGTCGCCGAGCACGCCGGTGGTCTTCTTGGCCGCCACCTTGGACAGCAGGGCCACGTCGTCGAGGATGGTGGCGATGTCATCGATCAGTGCCAAAAGGCTGGAAGCGGCCATGGGTGCAAAGTTGCCTTGTGTTGGGTTGGGTGCAGATACGGCGAGGCCGCTTTGTACCGCATTTGCCGTGGCACACTGCGCCCATTTCCAGCACAGGGATTGCCCACCATGAAAAAGACCGCCTTCGCCCTCGGCCTCCTGAGCAGCCTGATGTTTGCCTCGGCCGCCCATGCCCAAGCTGTGGCGCCTGCGGCCACGGCGCCAGCGCCCACCGTGGCCAAGCTGGTTTACAACGAGCTGGCCGACGCCCGCGCCGAGTTGAACCAGGCCCTGGCCGCCGCTCAGGCCCAGCGCAAGAACGTGCTGGTGGTCTTCGGTGCCAACTGGTGCGGCGACTGCCTGGCCCTGGACCGCAAGATGAGCGCCGGCAGCCTGTCCGAGCATGTGGGCAAGCGCCTGGTGGTGCTCAAGGTCAACGTCGGCCGCTTCGACCGCAATGTCGACCTGGCGGCACAGATCGGCGTGTCGCTCAAAAAGGGCATCCCAGCCGTGGCCGTGCTGGCCAACGACGGCAGCGTGGTCAAGGCCACCAATGGCGGTGAGCTGGCTGATGCCCGCAATATGGGCGATGAGGCCGTGCTCAAGGTGCTGGAAGGCCTGCACAGCAAGACCTGACCCCGGCGCCCGCCGGCCGATGGCGCGCGAGTCCGGCGGGCAGGTTTCGAAGCCGGCTCGCTGGCCTGTCACCGGCTCGGGGGTCAAGCCTTGCCTGCCACCTTGTCTTTTGCGCCATGCTCACCTAAGTTGATGCATGGCACGTCCCCCCCGCATCGAGCTCGCTGGCGCTGTGTACCACCTCAGCTCACGCTGCGATGCTGGCGTGTGCGCCTTCGAGGATGACGCCGACCGCCGCAGCCTGCTGGCGCTGATCGCGCAGACCATGCAGCGTTTTGATGCCCAGGTGCTGGCCTACTGCCTGCTGCCCGATCACTTCCATCTGCTGCTGTTCACCCGCCAGGCCAATCTCTCGCGCCTGATGCGCCATCTCAACGGCGTCTACACCCAGTATCACAATCGCCGTCATGGCAGCGAAGGGCCGCTGTTCCATGGCCGCTTCAAGGGCGTGCTGGTCGATCGCGAGGCACATCTGCTGGACGCCTGTCGCTACGTCGAACTCAACCCCCTGCGCCTGGGCCTGGTTCGCGAGCTGGCCGACTGGCCCTGGTCCAGCTACCGCGCCCATGTGGGCATGGAGCCGGCGCCGGCCTGGCTCGATGCCGATGGCCTGCACGCCTATGTGCTGGGCCGCGAGCTGCGCGGCGCCCTGGACCGCCGCCGCGCGGCCGACCGCTATGCTCAGCTGCTGGCCAGCGAGCCCGATCTGGCTTTGTGGCCCGGGCGCTTGCGGCAGCAGATCTTCCTCGGCGATTCGGCCTTTGTGAAGCGCATGCGGGCCGCGGGTCGTGCCGCTGATCAGGCGGAGCGGGCCCGGGCACGTGCCAAGCCTGCGTCCCAGGGGCGGGCCGATCCAGCGGCTCGATTTCAATCCACAGCGCGCTCGAGAGCCGCCGCCACGGATCGGCCGCCCTGGGCCGAGTTGCTGGCACACAGCGGCTCGCGCGAGCAGGCTCTGTACCGCGCCCACACCGAGGCCGGCTGGAGCATGAGCGCCTTGGCGGCCGAGTTGGGCTTGTCGGTCTCGCGCGTCAGCCGTTTGATTTCGGGCGTGGAGCGCGGCCTGCTGTCGTGACGCTCGCGTGGCGGCTTCCGCGCCTGATCAGACTATCCCCGCCCGCTGTGGATAAGTTCGTGGGCAAGCTGCCCATAGCCCTGCCAAGTGATTGATCTGTCTGGTGTTTCCTTGGCTTGCTTCATTTTTGAGCACGGTGCATGACGGCCGTCCGGCCGCGCGCTCAAGCGCTGGAACCGCGTTCGGCCACCTGCTTCAGCCGCGCCAGACCGGCCTCGAAATCGGGGCCCACCATGCCATCGGCGAACAGGGCCAACCAGTGGAACAAGGGGTTCTTGCCCATGTCGCCGTCCATGGTCCAGCTCAGCTCGGTGCCGCCGTTGCGGGCCTGCAGGCGCAGCTCGCCGTGGGAGGTGGTGCCGAAATCAGGAAAGTAGAGCGCGTAGGCCACGCGCCGGCCGGGCTCGGCGGCCGTGAAACTCATGGTGCCATCGCCCTCGGTCTTGCTTTTCCAGGCCCAGACCGCGCCAGCCCCGGATTCCGGGCCGCTGTACTCGATCTGCATGGCCGGGTCGCGCTGGTTCCAGACACTCCAGAGCTTCCATTGCCGCGGGCTGGACACCAGGGCATAGACGGCGTCAGGGCTGGCCTGGATCTGCACGGTGCGGCTGACCTGGAACTTGGGCGACAGCAGCAAGCCGCCGAGCAGCAGGCCGGCCAGCAGCGCGATCAGGGCGAGCGCGATGAACTTCAGGGCTTTCATGGCAGAGGCTCCTTGGCAAGCCCGATGCGGGCGGAATGAAAAATGCAAAAGGGCGCGGCACGGAAGTGCGGCGCCCTTGCGGGGATTGTGGCGGTGCTCGCCTCTGTGGGTGACTCAGTGAGTGAGGGCCTGGCGAGGGGCCGCCAGCTCGGCATCGACCCAGGCTTCCTGGCTCAGTTCACGCGCGGCCGACAGCTGTTGGCAGAGCTCGAACACGCCCAGGTTGTCGGCGCCTTCCGCCTCGGGCACGGGGGCGCTGCTGATTTCGGCGGGCAGATCGGCCAGGGCGCCCAGCAACTGGAACAGCAGCTCCAGCGTGGGCTCGCCGTCGGCTTCCATCTGGCGCGCCAGACCGAGGCTGCGGCAGAGGTACCAGCAGGCGCTGGCGGCGTCATCGCATTTCGCTTGGTACAGGGCCTGGGTTTCCAGGGCTTCGGCACGCGCGTTCTGTTCTTCGCGCGCCTGGATCTCGTCCAGGGTCTGCCAGGAGCTGTCGATCAAGAATGCCTCTTCGCCGAGGGAGCTGGCCGCGTCGGCCGAGCTGTCGGCCTGACGTCGTGCGGATGCTGCGAGATTGCGCGCCATGATGTGCCCTTTGAGACTGCTGAAGGAACCTGTTGCGAAATCCTAGGCGCTGGGCCCGGGCGGCGCGCCCCCGCAGACGGGGGTGAAGCGCCGGGCCGGGCTGGGCCTGCGTGCGATTATCACGCCCGCTCGGCCGATCTCAGCGTTTCTTGAGCGGCCGGCTCCAGCCGGCGATGGCCACCTGTTTGCCGCGCGCCACACTCAGCTCGCCGGCCGCGACCGGTTTGGTGATGGTGGAGCCGCCGCCGATGGTGGCGCCGGCACCGATCTCGACCGGCGCGATCAGCACGCAGTTGCTGCCCACATGCACATCGGCGCCGATCACGGTGCGGTGCTTGTTGGCGCCGTCGTAATTGGCGGTGATGGAGCCGGCGCCGTAGTTGACGCGCTCGCCCACGGTGGCGTCGCCGAGATAGGCCAGGTGGTTGGCCTTGGCGCCCTTGGCCAGGGTGGAGTTCTTGACCTCGACGAAATTGCCGATGTGGACCTCGTCACCGAGGTCTGCGCCGGGGCGCAGGCGGGCGAAGGGGCCGATCAGGGCGCCGGCGCCGACCTGGGCGCCGCCGGCCTTCTCGCCGTCGATATGGGTGAACTCATGAATGCGGGTGCCGGCACCGATGCTGGCATTGCGGATCACGCAGTTGGCGCCGATGCGCACCTTGTCGCCCAGCACCACCGTGCCTTCGAACACGCAGTTGATGTCGATCTCCACGTCCTGGCCGCACTGAAGCGATCCGCGCACATCAAAGCGGCGCGGGTCGGCCAGGCGCACGCCGGCTTCCATCAGGGCTTCGGCTTGTTCCAACTGGAAACGACGCTCCAAGTCGGCCAGCTGCACCGGACTGTTGACGCCCAGCACCTCGGTCTCGTTCGGTGCGGCAATGCCCAGCACCGGCACGCCTTCGGCCACCGCCATAGCGACGATGTCGGTCAGGTAGTACTCGCCCTGGGCGTTTTCATTCTTGAGCTGGCTGACCCAGCGCTTGAGCGCGCCGGTGGGCGCGGCCATCATGCCGGTGTAGCCCTCGCGGATGGCGCGCTGCTCGGCGCTCGCGTCCTTGTGCTCGACGATGGCTAGCACGTTGCCTTCCGTTTGGCCGCCCTGGCGCACGATGCGGCCGTAGCCGGTCGGGTCGCTCAGGTGGATGGTCAGCAGCACCAGGGCCTTGCCATCACAGGCTTGGACCAAAGCTTGTGCGGTGGCTTGCTTGATCAGGGGCACATCGCCGTTCAGGATCAGGGTCGTGCCCTCGTCCTCGGGCAGGGCCGGCACGGCCTGCTGGATGGCGTGGCCGGTGCCCAGCTGGGGCATCTGGCGCACGAACTGCACGCCGGGGCCGGCGACGGCGGCTTCCACCGCCTCGGCGCCATGGCCGGTGATGACCACATTGCGCTGGGCTTGCAAGCCCTGTGTCATGTCCAGCACATGGCGCAGCAAGGAGCGGCCGGCCAGCTTGTGCAAGACCTTGGGCAAGGCCGATTTCATGCGGGTGCCCTTGCCCGCGGCCATGATGACAATGTTCAGCGCCATGTGAATGCAAGCGGGGCGGTGACCGCCCCGTGAGGTTTCTAGTGAAGCGCTGATTATCAGCTGGCCTGGATGACAACCCGCTGGGGGCTTGCCATGAGTCGGCCGGCGGAGCGTCCGCGCTCAGCGGATCGCTTGCACCACCACGCGGTGCGGCTCGGGCCGCACCTTGGGGAAGTCGCTCAGCGCCGCTTCGAACAGGGCGCCCGCCAGCTCGCTGGGACCCTGGGTCATGCCTTCGTTGCTGGCGCGGGCTTCGTAGAGGGGCTCGGCGGTCTGGCGGTCACGCAGCAGCACGGCGACCGAGCGGTCGTAGCGGCGATCCAGCATGTCCGAGGGGTGGTAGAAACCGATGCGGCCCAGGCCGCCGTAGCGCCAGTGGGCATAGCTGCCCTGCCAGCGCCACCACAGCGGGTCGTCCCAGGGGGCGCGCTCCTGCGGATCCACGCGCATGCCCAGGGACACCAGCACATCGGCAGTCTTGGCGTCAGCGGCTTCGGTGAATCCGGCCTTGAGCAGAGCCGCGCGCGCTGCGGCTTCGATGCGGGCCTGGGCCTCGGCCACTGCGCCCGCCTGTGCTTGCGAGGGCAGGCGCTCGAACGCAAAGCTGCCCGGCTTGCGGCTCTCGGGCCAGGTGCCAAAGCTGGAGACTTCGCTGCTGATGCTGTAGGGGCCGCTGCAGGCGCTCAGGCCCAGCGCAGCCACGGCACCGAGGGCAGCCAGAAGGGAACGACGAGGAATGTGCATGGCGGGCTCCTAACGCATTGTTCTGATGGTTTTGATTGTGAACCGAATCCAAGCCCGCTTTGTTGTCCTTGTGTTGCCGAAGGCTTTACGTTTCTTGACGGTGGATGCTGATCACCGAGGGGCTGGCGCTGGCTTGCGGCGTGCTGCAGGCTTCATCCTCGTCGAAGGCGATGTCACCGTTGGCGTCGGGCTTGCCATCGGCCTTGATGGTCTGGAAGGGGAAGAGGTCCCGGTCCATCATGTGCGAGGGCACGATATTGCCCATGGCGGTGAACATGTTCTCGATGCGGCCCGGGTACTTCTTCTCCCACTCGTTGATCATGGCCTTGACCTGCACGCGCTGCAGGTTCTCCTGGCTGCCGCAGAGGTTGCAGGGAATGATGGGGAACTCGCGGTGCGCGGCCCAGCGCACCAGATCGGGCTCGGCCACATAGGCCAGGGGGCGGATCACCACATGCTCGCCCGAATCGCTGACCAGCTTGGGTGGCATGCCCTTCATGCGGGCGCCGAAGAACATATTTAGCAGCAGGGTGACGATGATGTCGTCGCGGTGGTGGCCCAGGGCGATCTTGGTGGCACCCAGCTCGCTGGCCACCCGGTAGAGGTTGCCGCGGCGCAGGCGCGAGCAGAGGCTGCAGGTGGTCTTGCCCTCGGGCACCAGGCGCTTGACGATGGAGTAGGTGTCCTGCTCCTCGATGTGGAAGGGGATGCCGCGCGCCTTCAGGTACTCCGGCAGCACATGCTCGGGGAAGCCGGGCTGCTTCTGGTCGAGGTTGACGGCGACGATGTCGAACTGGATCGGCGCGCGCTTCTGCATGTTCAGCAGGATGTCCAGCAGCGAGTAGCTGTCCTTGCCGCCGGACAGGCAGACCATGACCTTGTCGCCGTTCTCGATCATGTTGTAGTCGACGATGGCCTGGCCCACCTGGCGGTGCAGGCGCTTGGACAGCTTGTTGATTTCGCGCGAGATCTTTTTGTCCTGCGCCGCGCTTTCGTCGCTGGCCGGCGCGGCCGCTTCCAGCTGGCTGGGCAGATCGAGGTTCAGGGTGGGTGCGTCTTGGGTGTTCAGCATGATGGGGTCTGTCCTTGCTATCGCGGCAGTCTGTGTCATTGAGCGCCCCGCCAGGGGCAGCGAATCTTCTCGTGGCGCGCGTGGAGCCGGCTCTGCCGGGCCACCGGGCGCTGCCCCTTGAGGGGGGCGCGAAGCGCGTCGGGGTGGTCCACTACCACTGGCCGCATTCGGCGCTGATGGCAACCTGGCAGTCGGGGAAGATTTCGAGTTTGGTGACCTTGATGCGCACGCCGGCCACGCCGGGGAGCTTCATCAGGCGGGTGCAGAGCTTGCCGAGCAAGGCTTCGAGCAGGTCGGTGTGCTCGGCCGTGCACTCGTCGATGATGATGGCGCGCACGCGGCGGTAGTCCAGCACATGGCCGATGTCGGCATCGCGCGAGACGATTTGCTGGGCACCGAGGTTGACCTCGGCATCGACCTGGATCGGTTGCGGGCCTTCGCGCTCGAAGTCCAGCACGCCGAGGTTGGCGCCGAAGCGCAGGCCGGTGATGTGAATGATCTGGCGGTTGTTGCGGCGCAGGGCCAGGCTGGGCTGCCCCTCTTGCAGGGGGCGCAAAAAGGCCTCGACCGCCTTGGCCGCCACCACACCGTCGCCCAGCGCGGTCTGCACGCAGGGATGCTGGCGGCCGCTGGCGTCGCCGGCCACGAACAGGCCCAGGGGCGCAAAGCGCGGCTCGTCGCGGAAAGGGTGGGACGGCGCCGTGATGCCGGCGCGCTGCAGGGCGTCACCCACCTGCAGCCAGGCGCTGGGCTCCGCTTCAAAGCCCAGCAGCACGGCCACATGGTCAAAACGTTCCTCGCTAAAGGCCTGAGATTGCACCGTCACACCGGCCTCGTCCGGCAGCAGCCGGCTTGGCATCGGGCTGGGCAGGCGGGTCTGGACGGCACCGGCCAGGCCCTGGATGCGTTCCACCAGACGCTGCTGGGCGCGCCAGTCGCTGCGCGACCAGAGCGTGACCTGGTGGCCGCGCGCCTGCAGGTAGAGCGCGTTCTCGGCCGCGTTGTCACCGCCGCCGAGCAGCAGAATGCGCGCTGGCGCCAGTTGCTCGCGGCAGGCGGTCAGGCTCAGCGCATCGAGCACGCGGGGGTGGGGCAAGGGCGTCGGGAAGAAGGCTTCGGGGCGCAGCGGCTTGAGGCCGGTGGCCAGCAGCAGGGCACGGGCCTGAACGCTGCGGCCATCATCCAGGCGCAGGCGCCATCCTTCGCCGGTCAGCCAGTCCAGATGGGCGCAGCTCTGGCCCAGCACCGTGTGCACCTCGCTCAGCCCCTCAACCTGTCGCGCGTACTGCTGGCCCAAGTCGGCCAGCTTTTGCCCCGGTGCCCCCAGCACCCAATCCTGGTTGAACTGCAGGCTTTGCAGGCCGGCGCAGAGCTGCGGTGCCCGCTCCACCAACAGCACGCGCAGGCCCAGCTGCTGCAGCCAGGAGGCCGCACTGCAGCCGGCCGGCCCGCCACCAAGGATGGCGACATCGAGCTGCGATGGCAGGGCGTCGGGCGTGAAATGGGGCATGGCAGCGGCAGGGGTGAAGACCAAAGCGCCGGATTATCCCAGCTCACCCGGTCGCGCGCTGGCCCGGGGCCGGGCAGGCTGTCCTTGATGCCCCCCGAATCCAAGGCTGGTGTGCGCTCGTGCGCAGATCGCCCGGCCAGGCTTATGGGGTCGCAATTCTTTGGGAATACCCGCGGTTGCGGGCAGAAAGAGGCCAGAGGCTTGGCCCGACAATGCCGCCTTTCAAAAAAGAGAGCCCAGCTTTCGAGGGAGGACACGATGACAGGATCCCGCATCGGCGCGCGTGCGCGCCGCCCCAGCCCATTTGCACGGGCGGCCTTGATGGCCGCTTTCAGCCTCTGGGCCGCCAGCCAGTCGGCGTGCGCCGAGACGAATGCCGCGGCGCCGGGCGTCCAGCTGGAAGCGCCGCGAGCGGCGCCGGCCCCGTTGAGCGCGTTTGCTGCGCGGGCCCGCTACAGCAGCGGCAAGCTGTCGCCGGACGGCCGTTTGCTGGCGCTGCTGGCGCCGCTGGGTGGCAAGCGCAATATCGTGCTCTTCGATTTGCAGACCCGTCAGGCCAAGGCCCTGACCGGCATGACCCAGTTCGACGTCACCGCCTTTCACTGGGTGGGCTCGGAGCGCCTGGTCTACACCCTCGGTCGGCTCGATGCGCCGACCGGGCCCGAATCGGGCGACGGCGGCGGCCTGTTCTCGGTCAAGGTTGATGGCAGCGCTGCACGCAAGCTCATGCCCACCGTGCGCGAGCAACTGGGCCAGAGCCAGCGGCGCTTCACTTTCATGAACTTCATCTCGGTGGCGCCGGGCCGTGAGGCGGAGATCCTGGTGCGGGCCAATCTGCGCAGCAACAAGGCCTTTGACATCTACCGTGTCAACCTTGACAACGGCCAGCGTCAGCTGCTGACCTTCGACACGCCCGGCGATGTGGAGGATTGGGTGCTGGACCGTGACGGCGTGCCGCGTGCCGTCAAGCTGGTGGACAAGCCGGAGCTGCCTCCGGCCGAGCGCAGCTATCGCATGCTGGTGCGAGCCTCACAGGAAGCGCCCTGGCAGGAGGTGGCCAAGTTTGCCGCCGGCGACCCGGACGACTGGCAGCCCCTGGCCTTCGCGGAGGACAACCAGGATCTCGTCGTCAGCGCCTTCCGCGGCGCCAACACCCGCGGCCTGCATCGTCTCGACACGCGCGAGCGCAAGCTGACGGCCGTGCTGGCGGCCCATCCGCGCTATGACCTGGACAGCGGTCTGATCTACGACCCGCGCAGCCGCAACCTCATCGGCCTGCGCTTTGCCGATGAGCGCCAGCAGGTGGCCTACTTCGACGAGGCCCATGCCCAGCAGCAGGCCAATCTCCAGGCCAGCTTCCCCGGCAAGACGGTAGCCATCCAGCGCACCACCAGCAACCGCACCCTGGTGACCGTGTACAGCGACCGCGCCGTGCCCACCTACTATGTGATGGACGAAGAGCGCAAGACGCTGGAAGAGCTGACGCCCAGCCGCGAGGACCTCCAGGAGGCCGATCTGGTGGAGATGCGCCCCTTCCTGCTCAAGACCCGCGACGGCCTGGAGATTCCGTCCTACTACTTCCTGCCGGCCAACCACCAGCCCGGCCAGCGCCTGCCGACGGTGCTGCACATCCACGGCGGCCCGCATGCCCGGCCCGACACCTGGGGGCATCTCAGCGGCTACGGGGTCACCGAGGCGCAGATGCTGGCCTCGCGCGGCTATGCCGTGGTGCTGCCCAATTTCCGCATCACCCCGGGCCTCGGCCACAAGGTCTATGACGCCGGCTACGGCGAGCTGGGCCGCAAGATGTCCGAGGACCACGAGGACGCGGCGGCCTGGGCGGTGCAGGCCGGGTTTGCCGATCCGCAGCGCCTGTGCATTTCAGGCGCCAGCTACGGGGGCTATGCCACGCTCTGGGCCCTGATCAAGACGCCGGATCTGTTCAAGTGCGGCGTGGCCGGCCTGGTGGTCAGCGATCTGGAGGTCATCCTCACCTCGGGCCAGGGGGACATCCCTCGCAGCCCCAGTGGCGTGGCCTTCTGGCGCCAGCTGATCGGCCAGAAGGACTCGGGCTGGGCGCGCGCCCACGAGGTTTCGCCGGCCCGCCATGCCGAGCGCATCAAGGCACCGCTCTTCATCTACGCCGGCAGCGAGGATTGGCGCACGCCTATGGAGCAGACGAATCTGATGGTGGATGCACTCAAGAAAGCCGGGCGTCCGCCCGAGGTGCTGATGATCAAGGCCGGTGAAGCTCACGGTTATGGCAAGAGCGAGAACCGGATTGACCTGTTCGAGCAGATGCTCAAGTTCCTGGATCGCCACATCGGGCCGGCAGCCGCCAAGCCCTGAGGTCGATTCAGCCGGCGGCGAGGCGGTTGTGGTGGCTCCGCCAGGCCCGCCACAGCCGCCAGCCCAGCAGCAGGCCGAGGATGGCGCCGTAAAGCGCCGGCTCGGCAAAGTTGTTCTTGCCCGCGCGCATCCAGATGAAGTGGGCCAGGGCGATCAGGCTGAGCACATAGACCGCGCGATGCAGGCGCTGCCAGCGCGCTGCGCCCAGGGCCTTGATGGCGCGGTTGAAGGAGGTCAAGGCCAGGGGCAGCAAGAGCAGCCAGGCGACAAAGCCCATCAGGATGAAGGGCCGCTTGAGGATGTCGCGGCCGATGTCGCCGAGCTCCAGGCCCATGTCCAGCCAGCCGTAAGCCAGCAGGTGCAGGCTGGCGTAGAAAAAGCTGAACAGGCCCAGCATGCGGCGAAATCGTGCCAGGGCCGGCTGGCCGCTGAGCACGCGCAGCGGCGTCACGGCCAGAGTCAGGCAGAGGCCGCGCAAGCTCCAGTCACCGAGGCCCCGGATCAAGGCCTCGGCCGGGTTGGCGCCGAGCCGGTCGGAGGCGGCGGCCGCGATCAGCCAGGCCAGAGGCGCCAGGCAGATCAAGAACAGCAGGGGCTTGGCCGTGGGGTGCAGCCAGAGGGAGCGGCGCGCCATGCGGGGCGGCCTCAGTAGAACTTCTTCAGGTCCATGCCGGCGTAGAGCGAGGCCACCTGCTCGGCATAGCCGTTGAACATCAGGGTGGGGCGTTTCTTGGCGAACAGGCCGTCTTCGCCGATGCGGCGCTCGCTGGCCTGGCTCCAGCGCGGGTGGTCTACCTGCGGGTTTACATTGGAATAGAAGCCGTACTCGCTGGCCGCGGCGCGGGTCCAGCTGGACACCGGCTGCTTTTCAACGAAGCGGATCTTGACGATGGACTTGGCCGATTTGAAGCCGTACTTCCAGGGCAGGACCAGCCGCACTGGCGCGCCGTTCTGGTTGGGCAGCACTTCGCCGTACATGCCGAAGGCCAGCAGGCTCAGCGGGTGCATGGCTTCATCGATGCGCAGGCCCTCGGTGTAGGGCCAGTCCAGCACGCCCGAGCGCAGGCCTGGCATCTGGCTACGGTCGGCCAGGCTGATGAACTCCACATACTTGGCGCGCGAGTTGGGCTCGACCCGCTTGATCAGCTCGCCCAGCGAATAGCCCACCCACGGAATCACCATGCTCCAGCCCTCGACGCAGCGCAGGCGGTAGATGCGTTCCTCCATGGGGCTGAGCTTGAGCAGCTGGTCCAGATCGAAGCTGCCGGGCTTGCCGACTTCGCCTTCCACCGTGACCGTCCAGGGGCGCGGCTTCAGGCTGCCGGCCGTGCGGGCCGGGTCGGATTTGTCGGTGCCGAATTCGTAGAAGTTGTTGTAGCTGCTGGCGTCTTCATAGCGGGTCAGCTTGTCCAGGCTCATGGCGCCGGCCACCGTGCTCTTGGCGCCGGGCAGCTTGGCCAGCTTGCCGGGGCCGGCGGTCTGCGCCAGGGCCTCGCGGCCGGCCCAGCTGGCCAGGCCGGCGCCGGCGGCACCGCTGGCCATCAGCTGCAGCCAGTGGCGGCGCTGCTGGTAGACCGCCTGCGGCGTGATCTCCGAGGCCAGGATGGGCGTGCTCGGGGCAAAGTGGCGGTCGGTGTGGCGCATGGCGGGCAGCAATCGAGGAGGAGGTGGGTCTCTGTCGCGAGAACGAGCCTGGAGCTTACGGGCTGCCGCAAAATTTTGCCGGGCCCGGTGTCAATGTCCTGCGGGCCAGTGGCTGTGGCGCCAGGCGCCAGCCTCAGTTCCAGCCGGCCGGGCAGGGCAGGGCGCGCAGCAGGCGGCCGTGTTCGCCGCTGGCCTTGAGCTTTTTCAGGCCGAGGTTGAAATCCCGCAGCAGCTCGGCGCTGCGCGCCACCTGCGGCGGCAGGATCAGGTGGGTGCTGAAGCTGTCGGTCAAGAGGCGCGGGTGGGCGGCGATCTGGGCCGCTTCGGCCGGCTTGAAGTGATGGCCGAGCAGATCGCAAGCGACATTGCGCTCCATGGGCAGCACATCGATGCGCCCCAGCAGCATCTTGCGCAAGCCGGCCAGGTCGGTGGGCGTGGCGTCACCGTCGAGCTCGCCGCTTTGGATCTTGGACCAGAACTCGGGTGTGTAGGTGTAGTCGCGCACATAGCCGACCTTGTAGCCGCGCAGATCGGCCAGGCTGGTCCAGTCGAGCTTGAGCTCGCGGCGGTAGACCAGCAGCCATTGCTCGGTCAGCACGTTGTCGCTGAGCAGGAAATCGCGCCGCCGCTCGGCCGAGGCGCCCCAGTAGGCGGAGGCGTCGTAGAGGCCTTGGCGGGTCTCCTGCTGGGCGCGTGCCCAGGGCAGGAAGTGGTACTGCACCTGGTAGCCGGCGAGGGCAAAGGCACGCCGCACGATGTCCAGGGCAATGCCCTGGTCCTGGCGGTTCTGAGTGGCGTAGGGCGGCAGTTCACCGGTGGCGATGCGCAGCGGCGTTGCGACGGCGTGGCTGGCCGTGCTGGCCAGGATTCCGCAGAAGCTGAGCTGCAGCGCCCCCCACCCCAGCACCCCTCTACCCAGCGCTGCCAGCATCCTTCGCAGTGTCATGGTCGGGGCGGGCTGGCGGCGCATTGGGGGGCTCAGGGTCTCAGAGCGTGCCGTAGGAGTGCAGGCCGGAGAGGAACATGTTCACGCCCAGGAAGGCGAAGGTGGTGACCACCAGGCCCGCCAGCGCCCACCAGGCGGAGACGGCGCCGCGCAGGCCCTTCATCAAGCGCATGTGCAGCCAGGCCGCGTAGTTGAGCCAGACGATCAGGGCCCAGGTTTCCTTCGGGTCCCAGCTCCAGTATCCGCCCCAGGCCTCGGCGGCCCAGAAGGCGCCCAGGATGGTGGCGATGGTGAAGAAGGCAAAGCCGAGGGCGATGGCCTTGTACATCAGGTCGTCCAGGGTGCTCAGCTCGGGCAGGCGGGCCGTCAGGCGGCTGCGCAAGGCCACGGCCAGCACAAAGAAGACCAGCAGGCCGGCCATCTTGCGGGCCCAGCCGTCCAGGCCGGCGATGGTCTCGGCCGGCAGATCGGCACCGAAGCGGGCGGCCAGAATCATGGCGATCAGGGCCAAAGGCATGACGATCAGGCCCAGGCTCAGCGCGCGCAGGCTGGCAGTCTTGAGCAAATAGGCCAGGGCCACCATGGCGGCCAGGGCGAAGGTGCCGTAGCCCACGAAATTGGCCGGCACATGGATCTTCATCCACCAGCTTTGCAGGGCCGGCACCAGGGGCTGGATCTCATGCGCCTCGCGCGCCACCGTGTACCAGAGCAGGAAGCTGACCGCCGCGCTGATCACCAGCAGCACATAGGCGCCCAGCGCACGGGTCTTGAACTTCGCTTCGTAGTACAGGTAGAACAGCGCCGTCATCCAGGCGAACAGCACGAACACCTCGTAGAGGTTGCTGCCCGGGATGTGGCCGATGTCCGGCGCGATCTGGTGGCTTTCGAACCAGCGCACCATGGTGCCCACCAGGGCCATGAAGACGGCGCCCCAGGTCAGGCGCGAGCCGATGGCTTCGGCGGCACTGTTTTCACCGCTTTTTGTGAAGAAGCCGCCCCAGTAGAACAGGGTGGCCATGTAGAAGAGCACGCTCATCCACAAGATGGCGCTCTGGCTGGACAGGGCGTACTTGAGCCAGAACACCTTGTCGGCCGCGGCCAGATCGGCGCCAAAGGCATCGGGCGTCTGGACGTACAGGCCGATGGCCAGCAGGCTGGCCGCGCCCACGCCGGCGCACAGCCAGCGCAGCGGCGCCCAGAACCAGCCCAGCGCGATCAGCGAGGGGATGGCGCAGACCAGGATGCCTTTTTCATAGCCATCCATCGAGGCGCCGTAGCGCGAGAAGGCGAACAGGCCGCCGATCAGGATCAGGGCGGCGAAGCCCCAGTCGAGGGCGTCCCGGCCTGAGAAGTAGCCCAGATCCTGGCTGCGCACCGGCCGACCGGTGCCGCGGAGGGTGCCGCTGCTGCTTGAGCTGTTCATACGCCTTCTTCCTTGGAGAGATAGCCTTGCAATTGTTCGAACTCGGTGGCCATATCGGGCGATTCTCGGGTGCTGGCCATGGCCATGCGCACCCGGGTGGTTTCCGGCTGGCCCGGGCTGGGCTCCAGCCACAGCCAGAGGCGGCGCTCGCGGATGTAGAGCATGGCAAACACACCCACGATCAGCAAGACCGCACCGAGATACACCAGCTTCTGGCCCGGCGCGCGCGTCACCTGGAACACGCTGGCCTGCACCTGCTTGAAGTCCTGCAGCTGCAGCAGCACCGGTGCCGGGTAGAACATGCTGTCCGACAGGGACAGCACGGCCTGGGTCATGAAGGCCTGGGTGGCACTGTCGGCCGGGGCCGAGGCCTGGCCCGCTTGCTCGCGGCCCAGCTTGTAGAGCTCGAACAGGCTGCCGTTGAGGATGCGCAGCAGCACTTCAGACACGCGCTGGCGCTCGCCCTCGGGCACTTCGCTTTCGATGAACTGGCTCAGGGCCGGCAGGCCGCCCCAGCCGCTGCTGCTGTCCACCTTGGCGCTCTCGGCGCCGGCAAACAGGTTGAGTGCGCGGCGGGCGGTGGCCTGCAGCTGCGGCGTCATCTGCGGCTTGTCGTTGGGCGTGGCGGCCACGGCGTAGCGGCGGGCAGCGCGCTCTCGCAGATCCGGGTCGAGCAGGTTCTGGCGCAGGCGCATCCAGCTGTCCATGCTCAGGTCGGCATCCGCCGGAATGCGCAGGTAGCGGAAGGCCTCGGCCGGGGTTTCGCGCACGCCGGCGAGGAAGACTTTCTGCCCGTCCAGATCGACCGGCAGCATGTAGTTGTTGTACTCGCGCGCTTGGCCGGCGGCATCGCGCAGGCGGTAGCTGAACGAGGGGCCGACATTGCGCAGCTCCTTGTCGGCGCCGGCGCGGGCGCCGCTGCCCATGTGGTTTTGCAGCTTGTTGACCAGGTCGACGGCGCGCACATCGGTGCGGTCCGCCTTGCCGGCCCCGGCGCCGCTCATGTTCTCCACATTGATCACGCGCAGGCCGGAGAACTCCAGGCGCAGGCTGTCGCTGGGCTTGCCGCCGTCCTGTGCCGAGATGCCTTCCAGCAGGGTGTTGCCGCCGACTAGGCCGTTGATCTCGAAAGGCTTGGCCGCTGCCGCCGTTCTGCGACCCATGGGCAGGGCTTGCAGCTTGAGGCTGGAGCCACCGTCTTCAAAACTGCTTTGGTAGATGGCAATGCCGCGGTGCTGGGCCGGCTCGTTGACCTTGACGCGCTTTTCGGTCGTCAGCCCGGTCTCGCGATCGCGGATCACGATGTCGCTGGCGAACAGCTTGGGCATGCCGGTGTCGTAGTACTCGACGATGAACTTCTTCAGCTCCACATCGAAGGGCAGATCCTGCAGCACCACGCCGCTGGGCATGGACAGGATGGCCGTGCCGGCCGTGGCGCCTTCTGGCACCATCAGGTTACCGCGGAAGCTGGGGTTGTTGGGCGGCAGGCGGTGCTCGGGCTTGACCTCGCTGATCAGGCCGCCACCTTCGTAAATCGTCTTGCCCTGGGCCCACATCAGGCCGCGCACCAGCAGGTCGCCGTCCAGCAGGCCGCCGATGCAGACCAGCACGATGGCCGAATGCGCCGCCAGATAGCCGATCTTGTTGCTGGAGCCGCGTCGTGCCGCCAGCATCACGCCGCGGTCACGCACCTGCACCTTGGTCTTCCAGCCGCCAGCCGCCAGGCGGCTCTTCAAATCGGCCAGCGCCGCTTCGGGCGCGTGGCTCAGCTGCAGGATGGCCTTGTGATGGTGGGCTTGCAGCGATTGCTCGCGCACCGATTCCTTGAAGTTCTGGATGTCGTGCAGGATCTTGGGTGCATTGCGCGTGATGCACAGGCTGGTGGAGACCACCAGAAACGCCAGGATCAGCAGGAACCACCAGGCGCCGTAGACGGTGTAGAGGTCGAATTTGCCGAACACCTCGGACCAGAAGGGCCCGAACTGGTTGACGTAGTTGTTCAGCGGCTCGCGCTGCTTGACCACGGTGCCGATCACCGAGGCGATGCAGATCACCGTCAGCAAGGCGATGGCAAAGCGCATCGAGGCCAGCAAATCCATCAGCTCCCGGGCGGCCGAATGCGGTGCCACGACCACAGGGGGCAGGGCCGGTGCAGGAGCGGCCTGAGGCGCAGGTGCCGCGGTGGCCACTTCGGGCTGGGGCGCCGGCGGCAGCTCGGCCGGCACGGTGTCGTGCGCGTACTCGCTGGAGGGAAGGGTGTCGCTCATGGAAGCAGGATTGTCAGGGGGCGTGAAGCCTCAGAGGCGGGCGCATGAAAAAAGGCCGGTGAAACTCACCGGCCTTTGTGTGTGATCAAGTGCAGCGGCCGATGGCTCGCTCAGGGCTCAGCGCAGGCCGGCAATGTAGTCGGACACGGCCTTGATCTCGCGATCGTTGAGCTTGGCGGCCACGCCGGTCATCTGGGCATTGTTGGCGCGGGCGCCCGAGCGGAAGGCGATCAGCTGGGCCTCGGTGTAATCCGAGTGCTGGCCGGCCAGACGCGGGTACTGGGCCGGCAGGCCGGCGCCGTTGGGGCTGTGGCAGCCGGCGCAGGCCGGGATCGAACGCTCGGCAATGCCGCCGCGGTAGATCTTTTCACCCAGCTCGACCAGGGTCTTGTCCTTGGCGAAGCCCGGCTTGGCTTGCTTGGAGGCGTAGAAGGCGGCGACATGCTTGATGTCTTCGTCCGACACCACGGCTGCCATGCCTTGCATGACGGCGTTCTTGCGGATGCCGGCCTTGAATTCGGTCAGCTGCTTGGCCAGGTACTCGGGGTGTTGGCCTTGCAGGATGGGGTTCGCCGGGCTGCCGCGCGAACCGTCTGCCGTGTGGCAGGCGGCGCAGACCTGGGCCGAGATGGCAGCGCCCTTGGCCAGATCGGGCTTGGCGGAGGCCTTGGCTTCGTTGGCTTGTGCCGCCGAGAAAGTGGCGAATGCAAGCACGAGGCTCGTGGTCAGGACAGCAGCAGTCTTCATCATGAATTTATTGATTCGGTAAGCGCAACCCATAGATTTTACAATGGCAATCCACCAAGCCTGAATACTTCATGACCAACACCACTTCTGAGCCGCAAGAAATCGCGCCAAATCCGGTTGCCGCGGCCGCCCCCACTGACAAGGTGGTGTTGGGCTGGACCCACACTGCGCGCTTCCTGACCACTGCCAGCCAGCTGGTCCACCTGCCGCCCAACGAGCTGCCCGAGATTGCCTTCGTCGGCCGCTCGAACGCCGGCAAGTCCACGGCCATCAACACCCTGGCCCAGCAAAAGCGCCTGGCTTTTGCGTCCAAGACGCCGGGTCGGACCCAGCACATCAACCTGTTCCACCTCGGCCCCAAGGACGCACCGAACGCCCTGTTCGCCGACCTGCCCGGTTACGGCTACGCCGCGGTGGCCAAGGCGGCCAAGCTGCGCTGGCAGAAGGTGATGGCCGATTACCTGGAAGTGCGCCGCAGCCTGTCGGGCGTGGTGCTGATGGTGGACTCGCGCCTGGGCCTGACCGATCTGGACAAGCAGCTGCTCGAGTTCGTCACCCCGCGCGTGCGCAATGGCGAAATCAAGCTGCTGGTGCTGCTGACCAAGGCCGACAAGCTCAACCGCAAGGAGGCCGATGCGGCCTTCTTCGCCACCCAGGATTTCCTCGGCGACATCGTCACCGAAGAGTCGGATGTGCGCGTGACCCTGTTCTCCGCGCTCAAGAAGCAGGGCGTGGCCGATGTGGCCCACATCCTGTACGAGTGGGCCCACAGCGCCACCTTGGTCAAGGCCAGCTTCAACCCCGAGGACCTGCCAGATCCGGCGGCCCAGGCGGGCGAGGCGGATGAGGCTGCGCGGCCTGCTGGAGAGTAATCGGCGCTGGCCGCGCTGGCGTGCTGTCTGTTGCGAGCCGCCGTCAGGCAAGGCGGACGGCGCGCAGGAACCGGAACGTACTTGAGCTACGTGAGGATTCCGAGCACCGACCCACGCCACATGGAGGTGGCGCAGCAAGACAGCGCGCAAGCGCTCAGGGCCGGCCGATGAAGAGGTAGATCGCCTTGCTGCCCCGCGGGGCCATGCCCACCGCCAGGTAGAGCGGGCCGATGCCGGTGTCGGCGCCGATGAAGAGGCTGGCGGCCGTGCGCAGGTCCTTGCTGGACACCTTGTCGCTCTGCCCCCAGGCATTGCCGATCTCCAGCGAGCCGCCGTAGAAGAAGCCGCGCGTCAGCAGCGGTGTTTCGCGCAGGCGGCGGTAGTAGGTGGCGCGGCCGAAGACCAGGGTGTCGCCGATCAGCTGCCCCGGCTGGTAGCCCGAGAGCTGCTGGAATCCGCCCAGCGAATACGGCCCTTGCGCCGAGTCTTCAGGCTGGCGGGCCAGGAAGGTTCGGGCATGCAGATTGAGCGTGTGCGTGCCCCAGCTGCGCACCCAGGTGCCTTGCAGCTCGGCACGGTGGAAGGCCGCGTGGCGCACGCTGCCGCCGCTTTGCTGCCCGGCAATCGCCTCGAACAGCACCCGGTAGCCGCGCTGTGGGAAGTTGGCGAAGTCCAGCTGGTCCACCACCGCCTTGAGGCGCAAGCCGGTTTCACTCCAGACCTTGTCCAGCCGGTTGTCGTTGAGCAGGAAGGGCGCCAGCTTGGGTGTCACCCGCCAGTTCTGGTGCTGCAAGCCCAAGCGCAGCTCACCGAGGCGGCCCCAAGGCTGGCCCAGATCGGTGCCGAAGGTCGCGGCCTGGCGCTGCAACCGCGCCACGGCGACATCGCTGGTGTCCTGGTAGAGCGTGAAATTGCGGCGATCGAGCTCGGCCCAGCCGGAGACAAACCAGTCATTCGAGCGGCCGAGCTGAAAACTCAGCGGCTGGTAGATCTCGCTGTAGAAGCGCGGCGTCTGGCCGATGGTCAGCTGGTTGCGCCACTCGGTGCCCAGCGGAGTCAGCCAGTGGCGGTTGTGGGAGATGCGCAGATTGAAGGCGCTCTCGCCGTCGAAATCGGTGCTGAGGTCCAGGCCGATGCGGAAGTAGTTCGGGCCCCAGTGCTTGTCGTCCATGGTGAAGACAAGCGCGTCGCCGCCGGCGCGCTGCTCAACGTGGTAGTCGACCCGCTCATAGTCCCCCGAGGAGGCCAGCAGGCGCGCATCGCGCTCGGCCCGCTCGGTGTCGAAGATCTGGCCCGGCGCCGATTCCAGCTGCGCCTTGAAGCGCTCGGGGTTGGTGATGCTGCTGCCTTCGAACTTCACCGCCGCCAGCATGGCCTTGGGTTGGTTGCGGCGCACGCGCTCCAGCTGCCATTCGGCATAGGCCTCGGGCGACACGGCCAGGCTGCGCAGGCGCGGCAGCATGGCTTCGGCCGCGGCTTCGCCGGCGGCGATCAGTTCGCGGGTCTTGTCGAAATCGCTGGCGCCCAGCGGGCCCAGCTGCGGCGTGATCAAGAGATCGCGCGGCGCCAGCGTGGCCAGGCTGCGCTGGACGTTTTGCTCGGTCAGGATGTTGATCATCTGCCCGGTCACGCCGACGAGGGAGTTGAGTGCCGAGCGGCCCGACAGCGGCGTGCCGACATTGACGGCGATCAGGCGCTGCGCACCCAGGCTGCGGGCCACATCGACCGGCAGGTTGTTGACCAGGCCGCCGTCGCCCAGGATGCGCTCCTGCCATTCGGTCGGCGCGAACACGCCGGGCACGCTCATGCTGGAGCGCAGGGCCAGGGCCAGATCGCCCCGGCTCATCACCAGCTGGGCGCCGGTCTCCAGATCGGTGGCGACGGCGCGGAAGGGCGTGGGCAGATCGTCGAAGTTCTGCACATTGCGCACCGGCAGGGTGAAGCGGCGCAGAAGGATTTCCAGCCCGCGGCTGGACAGCGTGCCTTGCGGCAGGCGGATCTCGCCATCGCGCATGCCCACCTCCACCGCCGGGGAGAATTCGAAATCCTCTTCCTTGCGGCGCTGCGAGAGCTGCTGCCGGTCGACCCGGCTGTTGAACACGGTGCCCCAGTTGACGGCCAGCAGTTCGCGCTCGAGATCGCGCGCACTCATGCCGCTGGCGTAGAGGCCGCCGATGATGGCGCCCATGGAGGTGCCGGCCACCATATCGGCCGGGATGCGCTCGCGCTCCAGCACCTTGAGCACGCCGACATGGGCCAGGCCGCGCGCGCCGCCGCCCGAGAGCACCAGGCCGATGGGTGGTCGCTCGGCCGGCCCGGTGGTCTGTGCCTGGGCTTGGGCTTGGGCGAGCGGGCTGCCGATCAGCAGCGCCAGGGCCAGCAGCAGGCCGGATCGGGCCTCAGGCCTCATCGTCCAGGTCTTGCATCAAGGTGTCGACGGCGCGCTGCACCAGGCTGTTTTCATCAAGAGCAGTGATCAGGCCGTGGGTCAGCAGGCGCTCCAGGGCCGCGCGGGTCAGCGAGTGGCGCTGGTCGGGGTCCTGGCCGACGAAGAGGAAGAACTGCCCGCTCTCGCTGATCCAGGCGACCTGGGCGGTCAGCCAGTGGCTTTGCACGAACAGGTGGTACCAGCCGCCGATGTGCAGGGCGTCCAGCCAGGCGCTGAGCGCGCTGCGCGCCTCGGCCGAGTCGTTCTGGTCGTAGAGCTGTACCGGCACCGTGGGCAGGTGGCCGCGGTTGACCCGGGTGTGGGCCCATTGCGTGGACATCTGCGATTCGCGTTCGACCAGCAGGCGCTGCAACAGCTCCTCGGGGCTGAGCTCTTGCTTGCCGGCGCTGCGCTGGGCCGCCTCGATGGCCTTGGCCGCCTCCGGCAGGGCATGCTGGCCGCGCAGCACGCGGCCGTGCTGGAACATCAGCTCCTGCAGCACCGCTTCGCGCTGCGCCTCGGGCAGGGCGATGGCATCGCAGCCGCTGCGCAGCCCGTCGATCAAGGCGGGCAGCTTCTGGCGCAGACGCTGGCGCGAGCGCTCGTCGGGCGCGTCGTGCAGGCTGTCCAGCAACTGGTCCACCCATTCGATGCGGGCCATGGCCTGGCTTGATTCGCGGCCGTGCAGCACCATGGCCTGCACGATCACTTCGGCCCAGGCCGTGCCCAGGAATCGGCGCAGCTTGGGGCCCAGCGGGGCTTCGGCCGTCTGCTGCGCCAGCTGCTCGCGCAGCAGCTTGAGCCAGGCCTCGCGCATGGATTCGCGCTCGAGCGCACCCAGGGCCTGCGCGCTGCGTTCGCTGCGTTGCTGGGCCTGGCTGCTGATGTGGGCGTCGACCCGGCTGAGCGCTTGCTGGAACAGGGCGGCGCTGGGCAGGGCGGCGTCGATCAGGCCCTGGACTTCGCCTTCGATGAAGCGCAGAAAGCTCTGCAGGCGTTCGTCGTCGGCGCGCTCGAAGGCCATGCCGTGCGCGGCCACGCGGTTGAGCAGCTGCCAGGTGGGGTGGTCCTGCTTGTGCAAGAGATTGGCATCGCTGCGGGCCAGGCGCACCACGGCCACCTGCAAACGCGCCAGCAAAGCCTTGAGCGGCGGCAGCAGGCGTGGGTCGGCCAGGATCTGGTCGTAGAGCCGGCTCAGCAGGTCGGGGCCGGGGCCGGCGCGGAACACCGGCGCGGCGGCCGCTGGGCTTGGGCTGCTGCCGGCGGGCGACAGCGGCATGGGCCGGCTGTTGTGCTCGTGCACGCGGCGGGCCAGGCCGTCCAGGGTGGCGGGTTGGGTGCTGCGCCGCGCCAGGGCCAGGCGCATGTCGGCCTCGGGGCTGCTGCGCTGGGCCGCGTGGCTGGCCACCATGGGGCTGAGGTCGGCCGCGCGCACCTGGGCGCACAGGGCGCTGTAAACGCGCAGCATGCCGCTGGCCATGGGTTGCGAGGCTGCCTGCATCAGCTCGTAACGCGCTTGCGGCTCCATCTCGACGCTGGACAGGGCCACCAGCAGCGCCTGGGCAAACAGAGCCGGGCGCACCGGGTTCTCGTTCTTTAGGGCCCGCGCGGTACCGCGCAAGGCGGCGAAGACATTGCCGAGCTGGTGCAGCTCGGCGCGGGCGTGCTCTTCCACGGCGTGGATCACATGGGCCACAGCCACGTCCTGCAGGGCCTGGCGGTCGTCGACCAGGCTCAGGGAGTTGATGTCGTCCAGCTTGCGCTGCAGCGGGTCTTCGCCGCGGGCCGAGGCCTGCAGCAGGGGCAGCAGGGCGGTTTCGAAATCGTTGGGGAAGCGCGCGCGCATGCGCCGCCAGCCATCCAGCAGGTGGAAGTGCTTGGGGCGGCTGTCCAGCTCGTCCTGGATGGCGTTGAGCAGGTGACGACTCAGGCCCGGCGCCTGGGTCATGGCTTCGGTCAGCAGGGAATGCAGGGTAGGTGCGTTGGACATGCGAACGGGGTGCCGGATTTGGCGCTGATTATCAGCGTGCGCGGGCCGGCTGGCGCAGGCTTGTGGCGCCCGGGCTGCAAGAGCGGGTTCAGCGCCGGTGCCCGGTGTGCGGATTGGCACGCCGCCGCGCTGTCGACCCCTCGGTTTGCGGGGTGCCTGCGGCCGGCTTGAAGGGATGGATCGAACATGAAAAAAGGGGCACCTTGCGGTGCCCCTTTTCGGAGGTCAGCGTGACAGGCCCTGGGGCCTGCCGGGCAGGCATTACATGCCCATATCGCCCATGCCGCCCATGCCGCCCATGCCACCAGGCATGCCGCCGCCGGCTGCTTCTTCCTTCGGCGATTCGGCGACCATGCACTCGGTCGTCAGCATCAGCGAAGACACCGAAGCGGCGTTTTGCAGTGCGGTGCGGGTCACCTTGGTCGGGTCCAGGATGCCCATTTCGATCATGTCGCCATAGGTGTCGTTGGCGGCATTGAAGCCGTAGTTGCCCGAACCGGCCAGCACGGCGTTGACGACGACGGAGGCTTCGCCACCAGCGTTGTAAACGATCTCGCGCAGCGGGGCTTCGATGGCCTTGAGCACCAGCTTGATGCCGGCGTCTTGGTCAGCGTTGTCACCCTTGATGACGCCAGCTGCTTGCTTGGCGCGCAGCAGAGCCACGCCACCACCGGCCACGATGCCTTCTTCCACGGCAGCGCGGGTCGCGTGCAGCGCGTCTTCCACGCGAGCCTTCTTTTCCTTCATTTCGACTTCGGTGGCAGCGCCAACCTTGATCACGGCAACACCGCCGGCCAGCTTGGCCACGCGCTCTTGCAGCTTTTCACGGTCGTAGTCGCTGGTCGCTTCTTCGATCTGGATGCGCACTTGCTTGACGCGGGCTTCGATGTCGGCAGCAGCACCGGCGCCATCGATGATGGTGGTGTTTTCCTTGCCCACTTCGACGCGCTTGGCTTGGCCCAGGTCGGCCAGGGTGACCTTCTCCAGCGTCAGGCCGACTTCTTCGGCGATGACCTTGCCGCCGGTCAGGATGGCGATGTCTTCGAGCATGGCCTTGCGGCGGTCGCCGAAGCCAGGAGCCTTGACGGCCACAACCTTCAGGATGCCGCGGATGGTGTTGACCACCAGCGTGGCCAGGGCTTCGCCTTCAACTTCTTCGGCGATGCTCAGCAGCGGACGGCCGGCCTTGGCCACTTGCTCCAGCGTGGGCAGCAGGTCACGGATGTTGCTGATCTTCTTGTCGAAGAGCAGGACAAACGGGTTGTCCAGCAGGGCGGCCTGCTTCTCGGGGTTGTTGATGAAGTAGGGCGACAGGTAGCCGCGGTCGAACTGCATGCCTTCGACGACGTCCAGTTCGCTGTCCAGCGACTTGCCGTCTTCAACGGTGATCACGCCTTCCTTGCCGACCTTGTCCATCGCGTTGGCGATGATCGTGCCGATGGTTTCATCGCTGTTGGCCGAGATCGAGCCGACTTGGGCGATTTCCTTGCTGGTGGTGGTGGCCTTGGAGGCCTTCTTCAGCTCGGCGACCAGGGCGGTGACCGCCTTGTCGATGCCGCGCTTCAGGTCCATCGGGTTCATGCCGGCGGCCACGTACTTCATGCCTTCGCGCACGATGGCTTGGGCCAACACGGTCGCAGTCGTTGTGCCGTCACCCGCGTTGTCAGAAGTCTTGGAAGCGACTTCCTTGACCATCTGGGCGCCCATGTTTTGCAACTTGTCTTTGAGTTCGATTTCCTTGGCCACGGACACACCGTCCTTGGTCACGGTGGGGGCGCCGAAAGAACGCTCCAGAACCACGTTACGACCCTTAGGGCCCAAAGTCACTTTGACCGCGTTGGCCAAAATGTTCACGCCTTCAACCATGCGTGCGCGGGCTTCGCCGCCGAAAATGACGTCTTTTGCTGCCATGTGAGTAGCTCCTGAATGTATTTAAAAAATGGAAAATTGAGACTTATTCGACCACGGCGAACAGGTCTTCTTCTTTCATGACCAACAGCTCGTCGCCATTGACTTTGACGGTCTGGCCGCTGTACTTGCCGAACAAGACGCGGTCGCCGACTTTCACGCTCAGGGCTTTGGTCTCGCCTTTGTCGTTGGTCTTGCCAGGGCCGACGGCCAAGACTTCACCTTGATCAGGCTTTTCAGCAGCGGAATCGGGGATCACGATGCCCGAAGCTGTTTTGGTTTCGCTTTCGATACGCTTGACGATCACGCGATCGCCCAAAGGACGCAGTTTCATGGAATCTCCTGGATTTGAAACAAGGGTTTAAAACGAAAGCACCCGTAGGGTGCTGTTGAACGCTGTGGAGGGGTGTTGTTAGCACTCAACTCCATCGAGTGCTAATCATAAGGCCTTTTGCGAGGTTTTCAAGATGCCGCAGCGAGCGATGGCTTGCGCGGCGGCTGGGCGCTTGGCAAGTGAGCCGCTTCGGCCAAAGGCATAACAGGGCGGGTGGCGATCGACAGCGGGTGCCGGTCGGTGCTGCCCATCAGGTAGCCGAACACCAAGTCGGTGCTGATGTCGCCGGGCACGGTCAACATATGGGCGGCGGCATGCAAGGCGCTCGAAGCGGGCAGGTGGTCGCTGTTGTAGACGACGATGCGGGCGTCCCGTGCGCTGGTGTCTTGCAGGTGGAGCGGCGCCTCGTGCACCCAAGCGATGCGGGCATCGATGAACAAAGCCCCGATGTCCCGGCGCATGCCCATCAGGTCCAGGGGTTGCGTGATGACCCGCACATCGCCCCATTGGCTCAGTTGCGCCAAAGCGCTGGTCATTTGGTCGCTGGCATGCAAGATGCAAATCAAGGGGGTGCCATGTGGGGCCTGGGGGCTGGCAAAGCCTTGTGCTTGGCAAAACTCGTCGAGCGAGCTGGCCAAAATTCGGCGGTGTCCGCCTTGCGTCACAAAGGCTTTGAAGACGCCGTGCTCGACCATGCGCTGCACGGTCCCAACGGACAGACTCAGCACCTTGGCGACCTCGCTGGTGCTGAAGTAAGCGGGTGAGAGTTTGTCGTTTTTCATGGGGTGTCCTCTGCTGGGTGGATGGAAATGCCGTGTTGGATGCATTTGCCTGTTTTGATGGTATGCAGTGCCCGCCTGTTTGTGGGGGTGCCGAACCGGTAGCGCTGTGATGAAAACCGGTAGGCCTTTCTGGCTGCCTGTCCCAGTCGCCTCAAGATGTGGCCCAGTTCAAGGCAAAATCACCCCCTATGATGAGATGGTTCCGTTTCTTTTCGGTCTGGCCTTTGTGGTCCCTGCATGCCATGGGCTGGCTGGGCGGCTGGCTGTCTTGGGCTTTGTCGCCCACTTACCGCCGCCGTTTTTGGGACAACATTCAGCAGGCAGGCTTGGGTTGGCGCACCGTGCTCGGTGCCGTGGGGCAGGCCGGGTGCATGTCGGCCGAGTTGCCTCGCTTGTGGCTGGGCCGCCCTGCGCCCGTGCAATGGGCCGAGGACCAAGCGGCCGCACAAGCCTATGCCGCTGGCAAGGGGGTCTTGTTTTTGACGCCCCACATGGGCTGCTTTGAAATCACGGCGCAGGCCTTGGCCTCGCGCTTTGGCGGCGACCACGGCCCTTTGACCGTTTTGTACCGACCCTCGCGCCACGCGGGCTTGGGCGCGGTGATGGATGCGGCCCGCAACCGCCCAGGGCTGGAGGCGGTGCCCACCACCTTGGCGGGCGTGCGCCAGTTGATCAAGGCTTTGCGCTCGGGCCATGCTGTGGGTTTGTTGCCTGACCAAGTGCCCCCGGATGGCATGGGCCAATGGGCCCCGTTTTTCGGCAAGCCGGCTTACACCATGACCTTGGCGGCCCGCTTGGCCGCGCAAACCGGTGCCCAAGTGGTGCTGATCTGGGGCGAGCGTTTGAGCTGGGGCCGAGGTTTTCGTTTGCACACCCAGACGCTGGGCCATGACTTGTCGGCCGATTTGGACGTGGCCGTGGTGCAAATCAACCAGGCGATGGAGCAATTGATCTTGACGTGCCCGCAGCAGTACCTGTGGGGCTATGCCCGCTACAAATCGCCTCGGCAAGATTCATGATTTCTTTTTTCATTGCCTGCATGCGCTGGATGGCCGGCTGGCCCCTGTCACGGGTGCGTGCCGTGGGCGCGGGCTTGGGCTGGTTGCTGTGGTGCTTTGCGCGCTCGCGCCGCCACATCGTGCTGACCAATGTGCGGCTGTGCATGCCCGAGCTGACCGAGGCCGAGCGCTTGGCCCTGGCCCGTGAACACTTCCGACTGGTGGGGCAGACTTTGGTCGATCGCGCCTGGTTGTGGCATGCCCCTGAAGCGGTGGTGCGTTCGCGCTTGCGATGGTGCGGTGCGCCCGAGGTGCTGTCCGCCCAAAGGCCCATGGTCTTGTTTGCGCCGCATTTCGTGGGGCTCGATGCCGGTGGCACTGCCGTGGCCATGAATGCGCAGCAGCCCGTGGCCTTCATTTATGTGACCCAGACCAACCCTGAGCTCGAAGCCTGGGTGCGTCAAGGGCGTGAGCGTTGGGGCCATGTCAAACCTTATTTCCGCCACGATGGCATCCGAAAAATCATCGTGGGCCTCAAGCGGGGCGAGCGTTTGCACCTCTCGCCCGACATGGATCTGGGGCGCGAAGACTCGATCTTTGTGCCTTTCATGGGCGTGAATGCGGCCACCGTGCCCTCGCTTTCGCGCATGGCCAAACTGGTGGGTGCTCAGGTGGTGCCGGTGGTCACGCGGCTGACCGCGCAAGGCTACGACATCGAAGTGGGCCCGCCTTGGTCCGACTTCCCAAGCGACGACGCAATGGCGGACACCGTGCGCATGAACGAACGCTTGGCCGAGATCATCCGCTTGGAGCCGGCCCAATACTATTGGGTCCACAAGCGCTTCAAGACCCGGCCCGAGGGCGAGCCGGGCGTTTACTGATCGGGGTGCTTCAAGAAGCGGCTGATCTCTGAGATCACCCGCGCCGGCTGCTCATGCACCACCCAATGCGTGGCGTTCTCAATCGGCACCAAAGTCAGGTCCGGCACATGCTGGTCCAGCCCCTCGGTCAGGCACGGCCGCAAGGCGATGTCGTCTTGCGCCCATAGCACCAAGGTGGGCACACCGATGCGCAAAATTTCGGCCGGCAACACCATGTCCGAGATGAAATCTTCGGTGGCGGTGACGGGCCGCAGCGGTGAGGCGCGGTAGTAATTCAAGCCCCCGTCGAGTCCCTGCGACCAGACAAACTTGTAGCGTTCCTCGACCTCGGGCGTGAGCCAAGGTGCGGCTTTGGCGGCCAGGCTGTGCGCGCCACTGAGCTGATCGTCGTCGCCCCGCAAAAACCCCAGCAACTGCGAAAAGCCGTTGGCCGAAAGCTGCGCTGCAGCGTGGGGCTGCACCAAGAAGCTCATGTAAGCGCTGGCCGCTTGCTGCGCCGGGTCGCTTTGCATGGCCTTGAGGAAGGGCGCAGGGTGGGGCGAATTGATGATCACCAACTGGTGCATGCGCTCTGGGTGCTGGTTGGACACGTTCCAAGCCACCGCGCCGCCCCAGTCGTGGGCGACCAGCGCGGCCAGCGGCTGACCGTCGCATTCGGCTTCGATCAGGGCCACGATGTCTTGCACCAGAAATTTGGCCCGGTAGTCTTTCACATCGGCCGGGGCGCTGGACAGCTCATAGCCGCGCAGATTGGGGGCCACGCAGCGGTAGCCCCCGTTTTCGGGGCGGGCAAAGTGCACCAGCAGTTCGTCCCAAACGAAGGCGGCTTCCGGAAAGCCGTGCAAAAACATCAGCACGGGGCGTCCCTTGTCGCCACAGGCGCGGCAGCTGAGGGTGATGCCGTGGGGCAGCGCTTGCTGCCAAGTCTGGATGTTCGGGCTCAAAGGCTTGCTCCATGCGCATGAAGCCGCCGTGGGTGACTCAGGTCACTCGTCCAGCGCTTCGGGTTCGTCTTCGGGGGGCTCCGCCGGGGCGGGGGCAGCGCCTTCGACCGGATGGGTCCAGTCCCACAGCAGCTTGGCCACGTCATCCACCCCTTGTTTTTTCAGGGCCGAGAACAGTTTGACTTCACCCCCGCCCGCTTGCAGTCGCGCGATCGACAGGGCCTTGGCCTGCTCGGCACGGGTGAGCTTGTCGGCTTTGGTCAGGATGATCAGGAACTTCAGGCCCTGCTCCACCCGGGGGCGGATCACTTCCAGCAAGATGTCGTCCAGATCGGTCAGGCCGTGGCGCGGGTCGCACATCATGACGATGCCCGTCAGGTTCTCGCGGCTGACCAGGTAGTTGGCCATGACTTGCTGCCAGCGCAATTTGTCCATCTTGGCCACAGCGGCGTAGCCATAGCCGGGCAAATCGGCCAGCACGGCGTCGGTGATGCCCTGCTTGCCCAGGGCAAACAGGTTGATGTGTTGGGTGCGGCCTGGTTTTTTGGAGGCAAAAGCCAGCTGTTTTTGCTGGGTCAGCGTGTTGATGCAGGTGGACTTGCCGGCATTGGAACGGCCCACAAAGGCGATCTCAGGGGTGTCCAGCGCAGGCAAATGGTGCAGTTGCGCTGCGGTGGTCAAAAAACGTGCGGTGTGCATCCAGCCCATGGGGGTCACGGCGGCCGGGGCGGCAGGCGTGGGTGTGGTGCTTGGGGGCTTGGGCTTGGAAACGCGGGGGCTGGAGCTCATAAGTAGGGGGAACCTTGTGTCGTCAGGAAACTGACGCAGACCTCATTGTAGAATCCTTGGGTTTTGCGCTCACATTTCCAACTTTTGGACGACGCCCCATGAAGTCAATTGTTTCTATCCTGATGTCCGCCACCGTGTCTGCTTTGGTGGCCGGTTCTGCTTTGGCCAACCCCGCTGCTGCACCCGCCGCCGCCAAGCCCGATTTGGCCAAAGGCGAAGCCTCTTTTGCGATGTGCGTTGCTTGCCACGCCGCCGATGGCAACTCGACCACACCGGTCAACCCCAAGCTGTCTCAGCAGCACCCCGAATACCTGGTCAAGCAATTGCACGAATTCAAATCTGGCAAGCGCGCCAATGCCGTGATGAGCGGCATGGTGGCCGGCCTGAGCGATGACGACATGCGCAACATCGCTTACTGGCTCGCTTCCAAGCAAGCCAAGCCCGGCTTTGCCAAAGACAAAGACACCGTGGCTTTGGGTGAGCGCATTTACCGCGGTGGCATCCCAGACCGTCAAATCGCCGCTTGCGCCAGCTGCCACTCGCCCAACGGTGCCGGCATGCCTGCCCAATACCCCCGCGTGTCGGGTCAGCATGCGGACTACACCGCTTCGCAATTGGTTCAGTTCCGTGATGGCGTTCGCAAGAACAGTGTCCAGATGACCCAAGTGGCCGCCAAGATGAACGACCGCGAAATCAAGGCCGTTGCCGACTACATGGCAGGTCTGCGTTGATGGCATGGCCTCAGGGTCGCCCCTGAGGTGATGGGGCCTTTGGCCCTCCAGCGCGAGGCTCGGTCACAATCGGACACCCGGCTGTGAACTTGAACTGACAAGGCCGGTTTTCCGGCCTTTGTCGTTTCTGGCCCTCGTCTTGTTTTGTTTATTTCTGGCGCCACCATGACGACCGTTTCTTCCCGTCCCGAATCCGAACGCGGCTCCCCTCGCTGGCAAGCCGTGATGGAGCTGTTGTCGTCGATGCGTTTTGCCATCTCGCTGCTGACCATCATTTGCATCGCCTCGGTGATCGGCACGGTGCTCAAGCAAAACGAACCCGCCGGCAATTACGTCAACCAGTTTGGCCCTTTTTGGGCCGAGGTGTTTGCCACTCTCAAGCTGCATTCGGTCTACAGCGCATGGTGGTTCTTATTGATCCTGGCTTTTTTGGTCACCAGCACCAGCCTGTGCATTGCCCGCAACACGCCCAAAATCTTGACGGATCTGAAATCCTTCAAAGAAAACATCCGTGAGCAAAGCCTCAAGGCGTTTCACCACAAAGCCGAAGGTGTTTTGAACGAAAAGCCTGAAGCGGCGGCTCACCGACTGGGCCAATTGCTGGCCACCGGTGGCTGGAAGGTCAAGCTGCAGTCCCGCGACACGCCGCAGGGCCCAGGCTGGATGATCGCGGCCAAAACAGGCGCAGCCAACAAGCTCGGATACATCGCGGCGCACTCGGCCATTGTGCTGGTGTGTGTGGGCGGTTTGCTCGATGGCGACTTGATGGTGCGCGCCCAAATGTGGTTTGGCGGCAAAGCCATCTACAACGGTGGGGGTTTGATCGCCGATGTGCCCGAGCAGCACCGCCTGTCCGAACGCAACCCGGCCTTTCGCGGCAATTTGATGGTGGCCGAAAACACGGCATCTCGCACCGCCATCTTGAGCCAGTCGGATGGCATCTTGCTGCAAGAGCTGCCCTTTTCGGTCGAGCTGAAAAAGTTCATCGTCGAGTACTACTCGACTGGCATGCCCAAGCTGTTTGCCAGCGACATCGTGATCCATGACCATGCCAGCGGCGCCAAGCAAGAGGCCCGCGTCGAAGTCAACCACCCCGCCAGCTACAAAGGCATTGAGATTTACCAGTCCAGCTTTGACGATGGCGGCTCCACCGTCAAACTTCAGGCCGTGCCCATGTCGGCCGCCACCGTGCCTTTCGAGGTCGAAGGCGTCATTGGCAGCAGCACCGAACTGAGCAACGGCAAAGACAAGATGCGTCTGGAGTTCACCGGCCTGCGGGTGATCAACGTCGAGAACATGGCCGGCAGCACCGGGCAGGCCGTGGATGTGCGCAAGGTGGACTTGCGCAGCGCCATCGACCAGCGCATGGGTGCGGGCCACAAAACCAGCGAAACCAAAGAGCTGCGCAATGTGGGGCCGAGCGTGAGTTACAAGCTGCGCGATGCCGCTGGCCAAGCACGCGAATACAACAACTACATGGTGCCTGTGGACGCGGGCGACGGCGTGCCGGTGTTTTTGCTGGGCATGCGGGAGAACCCAGGCGAGCCTTACCGTTACCTGCGTCCGCCCGCTGACGAAAACGGGGAGCTGACCGGGTTCATTCGCTTGCGAGCCGCTTTGGACGATGCCGCCCTGCGTGAGCGCGCGGTGCAGCGTTACGCCCTCAAGGCGGTGGACCCCAAGCGGCCGGACCTGAGCCGTCAGTTGGCCGATTCGGCCGCGCGGGCTTTGGGCTTGTTTGCGGGCCTGGAAAAGGTCAAGGGGCAGCAAGTTTCGGGCTTGCAGGCCCTGTCGGACTTTTTGGAAAGCAACGTCCCCGAGCCCGAACGGGCCCGCGCTGGCGAGATGTTTGTCCGCATCTTGAACGGCGCTTTGCTCGAACTCGACAAGGTCGCGCGTGAACAGGCCAAGGCCAAACCGCTGCCTGAAGACAAGATCCAGGGCTTCATGTCCCAGTCGGTGCTGGCGCTCAGCGATGCACCGTTTTACCCGGCACCCATGACGTTCTTGCTCAAGGACTTCCAGCAAGTGCAGGCCAGTGTGTTTCAGGTGGCCAGAGCCCCCGGCAAAAACGTGGTTTATCTGGGCTGCTTTTTCCTGATCTTGGGCGTTTTTGCGATGCTCTATGTGCGCGAGCGGCGCCTGTGGGTCTGGTTGTCTGCCAAGGGTGAGGGCGCACACGCCCAAATGGCCTTGTCGGCCAACCGCCAGACGCTGGACCTTGACCGAGAATTTGACCAATTGGCGACCCGATTGCTGGGCCGCTCTGAGAGCACTTCATGACCTCCACTGTGACTTTGAACCCCGGGTATTTTGCCAAGCGCAGCTGGGCCGATTGGGGCTTTGCCCTGTTGGCCGTGCTGGGCATGGCGTGGGCCTTTGCCCGCTACAGCCAGGCGATGGACGTTTACGAACAAGGCATTTTGGTGGCCAGCGTGCCCGCTGCCGTGGCCCTGGCCTGGTTTTGGCGATCGACCCGCACATTGATGCTGGTGGTCGCCGCCTTGTCCTTGCTGGCCATTTATTCCTACCAAGGTGATCTGGCGCGGGCCGAGCAGGTGTTTTGGCTCAAGTATTTCCTGTCCAGCCAGTCGGCCATTTTGTGGATGAGCATGGTGTTTTTCATCAGCACCATTTTTTATGCGGCCGGCCTGCTCTTGCCAGGCCAGGGCGACCAGATGGAGTCGCTGGGTTCGCGCATGGCTTGGGTGGGCGTGGCGCTGGCGCTGATCGGCACCATGGTGCGCTGGTACGAAAGCTATCTGATTGGACCCGACGTGGGCCACATCCCAGTGAGCAACTTGTACGAAGTGTTCGTCATGTTTTGCTGGATGACGACGGGCTTTTACCTGTACTACGAAGACCACTACAAAACCCGTGCCATGGGCGCCTTCGTGATGTTGGTGGTCAGTGCGGCCGTGGGCTTTTTGCTTTGGTACACCTTGGTGCGTGAGGCGCACGCCATCCAGCCCTTGGTGCCGGCCCTCAAAAGCTGGTGGATGAAGTTGCATGTGCCCGCCAACTTCATTGGCTACGGCACCTTTGCATTGGCCGCGATGGTGGCGTTTGCCTACCTGATCAAGCAGCAAGCCAATGAAACCCGCTGGCACAAGCTGACCCCGATCTGGCTGCTGGGCGTGGCCATGTGCTTTGTGCCCATCGCTTTCAGGGTGCGTGCGGTGGCCGAGTCCGGCAGCAGCTACTGGCTGGGTTATGCCGCCGTGTCGGTCCTGATCACGGCGGGCATTTTGGCCGCACGTCGGCGCATTGCCGAGCGTTTGCCCTCGCTCGAAGTGCTCGACGATGTGATGTACAAGTCCATCGCGGTGGGCTTCGCCTTCTTCACGATCGCCACCGTGTTGGGGGCTTTGTGGGCGGCCGAGGCCTGGGGCGGCTACTGGAGCTGGGACCCCAAGGAAACCTGGGCCTTGATCGTGTGGCTCAATTACGCCGCTTGGCTGCACATGCGCCTCATGAAGGGCTTGCGCGGCACCGTGGCCGCTTGGTGGGCGCTGGCGGGCTTGGCGGTGACCACCTTTGCTTTCTTGGGGGTGAACATGTTCCTGAGCGGCTTGCACAGTTACGGCACGCTGTGAACGCGTCAGCGGCCCCCACAAAAAACCCCGCACAGCGGGGTTTTTTGTGGGGGCTTGCTGCTGCGATCTTGCCCGGGCAGCTCAGGTCAGCCTTGCCATGCCTTTTTCGATGGCTTCCAACAACTGCTGGGTGCCAAAGGGTTTCCATAAAAAAGCCACAGGGGCCGAGGACTCGGCCACCGCGCTTTCGTGCGGCTGGCATTCGCCGCTCATGAAAATCACGGGGTGGTTTTCCCCCAGGGCCAGCAGCTGACGGTGCAGCTCCAAGCCTGTCATGCCGGGCATGCGCACATCCAAAATCAACAAACGCGGCTCGGGTGTTCGCTCAGTGGCCAAGAAAGCGAGCGCACTTTCGTGGGTTTTGACCTCGAAACCATTTGCTTTGAGCACCAAACTCAACATGCGGCGGATGTCCGGGTTGTCGTCGATGACATCAATGACTGCGGGAGGATTCACGGATTAAATTGGTAAAAATCACAAAATTGAATTTTAAATTGATTTTTCACCATTGGCCGAACGAAGCCAAATCTGAATCAGAGCGCCCTTGGCCTCTCCTGGCGGCCGGTTACCAATGCGCGTGTGGCCGCCCCACATCCGCACCATGCTTTGCATGAGCAGCAAACTCAAACCCAGGCCATTGGGTTTGCTTGTTTGAATGGGCTGGTTCAGCTGTGACAGCACCGAGGCCTCGAACCCGGGGCCGTTGTCCTGGATCTGTACCACCAAGCCCGGAATGTGGCCATGGACTTGGCCATGCAAATCGATGTGGATGGATCTGGGCACCTCAGTGTGCGCTTGCAGAGCATCCAAAGCATTGCCCACGGTGTTGAAGACGATGCGTTGCAGCATCACGGCGTTGGACATCACCCAAGGCTTGTCGGGCAGATGGGCCCGGTAGCTCAGGGTGATGCCACGTTGCATGGCTTCGCCTTGCAAGATGGGCAAAATCGCCTGCAAGGCTTGATCGGGTTGGATGGGGCTGACCTGCTCCTGGCCTCGGCCCATCAATTGGCGCAAATGGCTCACCATTTCACCGGCTTTGGTGGACAACAGTTGCAGCTCCGTGATGCTGCTTTGCAGCTGTTCAGGATCGGCTTGCTTGGCTTGGGCCTTCAAACCATAAAGTCCCAACTCCATGGCCTGCAGAGGCTGGCTGATGTCGTGCACCAGCATGGCCGAAAAAGACGACAGGCTGCTGATGGCCGACACCCGGGCATTGAGCATCAGCAATTGGTCGCGCTCCTTGATCAAGGCTTGCGATTCTTGAGCCATCATTTCGGCCGCCATTTGTTGGGCCTTTGCGCGCTGATTCTTGAGGTGCATCTTGTCGAGCACATAACCCCAATAGCCAAACGATATCAAGATCATGGTCATCACAGTGGTCATGACCAGGTAATTGCTGTTCCAGGTGAACGCGGCCACTTGGAAATCGGCTGGTGGGGCCCCCCAAGCCATCATGCCCAGGCGCAGCACATGGCCCGAGGTCATCAAGATCAGAGCCAAAGTGATCAGCAGCATGCTGCGGCTTTGGTGGCGACGGATCAACTGCGCGGTCAACCCAATCGCCATGAATCCGAACACACTGAACATGGCGGAAACGCTCATCAGCCCCGTGGTGGCAAACAGCCCCATGTAAGCGATCACCCCAAAATACAGGCCCCCGATGGGCAGCGCAAGCGCCAAGACCCATGGGCTGCGCTGTGTGTCATGGAGGTCGCGCATCAACGCTTCGAGCATCAACAAAATCGAAGCCAGATAAAAAATCGCCAAGGCGATGAACTTGGCATCGCTGTAGGACATGGTGTTGAGCGCGGCCAACATGGCCCCAGCGCAGTAACAGGCAATGCCCGCCAACCAGATGCGGGCCGGTCCATCGCGGTAGCCTTCGAGCATCGCCCAAGTGCCCACAGGCAAGACAATGTGCAGGGCCAAAATGAGCATGGCCAGGAGTTCATGAGCGGGGTGCATGGCCGAAATCTTAGCGCCTGAACGGCTGCACGGGCTTTGACAAGCGGTCACAATGGATGAGACACATTCTTTGGCAAAGGAAAGTATTCATGTGGATTCGTTCGAAAGAAAACGGCTTTGTGCACCCCCTCAGCAGCGAGATCACCCCTGAACAAGCATACCTGTCTCGCCGAGACCTGATGCGCGGTGCTGCCGCCCATGCGGCAGGCTGGGGCGCCGCATGGATGGGGTCGGAGGCGATGGCGCAAACCTTGCGCCCGGGCGTGTTGCCTGCGCTGAACGCTGTGCCCTCCACGATCGCGGGTGCTGTGGTGATGGACAAAACCACGCCCTACAAAGACGCCACCACGTACAACAATTTCTACGAGTTTGGCACCGACAAGTCCGACCCGGCGCGCCGAGCGCACACCTTGAAGACCGATCCTTGGCGCGTGGAGATCGAGGGCTTGGTCAAAAAGCCTGGTCGCTACCACTTGGAGGACCTCATGAAATGGGGCGCCATGGAAGAGCGCATTTACCGTCTGCGCTGCGTCGAAGGCTGGTCCATGGTGATCCCTTGGGTGGGTTATTCGCTGGCCGAGTTGATTCGCCGTGTGGAGCCGATGCCCGGTGCCAAGTTTGTCGAGTTCTACACCCAGGCCGACGAAAAGACCATGCCCGGCGTGCGCTCGGGTGTGCTCGACTGGCCCTATGTGGAGGGGCTTCGCCTGGACGAAGCCATGCACCCCTTGAGCCTGTTGGCCTTTGGCATGTACGGCGAAGTCATGCCCAAACAAAACGGTGCGCCCTTGCGTTTGGTGGTGCCCTGGAAATACGGCTTCAAAAGTGCCAAGAGCTTGGTCAAGATCCGCTTTGTGGACAAGCAGCCCACATCGTCTTGGACCAAGGCCGCGCAACAGGAATACGGCTTTTATTCCAACGTGAATCCGCTGGTGGACCACCCCCGTTGGAGCCAGGCCACCGAGCGCCGCATTGGTGAAGACGGCTTGCTGGCCAAAAAGCGCAAAACCTTGATGTTCAACGGCTACGAAGCCCAGGTGTGGCAGCTGTACGCCGGCATGGACTTGAAGAAAGACTTCTGAAATTGACCATGGGGCGCAAGGTTCTCCTCACGCGCGGTGCGTGGTGGTCGGTGTTGTGCATCGGCTTGTGGCCTTTGGCGTATTTGCTGTGGCTGATGGCCAACGATGGCTTGGGGCCCAATCCGGCCGAGTTCCTGATCCGCGCGACGGGCGACTGGACACTGCGGGGCCTGTGTCTGGGCTTGGCCATCACGCCGCTGCGCGTGCAGTGGGGCTGGCCCGAGTTGGCGCGCTTTCGCCGCATGGTGGGCTTGCTCACGTACCTGTACGCCTGCCTGCACCTGAGCTGTTACCTGGTGTTTGACATGGGGCTGGACTGGCCAGAGATCGTCAAGGACGTGTTCAAGCGCCCGTTCATCTGGGTGGGCGTGGGCGCTTGGTTGCTGCTGAGCGTGATGGCGGCAACGTCTTTCAACCGCGCCGTGCGTTGGTTGGGGGGGGCGCGTTGGCGTGCTTTGCACCGGGTGGTTTACGCGGTCGCTGCCATGGCGGTTCTGCACTTTTGGTGGATGCGCGCCCCCAAAAGCAATTTCAACGAGGTGATCGTCTACGCCTTGATTTTGGGCAGTTTGCTGGCTTGGCGAGGGCATCGCCGTTGGCGAACCCCTGCGCGTTGATCGGTGCGCAGGCAGGTGCGTTGATCAGCGCCGGTCGCTGCGGGCCCGCCAGCCATCCAAGCGGCTGCGTGGGCCTTTGTGGCCCAAATAAGTGGGGGCCACACCAGCGGCACTGCTGGCCGTGATGCCCAGCGCTTGCAAGCCCGGCAAGTTGCCTGAGGCCGTGTTGGGCACTTGCATCGAGGCGAGGTTGTCGCGGCTCATCAATGGCTCGCCAGGCAACTGCTCCATCAACAGGGCTTGCAGGTAGCCCACCCCATGCGGCAAGGGCACAACACGGCGGCCAAGGCCGCCGCGCACACCGGCCCATTGACCTGATTTGTGAACCAACTCGCCCAGCGTCATCACATCGGGGCCGGCCAGCTCGTAGACCTGCCCAGTGGTTCGCTCATCTTGCAAGCACCGCACCACCGCACGGGCCACGTCGCCCACCCACACGGGCTGGAACGGGGTGTTCGCACCCGCCAGCGGCATGAAGGGCGCGATCGCCTGCAAATCGGCAAAGAGGTTGAGAAAGCGGTCTTCAGCGCCAAAGATCACGCTGGGGCGCAAGACGGTCAGGTCCAGGCCCGCCTGTTGCAAGGCTTGTTCACCCCGCGCTTTGCTGCGTTGGTACATCGAGGGCCCCTGGGCATCGGCCCCCAGGGCGCTGATGTGGACCAATCGGCGGACGCCCGCTTGTTGCATGGCCAGGGCGATGCGCTTGGGCAGATCCACGTGCACCTGTTCAAAACGCTGGTCGTCGCCATGCAACACCGCCACCAAATGGACCACCGCATCGTGGCCGGGCATCAGTCGGGCCAGATCGGCATCGCTGTGCACCGAGGCCTCGATCACCGTGAGCCCGGGTAAATTCTGGATGGCGGCGGCCTTCACGGCGCGGCGTGTGGGCACGGTCACGCGCCAGCCCAAACGGGCCAATTGCTCACACACTTGCCGGCCCACAAAGCCAGTGCCGCCCAAAACCAGAATGCGTCGTGTCACGGTCATGCCTTTTGCGTGGGTGCGGCCAGCCACTGCGTGGCCAGCTCGACCCAGTAGGTGCCCCCCAAGGGGATCAGCTCGTCGTTGAAGTCGTAGCTGGGGTTGTGCAAGGTGCAAGGGCCGCCGCCGTGCCCCATCTCGCGGTGCGCGCCATCCCCATTCGAGATGAACACATAGGCCCCGGGTTTGGCCTGCAGCATGTAGGAGAAATCTTCCGCCCCCATGGTGGGCTCTTGCACCAGCACGTTGGCCTCACCCACGATGCCGGCCATGACCTTGCGTGCAAACTGGGCTTCGGTTTCGCTGTTGATGGTGGGCGGGTAGTTGCGGTCGAATTCAAACTCGCACTGCGCATCAAAGGCGGCGCAAATCGACTCGGCCACTTGCTTCATGCGCGACTCGATCAGGTCGAGCACTTCCAAGCTGAAGGTGCGCACCGTGCCTTGCAGCTCGCACGAATCCGGCACCACGTTGGTGGCTTCGCCTGCATGGATCATGGTCACCGAGATCACGCCAGCGTCCACCGGCTTTTTGTTGCGGGTGATGATGGTCTGGAACCCTTGCACCATTTGGCAGGCGATCGGCACAGGGTCGATGCCGTTGTGCGGCAAGGCCGCATGGCTGCCTTTGCCGCGGATGGTGATTTTGAATTCGTTGCTGGAGGCCATGACCGGGCCCGCGCTGACCGCAAAGGTGCCGACCTCGGCGCCGGGCCAGTTGTGCATGCCAAAAACGGCTTGCATCGGGAACTTGTCAAACAGGCCGTCTTTCATCATCTCGCGGGCGCCGCCACCGCCTTCTTCGGCAGGCTGGAAGATCAGGTAAACGGTGCCGTCAAAGTCGCGGTGTTTGGAAAAATGTTTGGCTGCAGCCAGCAGCATGGCGGTGTGGCCGTCGTGGCCGCAGGCGTGCATCTTGCCGTGGTGCTGGCTGGCGTGGGCAAAAGTGTTGAACTCCTGCATGGGCAGCGCGTCCATGTCGGCACGCAGCCCGATGCCGCGTCCGCAGGCCCCGCCATCGCGGCCGTGCACGATGCCCACCACGCCGGTGGTGCCCATGCCTCGGTGCACTGGGATGCCCCAATCGATCAGTTGCTGCGCCACCACGTCGGCCGTGCGCACTTCTTCAAAGCACAGCTCAGGGTGGGCGTGGATGTCTTTGCGAATGGCCGCGATGCTGGCCGCGTCGTGGAGGATGGCGTCGATGATTTTCATCACCACAGTCTAGCGGGACTTCATGGCACTTGCCATCACCCCTGTGCACATGGGGGACTTGGAATTTCTCGGGCCAGAGTGGGTCATAATCTTGACCCAAGAGCTTGTAGGGGAGACCTCATGAATGCAGCGATGGCGGTGGATACGCAGGTGGTGCGCGGCGCATGTCCGCACGACTGCCCCGACACCTGTGCCTTGTTGACCACGGTTGAAAACGGCCGCGCCGTGAAGGTGCAGGGCAATCCTGCGCACGCCGCGACCGATGGCGTTTTGTGCACCAAGGTCTCGCGTTATGTCGAGCGCACTTACCATCCGGAGCGCTTGCTGCAACCACTGCGCCGTGTGGGCCCCAAAGGCTCGGGTCAGTTTGAGCCGGTGGGTTGGGATGAGGCGCTCAATGAAATTGCCACCCGGCTCCAAGCCATTGCAGCCCGCGATCCCCAGGCCATCTTGCCCTACAGCTATGCAGGCACCATGGGCTTGGTGCAGGGCGAATCGATCGCTGCTCGGTTTTTTCACCAATTGGGCGCTTCCTTGCTGGACCGCACCATTTGCGCGTCCGCCGGCGCCGAGGGGCTGACGCAGACGCTGGGCAACAAAGTGGGCATGCCGGTGCGCATGTTTGCCCAGTCCAAACTGATCGTGATTTGGGGCAGCAATTCGGTGGGCAGCAATCTGCATTTCTGGCGCATCGCGCAAGAAGCCAAGCGCCTGGGGGCCAAGCTGGTGTGCATCGACCCGCGCAAAAGCGAGACGGCCGACAAATGCCACGAACACATCGCCCTCCGTCCGGGCACCGATGCGGCCCTGGCCTTGGCCTTGATGCACGAATTGATCGTGAACCAATGGCTCGACCAGGACTACATCGACCGTTACACCCTGGGCTGGGACGGCTTGCGAGCGCGAGCCCTGCAGTGGCCCGTGGAGCGGGCGGCCGAGGTGTGCGGCGTGCCGGCCCAGCAGATCCGCCAGCTGGCGCGTGATTGGGGCAACACGCCGGCCGCCGCGATCCGTTTGAACTACGGCATGCAAAGGGTGCGCGGCGGCGGCAATGCCGTGCGGGCCGTGGCCTGCCTGCCGGCGCTGACGGGCGCTTGGCGCCACCCTGGCGGCGGCCTGCTCATGAGCAGCTCAGGGCACTTTCCCGTGCGGCGTGCCGCTTTGCAACGGCCCGATTTGCTGGGCGACCGCCGCCCACGCACCCTCAACATGTCCACCATCGGGGACGATTTGCTGCGACCATCGTCGCCCGACTTCGGCCCCCAAATCGAAGCCCTGATCGTCTACAACAGCAACCCGGTGGCGGTGGCCCCCGAGTCGGGCAAGGTGGTGCAGGGCTTTGGCCGTGAAGACCTGTTCACCGTGGTGCTGGAGCATTTTCAGACCGACACGGCCGATCATGCCGATTTCATCTTGCCCGCCACCACGCAGTTGGAGCACTGGGACATCCACACCAGTTATGGCCACACCGATGTGCTGCTCAACCGCCCGGCCATTGCGCCGGTGGGGCAGGCGAGGACCAACACCGACATCTTCAGGGCACTGGCGCAGCGCATGGGTTTTGACGACCCTTGTTTTGCCGAGAGCGACGAGAGCCTGTGCCGCAGCGCGATCGGTGATGCGGATGATTTTGAGCAGCTGCTCACCCACGGCTTTGCCTCTTTGCCGGTGCCGGATGCGCCCTTTGCACAAGGTGCTTTCCCGACGCCCTCAGGGCGCTGTGAATTTTTCAGCCAGCGCTTGGTGGACCAAGGCCTGGACGGCTGGCCCGACCATGTGCCCAATTACGAACAGCCCCAAGCTGGGGGCCGCTACCCGCTGGCCATGATTTCGCCACCCGCCCGGAATTTTTTGAATTCGACTTTTGTGAACGTCAAAAGCTTGCGCGACATCGAAACCGAACCGGTGCTCGAGATGCACCCGCAGGATGCGGCCGAGCGTGGCGTTGCCGATGGCGCGGTGGTGCGGGTCTTCAATGACCGAGGCAGCTACCACTGCAAGGCGCGGGTGAGCCATCGGGCGCGCCCAGGTGTGGTCAATGGCTTGGGCATCTGGTGGCGCAAGCTGGGTCTGAACGGCACGAATGTCAATGAGCTGACCAGCCAGCACCTGACCGACCTGGGGCGTGCCCCGGTGTTTTACGACTGCTTGGTGCAGGTCGCTTTGCTGGATGGATCGGTCCAGTCGGTATGAAAAAAGGGGCTGAAAATTCAGCCCCTTTGGGTTGGCACTGCACGGTCGTTCAGTCGACCAGTTGCTCCAGTGCAAAGGTGTCGAACGCCGATTCGCGCTGGCGAATCAGGTGGACTTGGCTGCCGTCCACCAGCACTTCGGCGGCGCGGCCACGGGTGTTGTAGTTGCTGGCCATGCTCATGCAGTAAGCGCCTGCGGACAGCACGGCCAGCGTGTCGCCCGCTTGCACGTGCAACTGGCGGTCGCGGCCAATCCAGTCGCCGCTCTCGCACACGGGGCCCACGATGTCGTAGACCGTGCCTTCGCCCGCTTGGGTTGTGACGGGCACGATCTGGTGAAAGGCTTGGTACATGGCCGGGCGGGGTAAGTCGTTCATGGCCGCATCGACGATGCAGAAATTCTTTTGCTCACCGGGCTTGAGGTACAGCACCTCGGTCAGGCACACACCGGCGTTGCCCACCAGTGAGCGGCCCGGCTCGATCATGAGCTGGCGCTGGCCGTAGCCCCGTGCGTCCAGCTTGGCCAGCAGCTGCGCCCACAGCGCATCGGCTTCGGGCGGCGTGTCGCCGTTGTAGTTGATGCCCAAACCGCCACCAAAGTCGATGTGGTGGATGGCGATGCCCGCCGCTTCGATGTCGGCCACCAAGTCCAGCACGCGGTCCATCGCGTCCAGATAAGGGGTCATCTCGGTGATTTGCGAGCCGATGTGGCAGTCGATGCCGACCACTTTCAGGCCCGGCAGGTCGGCCGCATGGCGGTAGGCGCGCAAGGCGTCTTCGTGCGCGATGCCGAATTTGTTGCCCTTCAAGCCGGTTGAAATGTAGGGGTGGGTTTTGGGGTCCACATTCGGGTTCACGCGCAGGCTGACCGGCGCTTGCAAGCCCATGGATGTGGCCACATCGCTCAGCACATCGAGTTCGGCTTCGCTTTCCACGTTGAAGCAGCCGATGCCCACTTTGAGGGCTTGTTTCATCTCGGCGCGGGTCTTGCCCACACCCGAGAAGATCACTTTGGCTGGGTCACCGCCAGCGGCCAAGACGCGGGCCAGCTCGCCCGCCGACACGATGTCAAAGCCGCAACCGGCGTTGGCAAACACCTGCAGCACGGCCAGGCTGGAGTTGGCCTTCATGGCATAGCAAATCTGCGCCTGGCGACCGGCAAAGCCGCGCTGGTAAGCGGCCAGTGCCGACAGCATGGCGGCCTTGGAATAGACAAACAGCGGGGTGCCGTGCGCGTGGGCCAGATCGGACAGGCGCACGCCTTCGACCATGAGATCGCTGCCTTGGTAGGCAATGTGAGGTTGGCCAGGCAGGGCCAGGGCGTTGGAAGTTGCGGTCATGGCGTCAGGTAAGAGGAAGAGGGGGTGGCGTCGTTGTCGGTTTCAGTCCGAGGGGGTGGTTCGGCTGGCGTGTTTGAAGGGGCATCGACCCCAGGGGCAGGGCGTTGGGCGCGTGCAGGTGGCACATGCCAAGGGTTCAAACTCTGGGGCAATGTGGCACGACCTTGTGATGCGGGCGTGTTGGGCATTTTCAGGGTGCCTTTTTGGCCGCAGGCGCACAAGGCAACCGCGCAGCCGACAAGGGCAAGCGTCCTGACTAGAATCCACGGTACTTTCAACATGCAGCGATTGTAATGACCGACCTTGAATTCATGGACCAAGCCGAGCGCCTTTTGGCGGGCGTAGAGACGAGTTGCGATCGCCTGAACGACGACACCGACGCGGACATCGACAACCAGCGCGTGGGGGGCATGGTCACCTTGACCTTTGCCAACCGCAGCCAAATCGTCATCAATTTGCAAAAGCCCTTGCACGAAGTGTGGCTGGCCGCACGTTGCGGCGGTTTTCATTACCGCTTTGACGGCCAAGCTTGGCAAGACACCAAAGGCCAAGGCGAGTTCTGGGCCAGTTTGTCGCGCTACGCTTCAGAACAGTCGGGCTTGTCGCTGAACTTCAGCGCCTGATTTACCCGCATTGAAACGAAAAGGGCCTGCATTTTTGCAGGCCCTTTTTCAATTGCGAAACAGGTCCAGAATGCGGCTTCTTTCTTCTCCAGGCGGCACGGATGAAGGTTTGGCAGCAGAGCTTTCGGCGCCCACCCCCAAGGTCGTCACGCTGCCTTCCTTGGCAAACTCCTGGAACATCCAGTCGCCGTTGACGTTGACCAGGCCTTCAGGCACGGCGGGCTCGGCCACCGGCACACCGCGCAGCGCGGTTTCCATGAAGCTGATCCAGACGGGCAGGCTCAAGCCGCCACCGGTTTCGCGATCGCCCAGTTTGCGGGGGGTGTCGTAGCCGATCCAGACCACGGCCGCCAAATTCGGTTGGTAGCCTGCAAACCATGCGTCCATCGAGTCGTTGGTGGTGCCTGTTTTGCCGTAGATGTCAGGACGGCGCAGGGTGGCTTGGGCGCGGGCGGCCGTGCCCGAGCGGGTGACCTCTTGCAGCAAACTGGTCATCACGTAAGCGTTGCGCGGGGAAATGGCACGCTGGGCGTCATCGGCCTGTGTCGGTGGCGGGCTGTCAACCAGCACACGGTCTTTGTAGTCGGCAATCCGGGTGATCAGGTGCGGTTGCACGCGGTAGCCCCCATTGGCAAACACCGAGTAACCGGTGGCCATTTGCATGGGCGTGACCGAGCCGGCGCCCAGGGCCATGGTCAGATAAGCCGGGTGCTTTTCTTCGTCGAAGCCAAAGCGGCCGATCCATTCTTGGGCATTGCGTGCACCGACCGATTGCAAGATGCGGATCGAAATCATGTTCTTCGATTTGGCCAAGCCTTTGCGCATGGTCATGGGGCCGTCAAAGGTGCCGTCGTAGTTTTTGGGCTCCCAGGGTTGGCCACCGGTCACGCCAGCGTCAAAGAACAAAGGCGCATCGTTGATCACCGTGGCCGGCGTGAAGCCTTTTTCAAGCGAGGCCGAATAGATGAAAGGCTTGAAGCTCGAGCCCGGTTGGCGCCAGGCTTGTGTCACGTGGTTGAACTTGTTTTTGGCAAAGTCAAAACCACCCACCAGCGCTCGGATGGCGCCGGTTTGGGGTGTGATGGCCACAAAAGCGCCTTCCACTTCAGGCAGTTGGGTGATTTCGTAGCCGCCTTTGGGCATTTGAACAATGCGAACGACGGCACCTTTGCGCAATTGTTTGGCCGGGGGGGCTTTTTCAGACAGACCCGATTGCGCGGGCTTGAGGCCATCGCCGGTGATGGTGATCTGCTCGCCGTTTTGGCGGACCACCACCACTTTGCGCGGTGAGGCGTCAAGCACCACCGCAGACATCAGGTCGCCGTTGTCGGGGTGGTCTTCCAACGCGTCATCGATGGCGTCTTCCATCTTCTTGGGGTCCGATGGCAAGTCCACGAACTTTTCAGGTCCACGGTAAATCTGGCGGCGCTCGAAATCCATGATGCCCTGGCGCAGGGCCTTGTAGGCGGCCATCTGCTCGGTGGCGTGCACCGTCGTGTAGACGTTCAGGCCGCGTGTGTAGGTGTCTTGGCCATATTGGGCGAACACCATTTGGCGCACCGTTTCGGCCACGTACTCGGCGTGCAAGGTGCGTTTGTCGCCCGAGGTGCGCAGGCTCAAGGGCTCGGCTTTGGCGGCTTTGGCCTGAGCGGCGGTGATGTAGCCGTTGTCTTCCATCCGCTCGATGATGTAGAGCTGACGTGAACGCGCCCGTTTGGGGTTGCTGATCGGGTTGTAGGCCGAGGGCGCTTTGGGCAGGCCGGCCAACATGGCGGCTTCGGCGATGGTGATGTCCTTGAGCGATTTGCCAAAGTAGGTTTCAGCGGCGGAGGCAAAACCATAAGCGCGGTTGCCCAAGAAGATCTGGTTCATGTAGATCTCAAGGATTTGGTCCTTGGTCAACATGTGCTCGAGCTTGTAGGTCAGCAAAATTTCATAAATTTTGCGGGTGTAGGTTTTTTCGGACGACAGGTAGACATTGCGGGCCACCTGCATGGTGATGGTCGAAGCGCCTTGGCTCTTGACCCGCCCAATATTGGCCACACCCGCACGCAAGATGCCCAGATAGTCCACACCACCGTGTTGGTAAAAGCGGTTGTCTTCGATGGACAGCACCGCGTTTTTCATCACAGCCGGGATGTCCTTGATGGGCGTGAGGTTGCGGCGTTCTTCACCGAACTCGCCCATCAACTGGCCATCAGCCGTGAAGATGCGCAGGGGCAGTTTGGGTTTGTAGTCGGCCAGGTCCGAAATGTCGGGCAAGTTGGGGTAGGCCACCACCATGGCCACACCCACGACCAGCAAGATGGACAACAAGAAAGCCAGCACCAGGCCTAGGGCCCACAAGGCCAGCTTCATCAGCCAAGCAGGCACAGAAGAAGACGGGATGCGGCTGGCGCGGTCAGCGGAGGGAGGATTTTTGTCTGGGGATGGCATAAGGGGCATGGACTGGGCAAGCCGGTCGGCCACCACAGCGCATTATAAAAATCCTGACCCGCCTGTGGGGGCCCTTGATTAAAAAATGAATATTTAGGAATTCACAAATGGTTGATGAATTCCAGTGGGCGTGCTACAAAACCAGCTCAGAGGGCCCCAGAGGCTCCGTCAGGGAGACAAGCAATGCAAGCTTTCATGCGGCTTTGGCAAAAGATGGGCGCCCCCTCGGCTCGGCAAGCCTGGGGTTTGGCCTCGGATGGTCCTGAATGGGTTTTGGTCGGACTGTCCCGTGCGGGCACCGATTTGCTCAAGGTTCAATCCACGACACGGCTCCAAGCCCAATCGGGTGCATCGGGTTTGCGCCTGGCTTTGCTGGAGGCGGGGCAACGCAAATTGGGCCTGCCTCAAAAAGTGGCCATCAGTCTGGATGCTCCTGACCTGGTCACAGGACGCCTGAGCTGCCCTGTCGAAGTGCCCGAAGAAGGCTGGCCCGCCGAAGTTCAGCTGGAGGTCGCGCAAGCGTTGAACCTGCCGCCCGATGAAGTCAATTTTGATTTTGAGCCAGAGGCCATGGTGGAGGGCTGGGTCAGGCACATCCGATGGGCCGGTTGCGCCAAATCGCGGGTGGCTGAATTTCAAAAATGGACCTCACATGCGGGATGGCGATTGCGCAGTGTGGAGCCGGCATTGGATGCCGCCGAGCGCGCTTCCAAGATGCTCGTGGGAGGACTGCCCAGCCTGATGCAGCAGGCCCCTCAAGACTGGCAATTCAGGCTGTCCTACGAGCCCAGCGCTCAGGCCTTGGAGACGTCTGCACTCTTCACCTCAGGACAAAAGGGGGCGCTGGAAGAGCTCTTGGCATCGCCCGTGGGCCCCCGATTGGTCGCTTGCGGGTTGGCCTTGAAGGCGTGGACATGAACGCTGGCCTCAACCTCTTGCGTTACCCGACATTGGCGCGTCAGCAACGCTTGCGCCGACACGGCCGTGAAGGCTTGCTGGGGGCGGGCGCTGGGGCCTTGCTGGCAGGGGCTGCCTTGTTGGCTTTGTCTTGGCGAGCTGACACTTTGAAGGTCGAAACCCAGTCGCTTCAGGCCCAGCTTGACGAACGGCATCGCCAGGTGCTGGCCGGGCAGCAGCGGCGCGCGCACAACCAACAGATGCAACAGGTCGTGACCCAGCTGGGACCCTTGCAAACGCAGCAACTGGCTTGGGGGCAGTTGCACAACGGTCTGCAAGAGGTGCTGCCCCAACATGGCCTGCGTCTGCAACGACTGCAGGTGGAGTCAGGACGCATCGATGTGCATGGGCAAGCGCTGGATGCGCAGGCCATCGGTCGCGCTGCACAGGCCTTGACTGAACGCTGGGGCGTGCCTTTGGCATTGCAAAGCCTGGAGGCCGATGCAACCCAGGGACAGACCGTGTCATTTGCTTGGCAGGCCAGCTGGCCTGCACTGGCTTTTGGCTCGGGACCATCCCAGCGGAGCAAGCCATGACCACGATGGTGCCAACCTCTGCCTCGCAGTGGCATGGCCGCAGGGATTGGCCTGCTGTGGGGGCTTGGTGCGTGCGGCAAATCGAAGGCCATGCTTGGGCTTGGGTGGGCGCCGTTTGGGGTGCGGTGATGGTGGGGTGGGCCTTCAGCGAGGTGTGGGAGGCCCATGAGGACGCGGGCCAAAAATGGGCTGCAGCGCAGGCGCAATGGTCCGCTCAAAGTGCCGTGGTCACGGTGCCTGCGGCCTTGGAGCCTCAGGCCCATGGCAGCGCAGCGCTGTGGCCGCGTTTGCCCGGCCGTTGGCCGCCTGACGCGGCAGCGGCACTCCGGCAGTTCTTGATCCACCAGCGCTTGCAGGTTCAGGCTTTGCGTGCCTTGCCCGAGGTGGCCGCAGGGTCCCTCAAAGCGCAAAGCGTGGCCCTTCGCATGACCGGCGCTTACGCCGATTGGGCACGTGCCTGGCAAATCTTGAGCGCAGCCGGTCCGGTGTTGTCGATCGAGCGCATGAGCGTCTTGTCCCTGGCGCCTTCTGGGGTGCAAATCGAGGTGGTGCTTCACCTGTGGTCCAGGCCGGGCTCGACCTTTGAGATTTCCTGGCCTTCGGGTACCGCGATGGCTGAGGCTATCGGTGCGGACATCTTTGGCGCAGCACGTTCGGACTTGCCAAGTGCCGAGACGCCAACCGCGGCCAGAGAACCAGTCCCTCAGACCGATGACCCCGTGACCTGGCCTCTGGAGCGCATCCGATGGCTGGGCACTTGGCAGCAGGGCGCGGATCCGCGCGCGGTGCTCAGCGCAGGCGGGGCGTGGATCGCGGTGCGGGTGGGCCAAAGGGTCAGCCGGGAGGGCCACAAAGTGGCGGCCATTGGGGTAGATGGCGTGGTGCTGCGAACGCCGCAAGGGCAGCGGGTCGAACTCAAAGGGGGTGGGCGATGACAAGTCAAGGCATCTTGTTGGGCTTGGCGGCCAGCCTGGCCATGGGGGCCGCCCCCGCACAGAGCCCGCCAGTTGTGGATCTGGATGGCGCAAGCCCTGCCATCCGGTCAGCCATCACGGCCGATGGGCAGCCGATCAGCCTGAATTTTCAGAACATCGACATTCGCGCTTTGCTGCAGGTGTTTGCCGAATTCACCGGCCTGAACATGGTGATTTCCGATGCGGTGAGCGGCCAGGTCTCGGTGCGGTTGCGGGAAGTGCCTTGGCTGCAGGCGCTGAGCGTGGTGCTGGAGTCCAAGGGCCTGGCCTCCCGGCGCGAGGGCACGGTGATGTGGGTCGCGCCCCGAGATGAATGGTCCTTGCGCGAGAAAAAGCATCTGGAATCACAAACGGCCCTTGAATCGGTCAGCCCTTTGCAGATGCTGTCCTTGCGCCTGAAATATGCCCGCGCCACCGAAGTGGTGCAGCGCTTGGTGGGCGGGACGGGTCAAGGGGCCACGCCCTCGCGCTGGCTGAGCGCCCGAGGCACTGCCCTGGCCGAACCGCGCACCAACCAACTTTTCATCATGGACGTTCCCGCCCGATTGGCCGAGGTGGGGCAGATGATCCAGAAGCTGGATGTGCCCGTGCGTCAGATCCTGATTGAAGCGCAGATCGTCGAAGCCGATGACCAATTTGGCCAATCGCTGGGGGTGCGTTGGGGTGTGGGCCTGGCCGGCAAAAACGCCCAGTTGGGGGCCACCAACGCCACCACGGGGGCCGGTGTGGTGACGGGCAACCAAGTTAACCTGCCAGCTGGCCAGGCCGGTCAAACGCTCAACGTGCCTTCAAGCTTTGCTGTGTCCCTGTTCAATGCGGCGGCAGACCGGTTCCTCAATGTCGAAATCTCTGCGCTGGAGGCCGATGGTCGGGGCAAAGTGGTGTCTCGCCCTCGGGTCATCACGGCCGATCAGACCAAGGCGCTGATCGAGCAGGGCACTGAGCTGCCGTATCAGATGTCCTCGGGCATTGGCGTGACGGCCATCACTTTCCGCAAGGCCAACCTCAAGCTCGAAGTCACCCCGCAAATCACGCCCGAGGGTGCGGTGGTGCTCGATGTGGACGTCAACCGCGACAGCGTAGGGCAGCTGACCCCGGCGGGCTACGCCATCAACACCAAGCACGTCAAAACCCAGGTGCAGGTGGACGATGGCGGCACCGTGGTGTTGGGCGGCATTTACGAAGATGCCGACCGCAACGACGAAGCCAAGTTGCCGGGTCTGGCCGATGTGCCGGGCTTGGGCTGGTTGTTCAAAAACCGCAACACCACTCGGCGCAAATCGGAATTGCTGATCTTCCTGACGCCCCGTGTGGTCACGGATCTGGCCACCACGCCAGCACGCTGACCCGCCTTTGGCGACAGCCTGGCCTTGGTCGAATACACTTGGGGCCTCTTTTGGCACGCCGTTTTTCGCTGTGGCGGGCCGAATTTTCTGTGTGAGATTTCCCTTTGAGCATCATCTTCGTGGGCCTTCCGGGCTCGGGCAAAACCACCATCGGCCGGCAGTTGGCTCGCCGCCTGGGTTTGCCTTTTGTGGATTCCGACCATGTGATTGAAGCCCGACTGGGCTGCTCGATCAGGGAATTTTTCGCCCGCGAAGGCGAAGAGAATTTTCGCGATGTGGAGCAGCAAGTGCTGGACGACCTGAGCCAAAACCACCCTGGCGTTTTGGCCACCGGTGGCGGCTCCGTCTTGCGCGAGGTCAACCGCCAACACCTGTACGACCGAGGGCATGTGATTTACCTGCGCTCGGCACCCGAAGACGTTTACCGCCGCGTGCGTCACGACACTGGCCGCCCCTTGTTGCAGGTGGACGACCCAATGGCGCGGCTGCGCGCCTTGTTTGAAGCGCGTGACCCGCTGTACCGCGCCACAGCCCACCATGTGATCGACACGGGCCGCCCTTCGGTGGCCACCTTGGTCAACATGATCATCATGCAGCTCGAACTCTCGGGCCAGTTGCCCGCCAAGCCCGAGAGCCCCGCCCCCCAGGCCGCCAGCTGAGTGTCATGGCAAAGCCCTACACTTGAGGGCTATGTCTGAGACCACACACGCCCTTGAACAGGTCGCCATTTCGCTGGACGACCGCAGTTACGACATCCACATTGGCCAAGGCCTGCTGAGCCGGCCCGAAACTTGGACGGGTTTGCCCAAGGCGCAGACCGCCATGATCGTGACCAATGCGACCATTGAGCCGCTTTATGAAGCCGCTTTGCGCAGCGCGATCAGCCCGCATTACCCACAAGTCCACACCGTGGTGCTGCCCGATGGCGAGGCGCACAAAGATTGGCAGACCCTGAACCTGATTTTTGACGCTCTGCTGGGCAAAGGCTGCGACCGCAAGACGGTGCTGTATGCCTTGGGCGGCGGTGTCGTCGGTGACATGACCGGTTTTGCGGCCGCCAGCTACATGCGCGGTGTGCCCTTTGTGCAGGTGCCCACCACGCTGCTGTCGCAAGTGGACTCCTCCGTGGGCGGCAAGACCGCCATCAACCACCCGCTGGGCAAGAACATGATCGGCGCGTTTTACCAGCCGGTGCGCGTGGTCTGCGACCTGAGCACCCTGGCCACACTGCCCGCACGCGAGCTGAGCGCGGGCCTGGCCGAAGTCATCAAATACGGCCCGATCGCCGACATGGCGTTCTTCGATTGGATCGAGGCCAACATCGGTGCGCTCATGGCGCAAGAGCCTCAAGCACTGGCCCATGCTGTCAAGCGCAGCTGCGAGATCAAGGCCTGGGTGGTCGGCCAAGACGAGCGCGAAGCGGGCTTGCGTGCCATCTTGAATTTTGGCCACACCTTCGGCCACGCCATCGAGGCCGGTCTGGGCTTTGGCGTCTGGCTGCACGGCGAGGCCGTGGGCTGTGGCATGGTCATGGCGGCCGAGTTGTCGCTGCGCTTGGGCAAAGTGGACGCGGCTTTTGTGGCGCGCCTCAAGGCCCTGATCGAGCGGGCCGGCTTGCCGGTGCGCGGTCCCGTCATCGATGCGGCCGACAACGCCGGGCATTACATCGAACACATGCGGCTGGACAAGAAAGCCATTGGCGGAGACATCCAGTTCGTCGTGATCGACGGGCCCGGTCAGGCCACCGTGTGCGGCGCACCCGATGCCCTGGTGCGCGACGTGATCAATGCCTGCTGCGCCTGAGGCGATGGTGTCCACGCTGCATTTGCAGGCCGAGCACCCGGGCAGTTTGTCCCATTTGGCGTGCGATCCTTTTCAATCCCGTGGCCGCCGGCATGCCGAGCCGCCCGCGCCCACCCGCAATGCTTTCCAGCGCGACCGCGACCGCATCGTGCACTCCACCGCGTTTCGGCGGCTGGTCTACAAGACGCAGGTGTTCCTCAACCACGAAGGTGATTTGTTTCGCACCCGTTTGACCCATTCGCTGGAGGTGGCGCAGCTGGGCCGGTCGATCGCCCGTGCTTTGGGCTTGAACGAAGACCTGGTCGAGGCGATTGCGCTGGCGCATGACCTGGGCCACACGCCTTTTGGCCACGCTGGCCAGGATGCGCTCAACGAATGCATGACCGAACACGGCGGCTTTGAGCACAACCTGCAAAGCCTGCGGGTGGTGGACACATTGGAAGAGCGCTACCCGGCCTTTGATGGCCTCAACCTGAGTTTTGAAACCCGCGAAGGCGTGCTCAAGCACTGCTCCAAAACGAACGCCGAGCAACTGGAGCGGGCCGAGCCAAGCGGCGTGGCGCGGCGATTCATCGACCGCACCCAACCCAGCTTGGAGGCGCAGCTGTGCAATTTGGCCGATGCCATTGCCTACAACGCGCACGACATCGACGATGGCGTCCGTTCGGGTCTGATCAGCACCGAGCAATTGCTGGAAGTGGAGCTGTTCGCGCATTACCACCGGCAAGCGCTGGGCGAGCATCCCGACTTGTTGGGCAAGCCCCGCCGGCTTTTGTACGAGACCATCCGCCGCATGCTGAGCGACCAGGTCTATGACGTGATCGACACCACACGCCAGGCGGTGGCGCAAGCCGGTGTGCAGTCGGTGGACGAGGCGCGCTTGGCGGGACCACTGGTGGGTTTCAGTCCAGCCATGAAGGCCCGCAGCGCAGAGCTCAAGAAATTTTTGTTCGCCCATTTGTACCGCCACCCGCAAGTGATGCAGACCACCGGGCAAGCCCAGCAGGGCGTGCGCGAATTGTTTGCGGCCTATGTGGCCAGTCCCAGTGAGATGCGCGAAGACTTTGCTTTGCGTGCCGATGCGCACCGTTCGGTGGCGGACTACATCGCGGGCATGACCGATCGCTTTGCCTTGCGCGAACACGAACGCCTCACGGGGCGCAAGCTGCTGTGAACAGTTTTCATGAACCCTTCTAAATCGACCGCCTGGCTGATCGTTTTGGCCGGTGGCGTGGCGGCCTTGCAGGTGGGCAAATTGCCCCCGGCTTTGCCCGCGCTGCAGGCCGAGCTGGGCCTGACATTGGTGCAGTCCGGTTTTTTGTTGTCGACTGTGCAGGTCGCGGGCTTGAGCTTGGCGGTCTTCATGGGCTTGCTGGCCGATGGCATGGGGCTCAAGCGCAGCATGGTGCGCGGGCTGTGCCTGCTGGCGCTGGCCAGCGGTTTGGGCGGGTGGGCCACCACGATTGAGGCCTTGTTGGTGTTGCGGGCCTTGGAGGGTTTGGGCTTTTTGCTGGTGGCTTTGCCAGCCCCGGCTTTGATCCGCCGCTTGGTACCGCCTGCACAGCTGCCCGGCATGCTGGGTGTGTGGGGTGCCTACATGCCCACGGGCACGGCGCTGGCCCTCTTTCTGGGGCCCGTGTTCATTCCGGTGTGGGGTTGGGGCGCTTGGTGGTGGCTGTTCGCGGCGGTGTCGCTGGCCATGGCACTTTGGCTTTACCGCTTGGTGCCCGCCGATCCGGTGGCCGACGTGGCCCAAGGCGGGCAGGGCGCTTGGACCCGATTGCGCCTGACCTTGAGCGCCCCGGGCCCTTGGTGGGTGGCGCTGACTTTTGGCATGTATTCCGGCCAGTGGTTGGCTGTGGTGGGCTTTTTGCCGTCCATCTACGCGGCGGCGGGCGTGAGTGGTGCTTTGCTGGGCGTGCTCACGGCCTTGGCCGCTGCCGTCAACATGGCGGGCAACATGGCTTCGGGCCGTTTGCTTCAACGCGGCTGGGCACCGCGCTCGACTTTGTGGCTGGGCTTCGGCGCCATGGCGATGGGCAGCACGCTGGCCTTTGCTTCTTTCACCGAAGGCGCGCCCTGGTTGCGTTTTGCTGGTGTGCTCTTGTTCTCGGGCATGGGTGGCTTGGTGCCCGGCACTTTGTTCAGTCTGGCGGTGCGCCTGGCCCCTGGCGAGCAGCAGGTGGCCACCACCGTGGGCTGGGTGCAGCAGATGTCGGCGCTGGGCCAGTTCGTGGGGCCGCCCGTGGTGGCGGCTGTGGCGGCGCGTGCAGGGGGCTGGCAGTTCACGCCGCTGGTCACGGTGGGGTGCTGTGTGGTGGGTGCGGGCTTGGCTTGGTTGGCGGCGCGTTTGTTGACGCGTCAAGGCGTATGAGCCCGCCGTCTGAGGGCATGCGCCGCGCAGGCACAATCGACGCATGACCGAGATTTCTTCCCCTCAGATCGAGATCGCCGACACCGTGCGCTGGCTTGAGCGCGCCGTGATCGGCCTGAACCTGTGCCCTTTTGCCAAGGCCCCCCATGTGAAGGGCCAAATCCATTACGCGGTGAGCCAGGCCAAAGGCCTGGAAGGCCTGCGCGATGAGTTGATCGAGCAACTGCAAGCCTTGGCCGCCTTGCCGGCCGAAGAGCGCGAGACGGTGCTGCTCATCGTGCCGCAGATGCTGCGCGATTTTTTGGACTTCAATGACTTCCTCGATGAAGCCGATGGCGTGTTGCAGGAGCTGGATCTGGAGGGCGAATTCCAGATCGCGAGCTTTCACCCCGACTTCCAGTTTGCGGACACCGAGCCAGACGACATCACCAACTTCACCAACCGCTCGCCTTACCCCACGCTGCACCTGATCCGCGAAGCCAGCATTGACCGGGCGGTGGAAGCATTCCCCGAAGCCGAGATGATTTACGAGACCAATATGGTGACGATGGAAAAGTTGGGCCTTCAGGGCTGGAAGCAGCTGGATGTGGACGCCACACCATGAAGAAAAAAACACCCTCCCTTGACAGCCAGGCCTTGCCTCCCGAAGTACGCCCCGGCCAATCGGTCGAGCTGCTCCAACAACTGCACATCCTCACGCGAGACGGCAAGCTCAACCAGGACTCGCGCCGTAAGCTCAAGCAGGTCTACCACCTGTTCCAGTTCATCGAAAAATTGCTGCTCGAATTGCCCGCCAGCGACACAGGCCCCACGCTGGCCGACCACGGCGCAGGCAAGTCGTATCTGGGCTTCATCATTTACGACCTGTTTTTCAAAGCGCTGGGCCAAGGCACGATCTACGGCATCGAAACGCGCAGTGAGCTGGTCGAGTCGTCCAAGGCCCTGGCCGAGCGGCTGCACTTTGAGCGCATGCGCTTTTTGAACGTGAGCGTGGCCGAGTCCACCCAAAGCAGCGAGTTGCCCGAGCAGATCGACGTGGTCACCGCACTGCACGCCTGCGACTCCGCCACCGACGATGCGATTGCCTTTGGCTTGCAAAAGAAAGCCAAGTACATGGTGCTGGTGCCTTGTTGCCAAGCCGAGCTGGCCCGTGCGCTCAACCAGAACAAGGCGCTGAATTTACAGAGCACCCCGCTGGCCGAGCTGTGGCGTCACCCTTTGCACACCCGTGAAGTGGGCAGCCAGCTGACCAATGTGCTGCGCTGCCTGTACTTGGAGTCACAAGGCTATGCGGTCACCGTGACCGAGTTGGTCGGCTGGGAGCACTCGATGAAAAACGAGCTGATTTTGGCCAAGTACACCGGCCAGAAAAAGCGCTCAGCCGGTGAGCGCTTGCAGGCGCTACTCAAGGAGTTCGGGATTGAAGACTTGATGGGCTCTCGATATCCCTAAGTTTAATTGGGGTCAGATCCCAATTAAACTCGGGTTTTGAATTTCTGAGTTCACCCCATGGCCCGCCAGCCCCGACTCACCGTTGCCGGATACACGCACCACGTCATTCAGCGGGGCAATGACCGCCAAGCCATCGTTCGGGACGATGCCGATCGCGAGAGATTGTGGGCCTTGTTGGTCGAGCAGGCGGCCATTTTTAAAGTGGCCATCCATGCCTATGTCGTCATGGACAACCACCTGCATTTGCTGGCTACGCCCCAAACCGATGAGGGTTTGCCCAAGCTCATGCAGGCGGTGGGCCGCAGCTATGTGCGCTACTTCAATTTGCGTCACCAGCGAACCGGTACCTTGTGGGAAGGGCGCTACCGCAGCAATTTGATTGAGAGTGAGCGCTATCTTTTGGCGTGCATGGTCTACATCGACCTGAACCCAGTGCGGGCGGGCATGGTGCAAGAACCGGCAGATTACAAGTGGTCCAGCCACAGGCACTGTATTGGGCAGTTGAGCGACAAATTGGTGACCCCGCATGCCCTGTTTTGGGGATTGGGCAACACGCCATTCGCTCGCGAAGCGGCGTATCTGTCCTTGGTCCAGGCGGGCTTGTCAGCAGCCGAAAAAGAGCAGTTGACCCGAAGTGCTTTGTCCGGTTGGGCTCTGGGCTCCCCCAGATTCGTTGCTGAACTCAAAGAGCTGACACCGCGCCGCCTCTTGCCAGGCAAGGCTGGGCGGCCTTTCAAACAGACAGATTGATTGATCTGTCCCCAATAAAAAGCTGAGCAAAACAAAAGTCAAATTAATTGGGATCTGACCCCAATTAATTGTCTTGGCATTGTTGTTGCAGTGCAGTAAACTCAGCCCCCTGCGTAAAAACCCTAGGAGTGCGCCATGTCCACGGCAGCCGATAAAGAACATTTCCAATCGACCGGACTCTATGACCCGGCCAATGAGCACGATGCTTGCGGTGTCGGCTTTGTCGCCCACATCAAAGGTCAAAAGAGCCATGCCATCGTGACGCAGGCCCTCAAGATTCTTGAAAACTTGGACCACCGGGGTGCTGTGGGTGCGGACGCGCTCATGGGCGACGGTGCCGGTATCCTGATCCAGTTGCCCGATGCGCTGTACCGCGAAGAAATGGCCAAGCAGGGCATCAACCTGCCGCCTTTTGGTGAGTACGGTGTGGGCATGGTCTTCTTGCCCAAAGAGCACGCTTCGCGCATGGCTTGCGAGCAAGAACTCGAGCGCGCCGTCAAGGCCGAAGGCCAGGTGGTCTTGGGCTGGCGCGATGTGCCGGTGAACCGCGAGATGCCCATGTCGCCCCGCGTCCGTGAAAAAGAGCCGGTCATGCGCCAGATCTTCATCGGCCGTGGCGCCGATGTGATCGTGCAGGACGCTTTGGAGCGCAAGCTGTATGTGATCCGCAAGACCGCCAGCGCCGCCATCCAGGCCCTGAACTTGACG